>DASUMJ010000034.1:0-3086 GCA_036277775.1 Candidatus Limnocylindrales bacterium
GCCACGCCGGCGGTCGCCACGAGTGCGACCAGACCCAGGAAGACGACGAGGGCACCGAGGTCGAGCGTCACGGCGAGGGCTCGCCCGCGGTTGCCGGGAACTCGCCCCGAGCGACGCGCACCCGCAGTGCGGTCCCCGCCGCCGCCTCGGCGGGGTCGCGAACGATCGCGTCGTCGGCCGACCGGCGCACGATCGCGTAGCCGCGCTCCAGCGTCGCCCCGGGCCCGAGCGCGGCGAGCGTTGCACCGGCAGCCGCGAGCTGTGCGGCCCCGAGCGCGGTCCGCCGCGCGACGAGGACCGGCAACCGCTCGGCGAGCCGCTCGTCCCGGCGCCGCCCGTCGGCGATCCGCTCGCGGACGGCCCGCGTCGCCCGCTCGAGGAGCTCGCCGGCCCGCTCCCGCGAGGCCGCGAGCCGCGCCGCCGGGTGGAGCCGGTCGAGGAGCCGGCGCTCCGCCGCCACGTCGCGCGCGGCGGTCGTGATGACCCGCCCGGCCGCGGCGTGCATCCGGTCCGCGCCGCGGGCCAGCGCCGCCGCGAACTCGGCCCGGTCCGGGACGACGAGCTCGGCCGCGGCGGACGGGGTGGGCGCCCGGACATCGGCCGCGAAATCCGCGAGCGTGACGTCGACCTCGTGCCCGACCCCGCTGACCACGGGCAGGGGATGCGCCACGACCGCCCGGACGACCCGCTCGTCGTTGAACGACCAGAGGTCCTCCATCGAGCCGCCGCCGCGAGCGAGGATCGTGACCGCAGGCGCCTCCGCGGCGCGTCCGGCGTGGCGGAGCTCGTCGACGTGCCGCTCCAGCCGCCGGAACGCACCGACGATGCTCTGGACGCTCCCCTCCCCCTGGACCTTGCAGGCGACGAGGACGACCCGTGCGAGGGGCCAGCGGCGGGCCAGGACGTGGCATACGTCCTTCCACACGGCCCCCGTCGGCGAGGTGATCACGGCGATGACCGGCGGCCGCGTGGGCAGCGGCCGCTTCCGGGCCGCCTCGAACAGCCCCTCCGCCGCCAGCCGGGCCTTCAGCTGCTCGAACTGGATCGCGAGGTCCCCCACCCCGGACGGCTGGAGCGACTCGACGTAGAGCTGGAGCGCGCCCTGCGGCTCGTAGAGGTCGACCCGGCCGTGGGCGACGACGCGGAGCCCGGTCTGCGGCTGGAACGCCGAGCGGACACGATCGTCGCGGAACCAGACGCACTGGAGCTGGGCCTTGTCGTCCTTGAGCGCGAAGTAGGCGTGCCCGGCGGTCGAGATCGTGACCCGCCCGACCTCGCCCTCGACCCACAGGTCGCGGAGCCGCTCGTCGGCACGGACGAGGGACGCGACGACCCGCGACGCCTCGCCGACCGACAGGATCCGGAGCCCGAACGTGCCGGGGGCGGCGGCGGGACGGGAGTCGGGACCGAGCACCATCGGCCCAATCGTACGGGTTCGGAGCGACCGGCCGATCCGCTAAGGTCCCGGCCATGATCGGACGGGAGACGGTCGCCGTCTGGGTCGCGGTCGCCACGCTCGTCGTGCCGATCGTGTTCCTGGCCATCCTCGCCGTCGCCTGGTGGCGGCGGAACCGGGGCCTGCCCATCGGCCCGCTCGACGGGCTGCTCGCCGCGGCCGGCGGCGGCTCGCTCGGGACGATGGTCCTCATGGCGGGCACTGACTTCCTCGTCGGGCTGCCGCTCTACGTCGTCGCCGGGCTCGTCGCCGTCGACCGCTGGCGCCGTCGGCGCCGCGTCCAGGCCGGGATGTTCGTCGCCGGCGTCGCGCTTCCCTGGACGATCCTGTGGGGCTTCTACGTCCTGCTGCTCGTGACCGGAGAGATGCCGTTCGTGGCGGAGGTCACCTGGGCCGGCTTCCTCGGTGGCGCGCTCGTGGTCGGCATCGGCGCGGCCGCCGCCCTCTCGGGCGATCCGTTGCCGCCCGCGCCGGACCCGGCCGCCGCGGCCGGTGATCCCGGCTCGCGACGGGTCGGCACGATCGCGGCGGCGATCCTGGAGCCGACACGGCTCGGCCCATTCCGAGTCCCCGACGTCGCCGCCTTGGTCGCCATCGCGGTCAGCTGGACGGTCATCGGCTTCCTGCCGTTCCCGAACCGGGTCATCGGCCTCGGCCTCGCGATCGTCGTCGGGGCGGTCGTCGCGACCGAGGCCTACATCCGGGCCATGCCCGGCCCGAGTCGCCGGGCGTTCGAGGCCTTCAGCTGGCTCGGCGAGCACGAGCTCGCCCAGGCCCGGGCGCAGACCGGCACGCCTGTCCCGACCTCGAAGCGGGCCGCCGAGGCATGGCTGGATCGCCATCCCGAGACCCCCGAGACGGGCTGGATCCGGGCCGAGGTGCTCGTCCTGGCCGAGCGGCCCGCGGACGCCCATGCGGTTGCCGAGCGGATGCCGGCCGGCACCGCGGCCGAGCGGTTCTGGCGCGCCTCCGCCCTCGATCTCGCCGACTGGGCCCGCGGCGGGCCCGGCGCCGTCGCCGCGATGGAGGCCGAGCTCGAGGGCCTGGGCCCGGAGGGATCGGATGAGCGGCTCCGGGGCGAGGTTGCGATCGCCGCGTCCCGGGTCCGCATGGCGACCGACGCCGGCCTGCCCGCCGACGGCTCGGCCGGCCTCCTCGCTCCGCTGATCGCGGTCCGCGAGCGCCTCGGGCACCGCGCCGACGGCCAGGTGGGACGGGCCCTCCGGAAGCGGATGATCCCCGCGTTCCTCCTGGTCGGGCTCGTCTTCGGGGCGGCGATGGAGCTGCTCCTGACGCCGATGCTCTTCGGGAGTCGCTAGGCCGCCGTCCGTGGCCTAGCCCCGGCGGCGCCGCGCCGCCCCGCGGATCGCGACGCGCGGCGCCGTGTCGCGCCCGTACAGTGCCGGACCATCCATCCGCGATGCCGCGTCCCGAGGTGTCCCGTCCATGGCCCGGACCTTCGCCGAGCTCCAGCATCGGCTCGGCCCCGCCCTGTCTTCGAACCGGCTCGGCTCGGAGACGGACCACGTGATGATCCCGCTGCCGTCCTACAGCGTCAGCGAGTCGCTCCTCAGCCACTACGGCGACCGGATCCCGTCCCTCGAGCATCGCTACCTCAACGCCCTGCTGA
>DASUMJ010000035.1:0-14085 GCA_036277775.1 Candidatus Limnocylindrales bacterium
GCGCCACCCGAACGGGATCGCGAGGATCCGGCCGAGCGAGACGAGCGCGGTCGGCTCGAAGGCGAAGATGCCCTTCGGCGGCGCCGAGTCGATCGCGATCCCGGCCGCGCCGAGCCCGCGGTCGATGAGCAGCTGGACGAACAGCCCGCCGAACGAGTGGCCGACGAGGATCGGCGGCTCGTCGAGCCCGCGCACGACCGTGGCGTAGTGGTCGACGATCTCGCGGATGCCGAGGCCGGCAAGGGGCGACGGATCGGAGCGGATCTCTTCGATCGGCCGGTCCTTGCCCGGCCAGGCCGGCGCGAGGCAGCGATAGCCGCGCGCCTCGAAGTACGGGACGAAGCGATCCCAGCAGGCCGGTGTCACCCAGCCGCCGTGGACGAAGACAACGGTCGTGGCCATGTCAGGTCTCCTTGTTTGTCCGGCTCGGCTCGGGATCGGTGACGACCACCGATTCGAGCTCCAGCCCGAGGTCGCGGATCCGCGTGAGGAGGCCGTGCAGCTGCGCCTGGTCGGCGACCTGCCCGACGAGCTCGGTCCCGCCGGGGCGGCGCGCGAGCGTCATACCGTCGAAGGTTGCCGCCAGGTGGGCGCTGAGCCGGCCCCGGACGGTGATCCGAATGTGACGTGTCGTTTGCATGGCCACGACGTTCGGACCGACCTGCGTGAGCCCGCATCACCCAGTGCGGAATTCATCCAGGGGCGGACTGCGCACTTGAAGCCGCGCGATCGCGCGATAGAGTCCGGGATGGGCGTCCCTGGCCAGCGGGTAAAGGCATGTCGACCGCGGACAGCGTTGAAGGCGCGACCGGGCGGGCTGTGGCCTCGGAGGAGATCGTCCTCGAGACGAAGCTGACGCCCCCGCGCGTCCGCGCGGAGCACCTGTCGCGCCGGCACCTCCTGGCCGGGCTGCGCGCCGGCGACTCGCGGAAGCTCACGCTCGTCGCCGCGCCACCGGGATTCGGCAAGTCGACGCTCCTCGCGGAGTGGGCGGCGTCGCCCGATGGGCCGACGGTCGCCTGGCTGACGCTCGACGAGAACGACAACGACCCGGCGCGCTTCTTCACCTACGTCGCGGCGGCCCTCCGGCGCACGGAGCCCGGGCTCGGCGAGCGGGGGCTGACTGCGCTCCGGAGCCCGGGCGCCGACCTCATCCAGGTCGTCCTGCCGCTCTTCCTGAACGACCTTGCCGGTCTCGGCCGCGACGTGGTCCTCGTCATCGAGGACTACCACGTCATCCGGAACCCGGACGTCCATCGTGCGCTGGCCTATCTCATCGAGCGGTCGCCGAGCGTGCTCCGGGTCGTGCTCTCGACCCGGGAGGATCCACCGCTGCCACTCGGTCGCCTCCGCGCCCGCGGAGACCTGGCCGAGGTGCGAGCCGGCGACCTCCGTTTCACGGATGCGGAGACCGCGTCCTTCCTGAACGAGGCCCTCGGGCTGGCGCTGTCACCGTCGGACGTGGCGCGACTGCAGGAGCGGGCCGAGGGCTGGCCGGCGGCCCTCTACCTGGCAGCGCTGTCCCTCCGGGGCCGGCATGATCCGAGCCAGGTCATCGATCGGTACGCGGGCGACGACCGCTACCTGGTCGACTACCTCACGACGGAGGTCCTGGCGCGCCAGACGCCCGAGCTCCGATCCTTCCTGCTCCGGACCTCGATCCTGCGGCGGTTCAGCGGTTCCCTGTGCGACGCGGTCACGGAGCGGGACGACTCGGCGGCCAGGCTCGTCGAGCTGGAACGCTCGAATCTGCTGCTCGTCCCGCTCGACACCCGGCGCGAGTGGTACCGCTACCACCACCTGTTCGGCGACCTGCTCCTCCATGAGCTCGAGGCGACGAGTCGCGCCGTCATCCCCGAACTGCATCGCCGGGCCAGCGCCTGGTATCGCGACGCCGGTCTCATCGTCGATGCCGCCGACCATGCGATCGCCGCGGGCGACGTCGCCGCCGTGGCCGAGCTCGTCAGCCGCCATTACGCCGTGTTCGTGGACCAGGGCCAGCTGCAGACGGTGATCGGCTGGCTCGAGGCGATCCCCGAGCCGATCGCCGCGAAGGATTGGCTACTCGGCTTCGCCGGGGCCCTCGTCTGTGCCCACGCCGGGCGCTTCGACGAGGCGGAGCGCTGGCTCCGGCTCGCGGAGCAGGCGCCACCGGTCGTCCGGAACGGCCAGGAGCCGGCAGGGCCGCTGGCCGCGGTCGCCGGCTATCTCCGCCTGCTGCGGGGCGACCTCGGGGAGTCCGTCACGCTGACCCGTCGGGCCCTCGCGGCCGGCACCTCCGCAGATCCGATCCGGGCACTGGCGCCACAGATGGTCCTCGCCCCCGGGCTGTGGTGGACGGGCGAGCCCGGCGAGGCCCGGGCGATCCACGAGGCCATTGCCCGGACGGCCCAGGCGGCCGGCATCACCGCGGCCCTCGTGTACTCGCTCGGGAACCGGGCAGCCATCGCCCTCGACGAGCAGGACGAGGCCGCGGCTGCGTCGCTCGCGGACCAGGCGATCGCGCTGATGGCCGCTTCGGCGCTCCAGGACCACCCGTGGGCGGGGATCGCCCACATCGTTCACGGTGCGCTCCTCGGGCGCCGTGGCGAGCTCCAGGCGGCGAGCACGGCGATCGAGCACGGCGTTGCCCTCGGGGAGCGCCTGCGCGCCTGGCAGCTGATCGCGTACGGCTGGCTCTCGCTCGCGGAGGTCCGCCACCGCCAGCACGAGCCGACTGCGGCCCGCCGGCTCCTCGCGCGCGTGCGCGATGTCCTCGAATCGCTGCCCGACCCGGGAGACGGGCTCGCCCGCCTGGAGCGGACCGAGAAGGTGCTGCGGCTCCGGCCGACACGCGTGCGTGACACCGCGGCGGCCGCCTTCTGGGAGCTCTCGCAGCGAGAGCTCGAGGTCCTGCGGTTCCTCCCGAGCCGCCTCTCGCAACGGGAGATCGCGGCCGAGCTGTTCGTCTCGTTCAACACGATCCGGACCCACACCCGGGTGGTCTTCGGCAAGCTCGGCGTGACGTCGCGAGCCGAGGCAGTCGCTCGCGCCCGCGAGCTGGGGCTGCTCTAGCACCCAGCCTGCCCCTCGCCCGCCGAGCCGGGGCCGCCGGCAGGATCACGCAGGGTGAAACGAACCCTGCGTGATGACCCCTCACCCACCCCGCCCGGACGCTCCCTCGTGCTGACCAACCGCACGAAAGGAAGCGCCCATGAACACCCTGGTCATCTACGACTCGAAGTTCGGCAACACCGAGAAGGTCGCCGAGGCGATCGCCCGCGGTGTCGGGTCGGTCTCGGAGGTGAGCGTCACCGGTGCCGCCGAGGCGGCGCAGGCGGTCGCGATGCTCCCCGGCCGACCAGACCTCCTGATCGTCGGTGGGCCGACCCAGAACCACGGGCCGAGCGCCGGCCTGCGGGACCTCGTGAACGCCGTCCCGGCGTCGCTCCGTGGCGTTCCCGTCGCGTGCTTTGACACGCGGTATCGCGGGCCGGCGCTGCTCATGGGCTCGGCGGCCTCGGCCGCCGCGAAGGCCATGGCGAGGACCGGCGCGGAGATGGTCGCGTCTCCGGAGAGCTTCTTCATCGCTCGCCGCGGCCCGATGCCGCTCCAGACGCTGGAGCCCGGTGAGATCGAGCGGGCCGAGCAGTGGGGCCGCGCGGTCGCCATGGCGACGCCCGCAGCGGGCCTGGCGAGCGGCCACGGGCAGCGCACGTGATCGCACGGCGACGCCGTGCCGTTCCCATCCGCGAACGACCGACAACAGAGCGTCCCAGAACGGAGAACTGACCGATGCAATCCAATTCGAAGCCGTCGATCTGGCGGACCGTCACCGAGCGTCGACCGCTGTTGATGAGCGTCGTGGTCCTCGGCTGGTCCACCAAGTACTTCATCACCCTGGCGCTTGGCCACAGCAGCGGACCGGAGCTGTACGGGGTGCTCACGGCCGCCCTGTCGATCGGCGCTGCCGTGGCCAACCTTGCCCTGCTCCGCTCGCCGCGCCTGCAGGTCATCGCGACCGCCGCGGTCTTGATCCTCTGGGCCGTCGTCGCGCTCGGCGGCATCGCCGGCACGATTGCCCATGTCGTCGGCCCGGTCCCGGGTCACGGGCCGATCGACCTTCGGCCACGGCCGATCGCAGCGCCGCTTGCCTTCACCCTGCTCGGCTCGGTCGGCGCCCTGGCCCTCTTCCTCGGCCAGCGCGCTCGGGCACGGCGTAGCGCTGAGTCCTGAAAGGAGTCATGAGAATGTCGAAGTCAACGATCACTCGCCTGTTCGGCATCGCCGTCACCACGGTCGTGGCAGGTATCACGATCGGGATCGCAGGCATCGCAGTCGCGCTCGCGAACGGCGCGATCTCGTTCGGTGGGCCACAGCTCATCACCGTGAACGGCGGGCCTCTAGCCGGCGCCGTCGCAGCGCTCGTCGTCGCGTCGCTCGCCATCGCGGCGGGCACGGTCGCGGTCTTCGCGTCGTGGCTCGGCGCCCTCTGGAACACCTGGCGGCTCGACGACAGGACCTGGTTCGTGGCGCTGCTCGTGCTGGGCCTTGGCAGCCTGGGCTGGGTCGCGATGTTCGCCTACCTGCTCAAGGGTCCGGACAGCACGGCCCACGCGGCCGCGGTGCTCGGCCACGTCGCCCCGGCGGGAGCTGACCGATCCTGATCGTGCCGAACCCCGGGCCACCGGCTCGCAGCGACAGAGCACCGCGCGGACCCCGCGCGGTGCTTCTGGCTGCTCAGGGAAGAACGAGCGCGTCGGCTCGGCGGTTGGTCTACGGCACGAGTCGCAGGGAGGCGAGGATCGCGTCGAGCTCGTCGAGCTCCGCCTGCGTCGCCTCCGCGCCCTGCGTCGCGGCGATGCCGATCGGGACGCCGTTCACCTGGAGCAGGAGGACCGTCCCATCCAGGCCCGGATCCATCGCCGGACCCTCGCCCCACAGCCTGATTGTCTGCATGTCGCAGGCGTTCGCGTCGAAGGCGGCGGGCACCGAAAGGTCGAAGCGAGCGGCCGGGTAGCCGGCGATGGTCGTCTCGGGCGATTTGGTCGTCTCGAATCCCTGCGCAGAGAACGCCGTGGTCGTGGTTGGATCACCGAGGCCCACGCCGGTGCCCGACCAGCGGCAGCTGTCGGCGTACACCTCGGGCACCCAGCCGATGTCGATGCGCATCGAGCCGCTGGAGCCGCACGCGCCGTTCTCGATGTGGTGGAAGCCGTTGTCGACGGCATGCCACCTGCTCGGGAACGTGGCGAACGCGACCACGCCTCCGACGTCGAAGCCCCACTCGCCGCCGGGGATCTCGAGGCAACCGGTGATCGGGGTCGACTCGACCGGCGGCGCCTGCGTCGGGAGGATTCCGTCTTCGGGCGCCCGGAACCAGGCGAGGCCGTTGGCGTCGGTCATGCCGTCGGTGGCCTCGTCGTACTCGTAGTACCCGGCCCCCATGTCGACGCGCTTCAGGCCGCATCCGCCGCCGTCGGGGAACGACACCACGAGAAGGCTGCCGGCGACCTTGGCGGTGCCGTCGGCGGTGAAGACCTTGACCGGGTCCTCGACGCACGCGCCACCGGTCGACAGGGCGTCCTCGAAGTGGACGACGGGTGTCAACCCGGCCGCGACGACGAGGGTCATCCGGCTGTTGTCGTCGGGATCGATCGTGGTCCACGTCCCCTCGAAGACGGTGGACCGGACCGGACCGCCGCCGCCGCCGAGGATCGCCGCGGCCATGGTCGCGCCGAGCAGCGCGGCGGCGATGAGCCCCCAGCGCAGCGCCGTGGACGGGAACGGACCGATCCGGCCGGGGAACCCGGCCAGTCGCACCGCGAGCGGCGGGCGCTGCGCGGTGATCGCGACGCGTTCGATGACCGCCGCGAGCTGGCCCTCGGCCGGGCGCTCGTCGGCCGTGTCGAGGAGGTGCTGCCGAAGGCCGGCCGCGAACCTGTCGTTCATCATGCGATCCGCTCCCTGACGCGCATCGGCTCCCGATCGTCGGCCTCGATGGCCGCCCGGAGCGCGTGGGTCGCGCGGTTCAGCCGGGACTTCGCCGTCCCGAGCGGGATGTCCATCGCCTGCGCGGCATCGGCGAGCGGCAGGTCGAGGTAGTAGACGAGGACGACCACGGCGCGCTGGTCGGCCGGGATCCGGGCGAGGCCGCGCTCCAGCTGGTCATGGACGGCAAGGTGGCGCTCGGCGCCGGCGACCGCCGGCTCGTCGCCGGGCGTCAGGCGGACCTCGATCGATCCGCTGCGCCGGCGGTGGCGCGCGGTCCGGAAGCACGAACGCACGAGGAGCCGGCGCATCCAGGCCTCGAACCGGTCCGGCTCGCGGAGGCCCGGCAGCGATCGCCACGCCTCGATGCACGCCTCCTGGACGGCATCCTGGGCGGCGTACTCGTCCCGCAGGATCATCCGCGCGACCGCGGTGAGCCGCCCGATCGATCGCGCGACGAGCTCGGAGAAGGCATCACGATCGCCTCCCCGCGCCCGAACCACGAGATCGCGCACGCTCACCACCCGCCTGGGACGCGGCGACGTGCCGCGGTACTCATGATGTGCCCCCGCGCAAGGCAGATGGTTCCATCTTCGGCGCGAAATGGCGAGGCGCCGCTCACCGGTCCGGCGGCGGCGCCGCGCGGGCGCGGGTCGAGGGTCCCGCGCCCGCGGGCATGAAATGGGGAGGCGGCGCCGAATGGCGCCGCCTCGGTGTCCGACGGGATCGTCGGCGTCAACGCTTGCTGGCGAAGGTGCTGCCGCTCAGCTCCTGCTCAGAACTGGCAGGTTCCGGGGTCTGCGACATCGGTTCGGATCGCCGCGCCGACCGGAACGAGGTAGGTGGCGTAGAGCACGAGGTTGACGGCGCCTTCGTTCCGGGCGATGTGGACGTGGCCGCCGCCCGGGTCGACGAACGAGTCGCCGGTCGCGTAGGTCCCGGGGGTGCAGCTCGGGTCGTCGGCGTCGTAGAACGTCATGGTCCCGGCGGTGATGGTCACGAACACCGGTCCCGGGTGGCTGTGCCAGCCGGTGTGGCCGCCGGGGGCGATCGTGATGGTCTGGGTGACGACCTGGACGTCGTCACGGGTCGAGAGCTTCAGGTCGTCGGTGTGGATCTTGACCCCGGCCGGGAGGGTCCCGACCCCCAGGATCGTCCCGACCGCGGCCGACCCCGGCGTCGCCGCGGCGATCCCGATCGAGGCGATGGCGCCGATGAGCCCAAGAACGAGGGCCCGTCCGAGCGTGGTGCGAAGCATGTCGTTTCTCCTCGTTGTCTCGTGCGTGGCGAAGGACGGGGGCCTCCATGGGAAGCCCCATGGAGTCAGCGGGAGCTGACGAAGATGTCGCCGTCCCGGCCGAAGTGGAGCCGCCGGCCGTCCCATGACAAAGACGAGCGGGTCTCGTTGCCGCCGGTGTTGACCGCGGAGCCGAGGTTGACCGGCGAGGACCACGGGTCGGCGGTCGAGGCGCGGGTCGCGCTGTAGACGTCCTGGCCGCCGAACCCGCCGGCGCGGTTCGAGTTGAAGACGATCTCCAGGCCGTCCTTACGGACGTTCGGCATGAAGTCGCTGGCCGCGGAGTTGAGCTCCGTGACGGCGGTCGCCGGGGCGAAGCTGCCGTCCGCGAGCTGGCGGCTCATGTAGATGTCCTGCGGCCCGCCGGTGGTGAAGCCGTCGCTGGAGAAGAAGAGGAACGTGCCCTCGTCGGTCTCGACGAGCGAAGGGCCGAACTCGCCGCCCGGGAAGTTCGGGCCCGAGCCGTCGGCCGCGCAGCCGAGGTGCCGGACGCCCCAGCCGTGGGCGGGGTTGTTCCGGGCGAGGTAGATGTCGCCGCCGCCGCAGCCGCCGGGCCGATTCGAGACGAAGAGCAGGGCCTTGCCACGGAGTGGCGTCGGGCAGTAGTCCGCGAAGGTCGAGTTCACCGGCTGACCGAGGTTCTCGGCCGGGCCCCACGGCCCATCGATGGACTCGCGATGGAAGACCCAGATGTCGTTCGGGTCGGGGCTCGCCGTCCCGCCCGCGCGGTTGGAGGCGATGTACAGGCTGAGGCCGTCGGGCGACTCGATGGGACAGCCCTCGGCCGCCGCGGTGTTGACGCCGGCTTCAGGGACGGCTGCACCCCAGGCGTCGAAGGACTTGCCGGCGACGCCGGCCGGAATCAGCAGGAGTGCCGCCACGGCGATCGGCAGGACTCGGGCCATACCCGTGCTTGCCGATCCGGGGCGCCAGGGCGGGAACGCAGACACTTCAGACCTCCCTCGATGACGACTGACGGCGTCGAGGCCGTTCGAGGAGGAAGTGGCCCGCAGGGGGGCCTGGGTTCCATATTTCCCGGCCGCATCGAAGATGGAACCGAAGCCCCGCGTGGGAGCCACGTCATTGGTTTGACGTGGTGCCGCTGCGTCGCAGAACCGAGGCTTCGCCGGGCCGCGGGAGCTCGCTCGCCGGCGTGTCGTCAGCGATCCCCCTCGAGGGATGTGAGCAGCAGGGTCCACGCGTTGTGCGACCCGACGACGAACATGACGCCGATGAAGACCACCGGCGCGAAGAGCGCCACCTCGGCGCTTGCGAGGAGTCCGAGCGCGCCGGCGACGAGGACGAGGGACGCAGCGAGCGGCAAGACGTACCGATACACGGCACTCGGTCGGCTGATGACGTCGTGTGCTCGGCGTTCGAGCCGGAAGGCCACGGCGAGCTCGAGGAGGCAGACGGCCGCCGGCAGGAGCAGTGCTGTGGCCTGAACGCCCGGCGCGCCCGTGGGCAGGAGCATGGCTAGCGAGACGTAGAGCGGATAGAGCAGGTTCGCGAGCGAGACGAGCGCGAGCGCCTTCGCCGAGGCGGGCAAGGCCGATCGCGTGAGCCGGATCGACAGCCCGACGAAGACGAGCCCGACGAGGGCTGCGCTCGCGTTCGCGACCGCACCGTAGAAGTCACGCCAGGCGAAGAGTGCCTCGTCCATCAGCGCCGGCCGCGCGATGCTCGACTCAGGCCTCGCCGTCCCAGCGCGAGCCCATGAGGTAGCCGCCGAAGGCCATCATCCAGAGCATCGCCGGGTAGACGATCATCCGCTCCGCGCCACCGTGGCCGATCGGCCCGAAGACGGCCGCGTTGCCGCTGTCGCCGACCACCATGATCACCACGTAGGCCATCCCGAGCAGGCCGGCGCCCAACGAGACCCAGCGCATCAGCCCGGTGACGAGGCTCGCCGAGGCCAGGGCCTGGATGTTGAAGAACAGGAACGCGACGAGCGCGAAGAGCCCGTGGAGATCGCTCGAGTTCAGCGGGAACACGCCGGCGCCAGCCGCACCGAGTCCGGCGATCGCGAACACCGGCAGGATCCAGCCGCGGCCGGTGGACCGGTACAGCAGCCAGCCGCCGGCCAGGTTCAGCATCCCGACCACGACGAGCGAGACGTTGAAGAGCATCGCGGTCTCGGGGATCGTGCCGAGATCGCTGATCGCGCCGCCGGCGACGTCGTATCCGGGGGCCATCGATGCCGCGAGCATGATCACGGTCATGAACTGCGCGGCGAGGACGAAGAGGAGCAGCCCGGCGAGCCGGATTCCGGCGCGCGAGACAGCCCGGGACTGGGTGAGGGTGATGGTTGCCATGGCCTCACCCTAGGCGAGGTCGAGGCCCTCGCACCCGTGCCGCCGATCCGGTTCGACGTGGGCCGATCGGCCCGAACGGGCGGTCGGTCAGCGCGCGGCCATGGCGGGGGCGCGGTAGCCCTCGGTCACCTCGTCCTTGTGCGCGGCGAACGCCGCCAGGACCTCGCCCTTCTCGAGCTCCGGCACCTTGAAGGCGTCGAGCGTCCGGCCGAGCTCCGCCGCGACCTCGTCGAACTCCGCCGGCGAGATCGCGAGGGTTCGGTGCGCCGCCTCGAGGCCGAGGGCCGTCGCACCCGGCCGGGTGCCGGTGTACGAGAACGGTCCGCCCGAGACCGCGCAGACCCAGAGCGTCCGCATGAACTTCAGGCCGGCCAGCCGATCGAGGCTGTTGCGATGCCACTCCCGAAGCGCGGCGTTCTCCGACTGCTGGCCCACGATCGGGTTCTTGATCAGCGCGTCGCTGAACTGGTCGACGACCGCCGCGATGGCGAACGCGCCACCGAGTCGCTCGTAGAGGCTCGTCTCCTTCATGCCAACCACCTGCCTGTCGGGGTGCAAGGCTCAACGCTCCGCTGAGTCACGACACCCGTCCCTACGCCGTTTCGAGGCGGCTGGATCCCCGTCGCTCAGCTCGCCGATTCGCCGGCGGCGGGACCCTTGACCTCCGGCACGACGACCGAGGGCTCGCCGGTGTCGACGTCGTTGTCGACGACGTCCTTGCCGACGCTGAGGACGACGACGAGGAGCACCAGCCCGCCGAGCGCCGCAATCCAGCCCGATGGGCCGGCGAGGGCGACGATGAGCGCGCCGAGGACCGCGATCCCGACGAGCGCGGCGGCGAGGAAGTAGGCCCAGCCGCGAAATGGGGCATCGAGCGGCCGGCGACGGAGGGCCCGGCGCTCGCGCACGTCCCAGGCGTCCCAGCGCCAGATCCCCAGGCGCTGGATCAGCTGGAAGGCGACGAGGACGACGATCGAGCCGAGGACGAGCTCGCGGATCTCGTCCGAGCGCGGGACCGCGGCATTGCCCGCGAACACGAGGACGACCCCGACGATCGCGGCGATGAGGACGAGCAGGACGGCCGCGAGGAAGATCGCCGACGCGACGATGACGGCGTCCCGGAGGAACCGATCGGGGTAGCCCTGGCTGCCCTCGAGCCTCCGGATCGCCGCCCGGACACGACGGCCGAGCCAGCCGATCCCGATGAGCCCGCCCGCGACGACGACGAGGCCCGGCAGCCCCGAACCGAGGACGAGGCCGAGGAGGTCGCCGATCTGGCCCTCGGGAAGGACGGTCAACAGCCACCAGACCGCGATGACCGCGAGCGCGCCGGCCCCGATCGCGACGTCGAACGCCAGGAGCACCGCCCGCGCCCGCGGCCGCCCGAGCCAGAGCCGGTCCGGCCGCCCCGGGACGACCGCCAGGACGAGCGCCACGAGGAACGCGAGCTGGAGGACGAAGCTGCCGAGGTCGTACCAGCGCTGCCAGGTGAGCGCGTCCGGCAGCCAGCCGGCGATCTTCGCGTCGCCGAGGGCGTGGAGGGATCGCCCGGCCGCGGTCAGCTCCGCGTGGAACGGCACGGATTCGAAGGCCCCGAGCGCCAGCCGGGCGGCATCGCCGAGCGCACCGCCGGCGTTGACGAGCAGCGCGGCGAGGATCGCCATCACCGGCAGCGCGAGCGTCGCCCGGCGCCACAGGCCGAGGAGCGCGACCCGCTCCTTGCGCCGAGCCCGGACCGCGGATTCGGCCGCGTCGCTGTAGAACGCCGAGTTCGACCGGTCGGTCGTCACGGCATCGATCTCGCGGATGAGCGGGATGAGGTAGTGCTCGTCGTTGTCCCAGAAGACGTTGTGGTCCTCGCTGATCCGCATCCGGTTGTAGACGCGCTCGGCGAGGAAGCGCGGGGCGCCGGGATCGGTCATGCCCTCGGGGAGGACCGGCGGGCCGCTCGATGCCGGGTCGTGGGTCGCCCAGAAGTCGCGCCAGACGAGCCGCGGCTGGGCGGTCGCCATGTCGCCGGCCATCCGGTGCCCGCGCGGCAGCTTCGGTCGCTCGGCATCCTGGTCCTCGTTCTCGATCCGCCAGGCGAGGTTGAGCGCCTCGCCGTGGGTGATGAGCTTGTCGACCCGGAGGCGCGGATGGGCCGGATCGGTCAGCGTCTGGAGGCTGACCATCGTCCCGCCGCTGTGGCCGACGATGACGATGTGACGGCAGCCGTAGGCCCGGAGCGCCTTGATCGTCGCGACGAGCCGGCCCCGGACGTTCGCGCTCTGGGCCGGGTCTCGAAGGAGGGTCCGGGCGCCGCCGAAGTTGCCGGTCAGCCAGCTCGAGGCGGCCTGGAGCGCGACGAAGTCCCTGAGCGGCCCGATCGGCAGCAGCCGCGTGACCCCGAGCAGGACCGCGAACACGAGCATCGCGAACGCCACCACGACCGAGACGACCGCCTGGAGGCTCCACCGCGCGGCGTGCCCGAGGATCCCGTGCCCGAGCATGTGCTCCTGGACCCCCTGGAGGATCCGGCTCAGGCCGCCCTCCTCCCCGATCCAGCCGATCATCGCCTGGAGGGTCGGCGGCGTGACCCGGGCCGCCCACCACGTCTCGGTCACGAGCCAGCGGCGCTCGTCGGCGCGCGGGTCCGTGTCGGGGACGTCCGTCCGGCCGGGGACGCGGAGCTGGACGACCGGGAAGGTCTCGCCCGAGAAGTCGATGCTCGAGCGGAAGACCGGATCGTCGACCGGCCGTGGGCCGTCGGCCAGCGGCTTGAGCCGGCGCTCGGCCGGCGGCCGGTCGGCGTCGAACCGGGCGGCGTCGCCGAGGAGCGTGATGATCGGCCGCGTCCAGTCGAGGAGCGTCGAGCCGGCGAGCTGCCGCCCGACCCCGTGGATGAGGACGACGCCGGTCAGCTCGTCGCGGAACCGGAAGTCGAACCGTGCCCGCGCCACGTCGCTATCGGCGTCTTTGGCGGCCCGGCGCTCCCCGAGCTTCTCGCGGTAGGCCGGGGCGCGCTCCGCGTTCGTGGCGGGGCAGGCGGCGGGCGCGGCGGGAGCGGCGGCGGCGGGCGCGGCGCGGGACGCTGGGTCGCCGTCAGCGGCCCTCACGGCCTGGGCGGGCGACGGGTCCCCGCGCCCGCGCAGCGCGTCCGGCAGGGACTCCGCGGACGCGGGCGGCGTGCGGGGCACGGCGAAGGGCATCTGCCACGGGCGGGCCGCGGGATCGTAGGGCCCGTACGGCTCGGGGAACTCGTCACGCTCGCCCGGGTAGAGCTCGCCGCTCTCGAGGATGTCGTCGAGCTCCGCCCGCTGGGCGTGGTCGAGCGCCCGATCGAGCCCCGATCCCGCCCTGCCGCCGCGCACGATCGCCATCGGCGCCCCTTCCCGTCAGTCCCGCGCGCACGGACCGACGCAACGCGGAGTCAAGACGGGATGCGCTCCGAAGTCAAGGCGCGGGCGCTACTCGCGACCGGCCCCGCGGCGCGGCCCCAGCCGTCGTGCCCGCCTCGGCCCTCAGCCCGGGTCGCCGACGAGGATCGACTCGAGGACCGGCTCGGCGGTCAGCAGGGCATCGTCCCAGGCCGCGACCGAGCCGCCGACCATGATCGCGAGGATCCCGTCGGGCGTGTCGAAGAACGCGATCCAGAGCCGCCGGCCCGGCAGGATCGTGAGCGGGCCGGGCGGCACGCGCATGACCTGGGCATCGATCGCGCCGGCGTTCTCGACCGTGACCTGGTGCCCCTCCAGGCCGCCGATCCGGGAGGCGCTCGTCTCCACGACCGTCAGGCCGGGGTTCTCGAGGAGGATCGACGCGGCCGTGCCGGGGTCCGTGAGCTCGACCGCGACGCCGTCGGCACCGTAGAGGGCGTCCGGCGTCGCGAACTGCACGGCGATGACGTCGGGCGTGCCGACGTCCTGCTGGACGTCGAAGAAGCCGTCGAACAGCTGCACGCCGAACCACGGACCGTCGACCTCGAAGGTCACCGGCGGACGGAAGCCGGTCCGCGTGTAGCGCCCGGGCGGGAGCGGCTCGGACGAGGCGACGAGCTCCATGGCACCTCCGCTCGCGGACGGCTCGGCGGTGGACGGGGCCGCCGTCGACGCGGGCGGCGATGTCGCCGGCACCGCGGACGGCGACGGGCCGCACGCGACCGCGACGAGCCCGAGCAGGACGATGGTGATGGCCGGCAGCCCGTTCATGCCATCGCCTACCGCCCCCGGCCGCCGTCGGTTCACGCCGCCGCGCGCGCCCGGAAGAGCCCCTCCACGTGCCAGATGACGGCCAGCCCCACGAGAAGGCCGATCGCCTGGACCGCGAACGACGCGGTCGCCGCGATCCCGACCGTCCGGAGCAGCTCCTCGCTCGTCTCGAAAATGTAGCCGAAGCGGATGACGACCGCGGCCACGACCGGCGGTCCCACGGTCAGCAGCCAGCTGGCGCCGACGAGGATGAGGCCGCGACCCGAGTCGTCGAGCTTCTGGATGACCTCCGCGACCCGGGCCGGCAGCGAGT
>DASUMJ010000036.1:0-10823 GCA_036277775.1 Candidatus Limnocylindrales bacterium
CGCCACGCACGACGCCGTGTCTGGCCGGCACGGATCCGGGCGGCGAGGCGTGACGCGGCGATGTTGGACGCGGGTCGCGGACGGTGTCATGCCTGCCACGCATGGTGGCGCCGGCCGGACCCAGGCCGGCTACCCGAACAGCGCGACGACGGCCGCCTCGAAGACCTCGGTGTGGCGATCGACGTCGGGCTCGGTGGTCGCCGGCGACATCAGCGCCATGTTGTGGAACGGCGTCATGAGGATCCCGCGGTTCATCGCCCAGAGGTGGAGGAACCGCTCGAGCTCGGCGTCGGCGTGGGCCCACTGCTCCATCCCGTCGCGCGGCCGGTTCGGCATGAAGTGGTACTCCGCCCGTGCCCCGAGTCGGGTCACGTGCCACGGCACCCGATGGCGCGCCAGGACCGCGTTCACGCCCGCCTCCCAGCGCTCGGCAAGGGGGATCATCCGGTCGAACGCCTCGGCCGTGAGGACCTCGCCGAGGGTTGCCCGGACCGCCGCGAGGGAGAGGGCGTAGCCGGCGAGCGTGCCGCCGATCCCGCCGACGTCGGAGTGCTCCTCGTCGACGGTGGCCAGGACTCGCTCGCCGACCTCGGCCGACATCCCGTACGTCGCCGCGGGGATGCCGCCGCCGATCGTCTTGCCGATGACGAGCATGTCCGGCTCGTAGCCGCCGGCGCCGGTCACGCCGCCCGGGCCGGCACAGATCGTGTGCGTCTCGTCGTGGATGAGGATCGTCCCGTGGCGGCGGGTGATCTCCCGCACGCCCTCGAGGTAGCCGGGCTCCGGCAGGACGATCCCGACGTTCGTGAGCGCCGGCTCGATGAGCAGGGCCGCGACCTGCCGATCCGACAAGGAGCGTTCGAGGGCCTCGAGGTCGTTGAACGGCACGACCCGGGTCGTCAGCGAAGGGTCGACGTCCGGCCCGATGTTCCCGTCCCGGGACACGACCCGGCCGTCGGCCGCCAGCCAGGCGAACGTCTCGTCGACGGTGCCGTGGTAGTTGCGGTCGTGGACGGCCACGAGCGGCCGGCCCGTGACGTGACGCGCAAGGCGGAGGGAGAAGCGGTTGGCGTCGGTCGCGGTGATCGTGAACTGCCAGTACGGCAGGCCGAACCGCCGGGTCAGCTCCTCGCCGGCCCAGATCGCATCCTCGGTCGGGAGCATCGTCGTGATCCCGCGGCGGAGCTGGCGCTCGACGGCTGCGATGGTGGGCGCGGCGCCGTGGCCGGCCATGGCGCCGGTGTCGCCGAGGCAGAAGTCGATGTAGTCGTGGCCGTCGACGTCGGTGAAGTGGGCGCCCGCCGCGACGTCGACATAGAGCGGGAAGGCCCCGGCCCAGCGGACCATCCAGTTCATCGGCACGCCCGCGAGGAGCGAGCGGGTGGCGCGCTCGTGCAGCGCCCGGGCCTTCGGGTGGCGGTCGACGAAGTCGGCCTGCTCTCGCGCCATCAGCGAGGCGAGGCGGGCGCGGTCGAGGACGGCGGCCGGGGCGGTCACCGGGACATCATCGCCGAGCGGCGGCCGGGACCGGCGGGCGTTGCGGTGCCCGGACCGCGTCGCGCTTGGCGACGCGAGGCCGAGCGGCGGTCAGCCGAGCTGGCGGCGGAAGCCGCAGACCGGGCAGATCGCCTCGTGGCGGTCGACGTCGATCGCCAGGAAGCTGGCGCAGCCGTTCGTCGAGCAGTAGAGCCGGCCGGAGCCGGTGGCACGCCGTCGAAGGCGGCGCATGGTGGCGGAACGTCCGACGACGGACGTCTGCATGGAACGCGAAAGCATGATCTCGAGGGTTCTTTCTCGCCGCGGCACGTGGCGTGATGGGCCGCGTGCGGCGGTCAGGTGGTGCGCGACGTCGCGTGATGATGCGGCGTCGAGCGATGGTCAACCCGGGCGGCGATCGCGGGAGCGAGTCGATTCCGTTCGATTCGTTCGGTCGATGCTCTGACCTGCGGCCGTCTCGGCGGGTCGTGTTGTCCCCAAGAGCATGGGGGCAGCGCCGCGAACCTGTCAACCGGCCGAAGGTCCCGACGCTGCCCGCGCACGGCCCGGGATACGGGTGCCGACGGGCCCGCACCCTCGATTCAGGTCTCGCAACCGAGCCTTCATCGATCGGAAGTTGCGCTCCCGGGCTGGGCAGGGCAGATTCCGCAGCGCACGGCACCTCGACGGAGGCGGTCCCCGCGCGGGACCCGGCGTGCCGGCGACGCGGCTGGCGCCACCTGGCGCTCCGCGACGACTCGATCTTCGGACGACGGTGGAGGAGACGCATGAGCATCGTGAGCCCGCGGCCGTGGGCCCGCGCAACGTCGGATGGCACCCGGGCCGATCGGTCCGGCAGGCGGCATCGCACCCTGCGTCGCTTCGGGGCCGCCCTGGCCTCCGCGGCCGTCACCCTTGCCGTGGCCGCACCGACGGCCCTCGCCCAGGACCTCACAATCACGACGCCGTATCCGGCGGTCGTCGTGGCGCCCGGCGCGAACGTGAGCTTCAACGTGGAGGTCCAGACCTCGACGCCCGAGCGGGTGGAGCTCACGCTGACCGGGGCGCCCGACACCTGGAACGCCTCGTTGCACGGCGGCGGCTTCGTCATCGATGCCGTCCAGACGAACGGCACGGATCCCGAGACCGTCCGCGTCGACGTCGACGTTCCCGCGGACGCCGCGGGCACGACCCGGATGACCCTCCGGGGCACGATTGGGAGCGAGTTCGTCGAGCTGCCGCTGTCGGTCCGGGTCCAGGCCGACGCGACGGGCGACGTGACCCTCGTCACGGACTTCCCGAGCCTGCGCGGCCCGTCGAGCCAGACGTTCAACTTCAACCTCACGCTCTCGAACGACACGGCCGAGGACCTGACGTTCTCGGTGAACGCCCAGGCGCCGACCGGCTGGACGGTCGAGGCGACGCTCACCGGCCAGTCCCAGGCTGCGAGCGCGATCATCGAGGCCGGATCGAGCACCGGCGTGACCGTGTCCGCCGAGCCGCCGCCTGACGCCGCCGCGGGCACGTACGACATCGCGGTCGTCGCGGTCGCGGGCGAGCGCCAGATCTCGGGCGCGCTCCAGGTCGAGGTGACCGGCTCGTACGACCTCGCCCTCACGACCCAGGGCGGTGGGCCGCTGAACAGCCGCGGTGCCGCCGGGACGACCTCGCCGATGGTCATCAACGTGACGAACTCCGGGACCGCCCCGGTCACGAACGTCCGGCTCACCTCGTCGGCCCCGTCCGACTGGGAGATCACGTTCGAGCCGGAGACGATCGCCTCGATCGCTGCCGACGAGACCGTCCAGGTCACGGCCCAGGTCCGGCCGTCCGGCGACGCCATCGCGGGCGACTACAACATCACGTTCACCGCCAGTGGCGACGCCTCCACGCGCGACACGATGGAGATCCGCTACACGGTCGAGACGTCTCTCCTCTGGGGCGTCATCGGGGCGGCCCTCATCGTGGCCGTCGTCGCCGGCGTGTGGTGGGTCTTCCAGCGCTACGGCCGGCGGTAGCGCGATGACGACCGCCACCGGACGGCCGATCCGGCGGCGGCGCTCCGGGCACGCCGCCGATGCGTCGTCCTCGTCAGCGCCGATCCGGACCCGCGCCCTCACGAAGCGCTACGGCGAGCGGATCGCCGTCGACACCCTGGACCTGGAGGTCAGGGCGGGCGAGATCTTCGGCCTGCTCGGCCAGAACGGGGCCGGCAAGACGACGACGATCCTCATGCTCCTCGGGCTGACCGAGCCGAGCGGCGGGAGCGCCCGGGTCGTCGGCCTGGATCCGTCGCGCCATCCGCTCGAGGTGAAGCGACGCGTCGGGTACCTGCCCGATTCCGTCGGCTTCTACGGGAACATGACCGGCCGGGAGAACCTCCGCTACACCGCCCGGCTGAACGGCCTCGACCGCGGGGAGGCGGAGGAGCACATCGACCTCGTCCTCGACCAGGTCGGGCTCGCCGACCGGGCCGACGGCCGGACGGACACCTACAGCCGCGGCATGCTCCAGCGCCTCGGAATCGCGGACGCGCTCCTCAAGGACCCCGACGTCCTGATCCTCGACGAGCCGACCGCCTCGATCGACCCCATCGGCGTCGTCGAGATCCTGGAGCTCCTCCGGCGGCTCGTCCGGGAGCGCGGCATGACGGTGCTCCTGTCGAGCCACCTCCTCGACCAGGTCCAGCACATCTGCGACCGGGTCGGGATCTTCGCCGACGGCCGGCTCATCGGTGTCGGAACCGTCGGCGAGCTGGCCGGCACGTTCGGCGACGGGGCGGCGCACCTCGAGGCGACCTTCGCCGACGGCGGGGCGGACCCGTCCGCCGCGCTCCGGCGGGTCGAGGGCGTCGAAGCCGCCGAGCTCGACCCCGACACCGGGACGTGGCGGCTCGTCGTCCGGCCGATCGACGCCTCGGCGCGGGTTCGCGAGGCGATCGTCGACGCCGCCGCGAGCGGGGGGCTCCGGCTGACGTCGCTCCGGGAGCTCGAGCCGTCGCTCGAGGACATCTACCGGGCCGCGGTCGCCGGTCTCGGCAGCCGCGCGGTGCGCGAGGAGGTGGTGGCATGACCGCCGAGGCCCAGGCACCCGCTGCCGCCCAGCCCGTCCGCGCGGAGCGGTCGCGCCCGTCGTCGGGCTGGCGCGTCGTCGCCGCGAAGGAGCTCTCCGATCACCTCGGGAGCGCCAGGTTCTACATCCTCCTCGTCGTCCTCGGGGCGGCGGCGATCGTGCCGCTCTACTTCGCGTCCGACGCGCTCCGGGCGGCCGCCTCGTCGTTCGACGACACGCGGTTCGCGTTCCTCGTCCTGTTCCTCTACGCGCCGCAGGACGTCCCGATCCCGCCGGTCTTCGGCTTCGTCGGGATCGTCGCCCCGCTGCTCGGGGTCGCCTTCGCCTTCGACGCCATCAACGCCGAGCGGGCCGACGGCACCCTGCCGCGACTCCTCTCGCAGCCGATCTACCGCGACGACGTCGTCAACGGCAAGTTCGCCGCCGGCCTGGCGGTCATCACGATCGTCCTCGTCGCGGTCGTCGGCGTGATCTCGGGGTTCGGGATCGTGCGGCTCGGGCTCGTCCCCGGGATCGAGGAGGTCCTCCGGGTCCTGACCTGGGTCGCCCTCTCGGTGGTCTGGGTGGGGCTCTGGCTGGCCTTCGGGCTGCTCCTGTCGGTCACGATCCGGCGGGCCGCCACGGCTGCCCTCGTCGGCTTCGGCGTGTGGCTCCTCGTGGCGATCTTCGGCCAGCTGATCGTCGGCCTCATCGCCGGCATCGTGGCCCCGATCGCGAGCGCGACGAGCGTCGAGGAGCAGCTCGCGCTCGCGACGCTCTCCGAGTCGATCCTCCGGCTGCTCCCGCTCACCCTCTACCAGGAGGCCTCGCGGGTGATGCTGAACCCGACCGAGACGACGGTCTCGACCCCGGCGACGATCGGGCAGCTCCAGCAGTGGCAGGCCCAGCAGCAGGCCGGCGGCCAGCTCCTGTCGTTCGACCAGAGCCTGCTGCTCGTCTGGCCGCACGTCGTCGCGCTCTTCGCGATGACCGCGATCTGCTTCGCCGCCGCGTACGTCTGGTTCATGCGCCAGGAGGTCCGGGCCTAGGGCGGAGCCGGAACGCACGGGCAGCTTCCCACGTCTCGCGGGGGACACGTTCGGCTAGAGTGCGCCCATGCCGGAATCGTGCTGCGGCTCCTGCTACGACAGCGCCTTCGACGGGCGACTGGCGGAACGTGAGCTCCGCGAGTACCGGCGGCGCGGACCGGGGCGAGCGTCGCGCGCGATCGCCGAGGCCCTCGCCCGGACGGGCGTCGAGGGCCGGACGGTCCTCGACATCGGCGGCGGGGTCGGCGCGGTCCACCAGCAGCTCCTCGCCCGCGGCGCCGCCCGGGTCACCGACGTCGACGCCTCGCGGCCGTATCTCGAGGCTGCGCGGTCGGAGGCCGAGCGGCTCGACCTGGCCGATCGCGTCAGATTCGAGTACGGCGACTTCGTCACGCTGGCCCCGGGCATCGAGGCGGCCGACCTCGTGGCCCTCGACAGGGTCGTGTGCTGCTACGGCGACGTGGATGCGCTCGTCGGGCTCGCCGCGGCCCGGACGCGCCGCCGGCTCGCGATCACGATGCCGCCCGATGCCTGGCCGGTTCGGGCGGTCTTCGCGCTCGGCAACGCCTGGTACCGCCTGACCCGCAACGCTTACCGCGCCTACGCCCATCCCCAGGCCCGGGTCGTGGCCGCGGCGCGCGGTGCCGGCCTCGAGCCCGCCGGCCCGCCGACGAGCGTCGGGTTGTGGCGGCTCCTCGTCTTCGAGCGGCCGATCCTCACCGCGGATAGCCGGTGATCCGGCGGATCTCCCGGTAGAGGGGCTTCAGCCGGTCGTACATCGGCAGGTAGACCGACCGGTAGAGGTCGTCGTAGACCCGGCTCGCGTCGCGCGCCGGCTCGAACCGCTCGCCCACCCGGACCATCGCGGCGACCGCGGCCTCGGGGTCGCGATGGAGCCCGAGCCCGAGCGCCGCGTCGATGGCCGCGCCCAGCCCGGCGGCCTCGTGGGTGTGCGGGCGTGACGCCGCGACGCCGAAGACGTCGGCGAAGAGCTGGACGGCGGCCCGGGACTGCGAGCCGCCGCCCGATACCCGCAGCTCGCGGATCGGGACGCCGCTCTTGCGGACGGTCCGCTCGGCGCCCTCGCGGAGACCGTAGGCGAGGCCCTCGAGGATCGCCCGGTAGACGTGGGCCCGGCCGTGGATGTCGCCGAAGCCGACGATCGCGCCCTTTGCCTCGGGCCCGGGGTAGCGGACGCCGGGCATCCAGTAGGGCTGCAGGACGAGGCCCATCGCCCCGGGCGGGGAGGCGGCGAGGAGCTCGTCGAAGAGCGCCTCCGGCGGGACGTCGAGGGCCTCGCCGCGGGCGATCTCCGACGCCCCGAACTCCCGCTTGAACCATTCGACCATCCAGAAGCCGCGGAGGACCTGGAGCTCCACGAACCAGGCGCCGGGGATCGCGGCCGGGTAGGGCGGGACGAGCGGGATCGCCTCGAGATAGCGGCGGTGGGTCGTCCCGATCGTGGCCGTCGTGCCGAACGACAGGGCAGCGACCTCCGGGCTCAGCGCGCCGGCCCCGAGGGCCTCGGCCTGCTTGTCGCCGGCCGACGCGATGAGCGGGAGGCCCGCGCCGATCCCGAGATGTGCCGCGGCCCCCGGCGTCAGCTCGCCGAGCGTCGCCGTCGGATCGACGAGCTCCGGGAGCCACGCCCGGTCGAAGTTGGCGACCTCCCACTTCCAGTCGAGCCGGCCGGCCCAGCGCGAGCGCCGGAAGTCGAACGGCAGGTAGCCGACCTGGGCGGCCGAGGAATCGACCCACCGGCCGACGAGGCGGGCCGTGAGCCACGACGAGAGGACCCCGTATCGCCGGATCCGGCGCCACACATCGGGCTCGTGGCGCTCGATCCAGTTGGCCTCGGCGTCGGCCTGGAAGCGGGCGACGGTCTCGGTCACGCCCGCCGCGAGGAAGGCGACGCCCCAGCGGCCGCCGACCGGTTTCAGCCCCTCGGTCTGGCGCTGGTCGAGCCAGACGATCGCCGGCCGGAGCGGGCGGCCCTCCTCGTCGGCCACGACGATCGTGACCCGTTGGGTCGTGAGGGCCACGCCGGCGACCGCGTCGGGACGAGCGGCCGGATCCGCCCAGAGTCGGCGGCACGCCTCGCCGATGGCCGCCCACCAGACCTCGGGGTCCTGCTCCGCCCAACCAGGCTGCGGCGAGACGTACGGCTCGATCGGGACGCGGCCGGAGGCGACGAGCGCGCCGCGCGGGTCGAAGAGCAGGGCGCGGACGCTCTGCGTCCCGACGTCGAGCGCGAGCAGCTGATCGGCCGAGCTCACGGGTCCTCCTCACCGCGTATCGTGCCGGATCGCCCGGCGGCCGAGGAGCCGTACCGGCGCAGGTCGCGGCGAGCCGACGTCGCCGGTCGCGAGGCGCCTCAGAACGCGGGCCAGGGGATCGAGGGCCAGTCCGGGTTCGGGCGCGGGAAGCGCTTGAAGCGCAGGAGCGACGCGACGCGCCGCTTCGTGGCCGTCACCTCGGCCGGGTCGAGGAGCTCGCGCAGCCCCGCGGCGAGCGGGCCGCGCAGTGCCTCGCGGACCCGTTCGAGGCCGGCCAGCTCGTCGTCGTCGAACGGCGTGCCCATCCAGCCCCAGAGGACGGTCCTGAGCTTCGGCACGGTCGAGAACGTCACCCCGTGGTCGACGCCGAAGAGGTGGCCGTCGG
The DNA here is from genome assembly GCA_036277775.1 of Candidatus Limnocylindrales bacterium. Lineage (GTDB taxonomy): Bacteria > Chloroflexota > Limnocylindria > Limnocylindrales > CSP1-4 > UBA5189. The sequence goes on from DASUMJ010000036.1 coordinate 8,238, forward strand.
GCATCGGGACGATATGGCCGCCCTTCCGGTCCGTGTTGTTGACGATCGCGTCGAAGACCGCCATCCGGCGGAGCCGCGGATCGTCGCCGACGACGAGCTCGACGAGATCCACCGACGAATCGCCGTGGACCCACTCCTGGACCATCCCCTCGCCGAACGGGCCTTCCCGGAGGACCGTCGGCGGCACGATCGCCCAGCCCATCGCCTCGGACACGAGGAAGGCCGCCACCTCGCGCCGGGCGAGCGTCCCGGTCGGGAAGTCGAAGAGCGGCCGCTCGCCCAGGGTCGCCTTGTAGACGGCGTGGATCGGCGCCGTCAGCGCCGGGTGGCGGACGAGGACGACGAGCGCCTGGTTCGACGACCCCGGCAGCCGCCCCAGGACGTCGAGCTCGCCGTCGCGGAGCGCCGCGAGCGTGGCCGCATCGGTCGTGCGGATCGGGGCCGCGCGAGACGCGCCGTCAGCTCCGGCCGGGCGGGAATCGCCGTCGGCGGGTGCGGCCCGGGACGCGCCCACGGCGCGAGGCTCAGTGGACGTACTGGCCGTTCCGGCGGGGGCAGATGTGCCCCTGGGGGTCGAGCGGGTTGCCGCACAGCGGGCACGGCGGGCGACCGGCGCGGACGACGCGCATCGCCCGCTCGACGAAGGTCCGAGCGGCCTCGGCCGAGATCCGGACGCGGAACAGGTCCGGGCCGTCGGGGTCGTCCTCGAGATCTTCGAGCGCCTCCATCTCCTCCGGGTCGTCCTCATCCTCGGTCTGGGCCCGGGCCTCGATGAGGATCCGGTCGCGCTCGCCGTCCCAGCCGAGCGTCAGGGTCCCGGCCCGGAACGCCTCGTTGAGCGGCTCGTCGAGCGGCGCCACGTCGTCGGGCAGCTTCACGGGCTCCAGCTCGGCGATCCCTCGCTGGTCGAGCTCCAGGAGCAGCCGCCCGAGGCGCTCGGCGAGGACGGCGACCTGGGCCTTCTCGAGGACGACGCTCACGACCCGTCCGCCCTCGCGGGCCTGCAGGAAGAACGTCCGGTTGCCCGGCGCGCCGATGGTCCCGGCGACGAACCGGTCGGGGGGATCGAAGACGAACGCGCGGCGTGGCACGGCTCGACTCTAGCGGATTCCGGCGCGTCGCCCCACCGACGCGACGTCCGCCGTCAACCGACCGAGAACCCGACGGTGTGCCAGCCCCGAGCCCCGTCCGGGTCGGGGCGGGTGGGCGTCTCGGTCTGGGTCTCGCCGTTGCCGTCGGTCGCCCGGACGCGGACCTCGTGGTCGCCCGCGGTCGCGTCCCAGTCGACCCGCCACTGGACCCATGTCGCGTCGGAGATCGGCTCGGAGAGCGTCGCCTCCCGCCACTCGCCGCCATCCACCTGGACCTCGACCCGTCGGATCCCGCGGTCCGGCGCCCACGCGACCCCCGCGATCGCGTACGGGCCCGCGCCGATCCGCTCGTCGCGACGGGGCCGGTCGATCCGCGACTGGGTCAGGATCGGGGCCTCCTTCGCCCAGCCCAGCGGCACCCAGTAGGCGTCGAATGCCTCCATCGTCGTGAGCTCGAGCTCGCTCAGCCACTTCGTCGCCGAGACGTAGCCGAACAGCCCCGGGACGATGAGCCGCGCCGGGAATCCGTGCTCGCGCGGCAGCGGCTCGCCGTTCATCGCGAGGGCGATCATGGGCTCGCGCTCCGGGTCCATGATCCAGCTGACCGGCATCCCGGCCGTCCAGTCGTCGACCGAGCGGCCGACGAGCTGGGTCGCCCCTTCCCGGACGCCGGCGAGGTCGAGGACGTCGCGGAGGCGCACTCCCGTCCAGCGGGCGTTCCCGATCAGGTCGCCGCCGACCCGGTTCGAGACGCAGGCGATCGTGACGTAGTGCTCGACGACCGGGAGCTCCAGGAGGTCGGCATAGGACAGGGTCACCTCGCGGTCGACCATGCCGTGGATCCGCAGCCGCCACGCGTCGCGGTCGACGTTCGGGACGAGGAGCGCGGTATCGATCCGGTAGAAGTCCTCGTTCGGGACGACGATCGGGGTGAGGCCGTCGAGCTCGAGGTCGGCGCCCGGCGGCAGCTCGGCCGGCACCTCTGCCACCGGCCCCCCGCCGGGCGCCGGCGTCCGCTGCCCGACGAGGAGGATCCGGCCGACGGTCCCGGCTGCGATCGATGCGAACGCGAGCCCGCCGCCGGTCAGGAGGAGGCGGCGGCGGGCCCAGTCGGGGGTCGTGCCGAAGCCGAGGGCGGCGCGCGCCCCGGCGCCGGGTCGGCCCGGTTCTCCGGCGACCGCGAGTCGGACGAGCCGGCCGAGGAGCGTGGCCCCGATCGCCAGCTCGGCGAACGCCGCGACCGCGGCGAGCGTCGGCTGCGTCGCGGGCTCCTGGAGCCCGGCAACGAACCCTGCGAGGACGAACCCGCCGAGGATCGCCTGGGCGAGCCCGAGCCGGGACCGAGCCAGGATCCCGAGCCCGGCGCCGATCACGAGGGCGACGCCGAGGACGAGGACCTCGAGCGCCAGCTTGTCCGCGGTCCCGAAGAGCGAGACGACGAGCTCCTTGGCGCCGGGCGGCTGGAGGTCGATGACGGTGCGCCCGACCGCGAGGA
>DASUMJ010000037.1:0-3019 GCA_036277775.1 Candidatus Limnocylindrales bacterium
AGCGCTGGCCAGCGGCAGATCAGCCCGTGGCGCGGCCCTTCGCCTTTGCGCCCTTCGCCGGAGCGGCCATGGCCTCGCGCGCCGCGTCCCAGTCCTTCCGGAACTGGACGATGCCCTTGTCGGTCAGGGGATGGCGGACCATCTGCTGGAAGACCTTGAACGGCAGCGTCGCGACGTGGGCGCCCGCGAGCGCCGAATCCGTGACGTGACGGGGATGCCGGATGGACGCCGACAGGACCTCGGAATCGATCTCGTGGAACCGGATGATGTCCGCGAGCTCGCGGATGACGATCATCCCCTCCTCGTTGATGTCGTCGAGCCGGCCGACGAACGGCGAGAGGAGCGAGGCGCCGGCCTTCGCCGCCAGGAGCCCCTGGTTCGCGGTGAAGATCAGGGTGCAGTTCGTCGAGATCCCCTCGGCCGCGAAGCGGCTGATGGCCTCGAGCCCGGTCTCCGACATCGGGACCTTCACGACGATGTTGTCGGCGATCTTCGCGAAGTGGCGGCCTTCCTTCAGCATCCCGTCGACGTCCTCGGCGACGACCTCGGCGGAGACGGGCCCGCTCGTGATCGTGCAGATCTCCTTGAGGACCTCGTCGTAGGTCAGGCCGCTGGTCTTGGCGAAGAGCGTTGGGTTCGTCGTGACGCCGTCGAGGACGCCCCAGCGGGCGACCGTCCGGATCTCTTCGATGTCAGCGGTGTCGAGGAACAGCTTCATGTTGGGCACTCCAGGGGTACGCGGCAACGCGTCGGATGGTTGGGCCCGATTCTACGCCGCACCCAGGGAGCGGCCCGGCAGCAGGTCAGCCGTCCCGCCAACCTGGCCACACCGACATCCCAGGACAACAAGGCCAGGTCCGCCACAAGCCCGGGCCGCACTCGGCGCCTGCGGCGCCTCCAGGTGAGCGTGAAGCGGCCACCGAGCGACGCGGAAGCGGGCCGCGGCGCCATCGATACCCGACCGAACCGTCCCCCCATGTCGAACTGGCCACGATCACCGGGATCGCGGCGGCCGACGGTCAGGAGCTCGCGGGGACCGTGTCGTCGGACCTGGCCGGCGCGGGCGATCCGTTCGAACGCACCCCGAACGCCGGCTCGCGCCCGGCTCGGACCGCCAGCGCCGCCGTCACGAACCCGTCGAACAGCGGGTGGGGCCGCTCGGGCCGGCTCTTGAACTCCGGGTGGAACTGGCTGGCCACGAACCACGGATGGTCGCGCAGCTCGACGATCTCGACGAGCCGGCCGTCGGGCGACTGGCCGCTGAGCAGCATCCCGGCCGCCTCAAGCGTCTGGCGGTAGCGGTTGTTCACCTCGAACCGGTGACGATGGCGCTCGTAGATGACCTCCTGGCCGTAGACCGCGGCGGCCTTCGAGCCGGCGGTGAGCTTGGCCGGGTAGAGCCCGAGGCGCATCGTGCCGCCCTTGTCCTCGAGCTCTCGCTGGTCGGGCATGAAGTCGATGACGGGGTTGTCGGTGAACATGTCGAACTCGGTCGAGTTGACGTCCTTCGTCTCCATGACCTCGCGGGCGAACTCGATCACCGCGCACTGGAGGCCCAGGCACAGCCCGAGGTAGGGCACCTTGTGATCGCGCGCGAAGTGTGCCGCGAGGACCTTGCCCTCGATGCCGCGATGCCCGAACCCGCCCGGGACGAGGATCCCGGCCGCGCCGTCGAGCTGCTCGTGGAGGTTGTCCGTCGTGAGGGCCTCCGAGTCCACCCACCGGACCTTCGCGTCGACCTCGTGGGCCCAGGCCGCGTGCCGGAGGGCCTCGGTGACCGAGAGGTAGGCGTCCGGGAGCTCGATGTACTTCCCGACGAGCGCGATCTCGAGAACGGGCTTGGGCCGCTTGATCCGATCGACGAGCACGCGCCAGCCGTCGAGATTCGGGGCCACGTCCGGGTCGCCGAGACCGAGCTCGCGGACGACGAGCCGGCCCAGGCCGAAGGCCTCGAACTGGAGCGGGACCTCGTAGATCGTCTCGGCCGTGGGAGCCGGGATGACCGCATCCGTCGCCACGTCCGTGAAGAGGGCGATCTTCTCGCGGATCTCGTCGGGGACCTCGTGGTCCGAGCGGAGGACGATGACGTCGGGCTGGATGCCGATGCCGCGGAGCTCCTTGACGGAGTGCTGGGTCGGCTTCGTCTTCAGCTCGCCGGTCGCGGCGAGGGCCGGGAGCAGCGTGACGTGGACGTAGAGGACGTTTGCCCGGCCGACGTCCTTGCGCATCTGCCGGATGGCCTCGAGGAACGGCAGGGATTCGATGTCGCCAACCGTGCCCCCGACCTCGACGATCACGCAATCGGGGTCGCCGTCCTTGGCGACCCGCCCGATCCGCTCCTTGATCTCGTTCGTGATGTGGGGGATGACCTGGACCGTGCCGCCGAGGTAGTCGCCACGACGCTCCTTGGCGATCACGGCCTGGTAGATCCGGCCGGTGGTGACGTTGGAGAGCTGGGACAGGTTCTCGTCGATGAACCGCTCGTAGTGGCCGAGATCGAGGTCCGTCTCGGCCCCGTCGTCGGTGACGAAGACCTCGCCGTGCTGATACGGCGACATCGTCCCGGGATCCACGTTGATGTAGGGATCCAGCTTCAGGATGGAGACCTTGAGACCCCGGGCCTTCAGCAGCCGGCCGATGCTGGCGGCGGTGATGCCTTTCCCGAGTGAGGAGGTCACGCCTCCGGTCACAAAGACATACTTCGCCACGGGTCAGGTCCTCCGGGGGTTTTTCGAATGCTACCGAAAACTCGCCCCGCCTGCCAGACCCTGCTCAGTCTCCGTTCGCGGCGCCGCCGGCCGTCAACGGATCGATGCGGCGGATCCGCGCCGACCCGCGGGCGCGCGGGTCAGCCCCAATGAGTCGTCAGGATGGGCCACGCGTTCATCGCCTTGGAGCCGGAACGTGGCCGCCGACGTGTCACCATCGATCGGGAGGTGTGCCTTGGAATTCGCCGAGCTCGTCATGAAGCGCCGGACGGTGCGCCGGTTCGAGACCACGCCGGTCGAGCGGGAGGTTC
>DASUMJ010000038.1:0-2065 GCA_036277775.1 Candidatus Limnocylindrales bacterium
CGACGGAGATCGAGCGCCGAGATGATGGCCGCGGGGCGGAGGTCGAAGTGCCGGTCGATGAGCCGGCTGATCGTCTCGTCCGGGACGTGGCCGGTGCCGAACGTCTCGATCGAGACGGACAGCGGCTCGGCGATCCCGATCCCGTAGGCGACCTCGAGCTCGAAGCGATCGGCGAGCCCCGCCGCGACGACGTTCTTCGCGACCCACCGCGCGGCATACGCGCCGGAGCGGTCGACTTTCGTCGGGTCCTTGCCCGAGAACGCCCCGCCGCCGTGCCGGGCCATCCCGCCGTACGAGTCGACGATGATCTTCCGGCCCGTGAGCCCCGCGTCGCCCATCGGGCCGCCGACGACGAACCGTCCGGTCGGGTTCACGTGCATGACCGGGTCCTTCAGCCGGAGCTCGGCGGGGATGACGGGCAGGATCACGCACTCGACGAGCTCGCCATGGAGGCGCTCGTTGCGGACGTCGGGATCGTGCTGGGCCGACAGGACGACGGTCCGGACGCGGGCCGCGACGCCGTGCTCGTACTCGACGGTGACCTGGGTCTTGCCGTCCGGCCGGAGGTACGGCAGCTGGCCGCTCTTCCGGGCCTCGGCCAGGCGCCGCGCCATCCGGTGCGCGAGGGCGATCGGGAGCGGCATAAGCTCCGGCGTCTCGCGGCACGCAAACCCGAACATCATCCCCTGGTCGCCGGCGCCGAGCTCCGCGACCTGGACCTTCTCGCCGCGGACCTCGAGGGCCGCGTCGACGCCGAGCGCGATGTCCGGAGACTGCTCCTTGATCGAGACGAGCGTCCCGCAGGTCTCGTAGTCGAAGCCGTAGTCCGAGCGGGTGTAGCCGATGTCCCGGACGGTCTCCCGGACGACCTGCTGGAAGTCCACGTACGTGGTCGTCGAGATCTCGCCGAGGACGATGACGAGACCGGTCGTCGTCGCCGCCTCACAGGCCACGCGGGCGTCGGGGTCCTCGCGGATGATCGCGTCGAGGATCGCGTCGCTGACCTGGTCGCACATCTTGTCCGGGTGGCCCTCGGTCACCGATTCGGACGTGAACAGGTAGCGCGGCGCGTCGATGATGCTCGTCACGGCCCGGAGCCTAGCAGGTCGCGTCCGCGGGTGACGACGGGTCGCCCGTAGACTCACCCCGATGGATCCCACGAGCCCAGAACGCGCCCGCGAGCTCGATGCCGCGGACCCGCTCGGTCCGTTCCGAGCCCGCTTCCTGATCCCGGATCCGGAGCTCGTCTACCTCGACGGCAACTCGCTCGGGCGCCCGCCGCTGGCGGCGATCGAGGCCGTCGAGCGGGTGGCCCGGGAAGGCTGGGCGGGCGCGCTCATCCGCGGCTGGAGCGAGGATGGATGGCTGGACCTTCCGCTCCGCGTCGGGGATCTCCTCGCCACGGGCGTGCTCGGGGCGCGGCCCGGCGAGGTCGCGGTCACCGATTCCACGACCGTGAACCTCTACCGGCTCGCCGCCGCGGCCGTGGCCGCGAGGCCGGGCCGGCACGCCGTCGCGATCACACGATCCGAGTTCCCGACCGATCGCTACGTCATCGAGGGGCTCGCCGCGGAGCGCGACCTGACGATCCGCTGGATCGACGAGGATCCCGTCGAGGGGATCGGGCTCGCGGACGTCGAGCGGATCCTCGACGACGACCTGGCGCTGCTCGTCCTGTCGCACGTCAACTACCGGTCGGCGGCGATCGCGGACGTCCCGGCGATCACCGCCCGGGCGCGCGAGGCTGGTGCGCTCGTGCTGTGGGACCTGTCCCATGCCGCGGGGTCGGTGCCGGTCGCGCTGGAGGCGGCCGGGGTCGACCTCGCCGCGGGCTGCACGTACAAGCACCTGAACGGCGGGCCCGGCGCGCCCGGCTACCTCTACGTCCGGCGCGAGTTCCAGCCGGAGCTCCGACCGCCGATCCAGGGCTGGTTCGCCCAGACGGAGCAGTTCGCGATGGGGCCGCGCTTCAGGCGCCGCGACGGGATCGCGGGCTGGCTCACCGGCACGCCCGGGGTCCTGGGGCTCGTCGCCGCGGAGGCCGGCATCGCCCTCGCGGCGGAAG
>DASUMJ010000039.1:0-6450 GCA_036277775.1 Candidatus Limnocylindrales bacterium
CTCTCCGACAACGGGCCGGTGACGAGCTTCCTGCAGACCATCGCGGTGCTGCCCGACGACGGGCGGCTGCTCGCGACGCCGTTCGCGGTGATCGCGGGGCTCACCTACAACTTCCTGCCGTTCATGACGCTGCCGATCTACGTCTCGCTCGAGAAGCTCGACGGACGGCTCGTCGAGGCGGCCAAGGACCTCTTCGCGGGCCCATGGCGGCCCGCCGGCACGTTCGCCGGGGCCATCGTGGGGGTGGTCCTCGCCGGGGGCCTGGCGGCGGCATTCGAGTACGACGTCCTTGTCTGGGCCCTCGGCGGCCTGGTGGTGGGCGCGGTCATCGGCACGCTGTTCCTGTCCGAGTCGTTCATCCGCGTCATCCTGCCCCTGTCGCTGCCGGGCGTCTTCGCCGGGTCCCTGCTGACGTTCATCCCCGCGGTCGGCGACTTCGTGAACGCCGAGCTCCTGGGCAACACGCAGACGCGGATGATCGGCAACGTCATCCAGAGCCGGTTCCTCGAGCAGAACGACTACCCGATCGCGGCGGCCCTGTCGTTCATCCTCATGGGCGCGATCCTCATCTCGATCTTCTTCTACGCCCGGGCGCTCGGCGCCGAGGGCCTCGCCGGAGGACGCGCGGGGTGAGCGCGGCGACGGGTCTCGTGGGAGGGACCGGGCGGGCAACGGAGCGGCCGCCGAGCCGGGCCCGGGCGATCGCCGCCTGGATCAACCACCGGCTCGTCCCGCTCTTCACGGTCATCGCGATCCTCTACCTCCTCACGCCGATCTTCGTGATGATCGCGTTCTCCTTCAACGACCCGCCCGGCCGGTTCAACTTCGTATGGGGCAACTTCTCGCTCGGGGCATGGGCCCGGCCGTTCGAGCGGCTCGGGCTCCAGGAGGCGCTCGTCAACAGCCTCATCGTCGGCATCGGCTCGACGATCGTGGCGACGGTCCTCGGGACGCTCGTCGCGCTCGCCCTCGCGCGCTATGACTTCCGCGGCAACCGGGCCGTCGGCTCGCTGATCTTCGTCCCGATGGCAACCCCGGAGATCGTCATGGGTGCGAGCCTCCTGACGCTCTTCGTCGGGACGGCGTTCGAGCCCTGGAAGTCGCTCACCGGCGGCGCGCTCTTCCCCCTCGGCATCCAGACGATCCTCGTCGCCCACATCATGTTCAACATCAGCTACGTGATCGTCACGGTCCGGGCCCGGATGGCCGGCTTCGACCGCCGCCTCGAGGAGGCGGCGATGGACCTCGGGGCCAACGAGTGGAACACCTTCTGGCGGGTCACCTTCCCGCTCATCTTCCCCGGCATCATGGCCGCGGCGCTCCTGGCGTTCTCGCTGTCGATCGACGACTTCATCATCACGAACTTCACCTCCGGGATCTCGAACACCTTCCCGGTCTGGGTCTGGTCGAGCATCCGGAACAGCCTGCCGCCGCAGATCCACGTCATCGGGACGGCGATCTTCGTCGGAGCGATCCTGCTGGTCGTCATCTCCACGGTGCTGCAGAATCGGAGCGCGCGACAGGCCGCCGCCACCCGCCCCGTCTGACGCGTGTCGGGCGGCCGTCCCGACCGATCCGCCCGAGCTCAGGAGCAGCCATGACGACCTCCGGCGCCGCCGACCCGGCCCACGCGTTCCCCGACCACGGTGTCGTGCCCCCGGTCTGGGGCAGGATCACGAACATCGAGGTCGACCACGGCGAGGGCTCGTGGCTCGTCACCCCGTCCGGCGAGCGCTATCTCGACTACTCGTCCGGGATCGGCGTCACGAACACGGGACACGCCCATCCGCGGGTGGTGGCCGCGATCCAGGCGCAGGCCGCGAAGCTCCTCCACGGCCAGCAGAACATCGTCTACCACGAGCCGGGCCTCCGGCTCTACGAACGCCTGGCGGGGCTCCTGCCGGGCGGACCCTGGCGGGCCTTCCTCTCGAACTCCGGCGCGGAGGCGATCGAGGCGTCGGTGAAGCTCGCCCGCGTGGCCACGGGCCGCCCGGTGATCATCACCTTCCGCGGCGGCTTCCACGGCCGGACCGCCCAGACGATGGCGATGACGACGGCCAAGGACGTCTATCGCGCGGCGTTCGAGCCCCTGCCGGGGAGCGTCTACCACACGACGTTCCCGTACTGCTATCGCTCGGCGAGCGGCTCGCACGCGCCGGATGCGAACTGCACGTGCTCCTGGGAGGCCGACCTCGACCTGCTCTTCCACCAGGTCATCTACCCGCACCGGGTGGCGGCGATCGTCGTCGAGCCGGTCCAGGGCGAGGGCGGCTACATCGTCCCGCCCCCCACCTTCCTGCCCCGCCTCCGCGAGATCACCCGGGAGCACGGCATCCTCCTCGTCGCCGACGAGGTCCAGACCGGGTTCGGGCGGACCGGCGAGCTGTTCGCGGTCCAGCACTGGGGCGTCGAGCCGGACATCCTCGTCATCGCCAAGGGCATCGCGTCGGGAATGCCGCTCTCGGGCATCCTCGCCCACCGCGACCTGCTCGAGAAGCTGCCGCCGGGGACCCACGGCGGGACGTACGGCGGCAACGTCGTGTCGTGCGCCGCCGCCCTCGCGACCCTCGACGTCATCGAGGACGAGGACCTCGTGGCGAACGCCCGGGCCCGCGGCGCCCAGCTTGCCGGCGGCCTTCGCGAGCTCGCGGCAGACGTCCCGGCGATCGGCGACGTCCGGGGGCTCGGCTGCATGGTCGCGATGGAGTTCGTGCGGCCCGGGACCGGTGACGGCCGGACGCCCGACCCGGATCCCGACCTCGCGAAGCGGGTCCTCGCCGAGGCCCTCGAACGCAAGCTCATCATCCTGTCCGCCGGGTCGTACGCCAACGTGGCCCGGATCATCCCGCCGCTCGTGACGACCGCCGACGAGGTCGACCACGCGCTGGAGGTCCTGGAAGACAGCGTTCGGGCGGCCGGGGCATGATGGGTCGGTGACCTCGACCGACCCGTCCAACCCGACCGACCAGCTGCCGCGCGCGGCCCGCGCCCGGCTCGACCGCTTCGCCGACGCGTTCCACCAGCTCGACATGAGCGTCTACCCGGCGTTCGCCGCCGCGTCGCACGACGCCGACGAGCGGCAGGAGGCCCTCGCCCGGGTCCAGGAGCTCATCGGCCGTGGGTCGCGCCGTGCCGCCGTCCTCGCGGCCCTCGGCGACTTCCGCGAGTTCGCGGTCCGGGTCGCCACCGAAGCCCTCGGCGGCGCGAACGCGATCCTCCTCCACCGCTCGAACCCGTCCTCGGCCGAGGAGCGGGTCCGGTTCCTCGCCTCGCTCGAGCTCGCCGTCGCGACGGTGATCCTGTGGGACGAGATCGAGCCCGACGAGCGGGACGACCTCCTCGGCCCGTGGGCCGAGATGGCCGAGCGGGCCGTCGGCCGGGCCTGATCGTGGCGGCCAGACGCGAGCCGATCGCGCCCGAGGAGCTCGAGATCCGGCCGGCCACCGCGGACGCCTGGGACGACGTCGTGACGCTCCTCGGCGGCAGCGGCGAGCGCGGCTGCTGGTGCCAGGCCTGGCGCGGCGCGGACGGCGCACCCGGCGGCTCGGCGTTCGGGCGCGCGGCGGCCGGCGCGAACCGCGACGCGCTCGAATCGCAGGTCCGGTCCGGGGCATTCGCGCCGGGGGTCGTCGCGTACCTCGACGGCGGGCCCGTGGGCTGGTGCGGCCTGGGCCCGCGGGCGGCGATGCCGCGGCTCGTGCGATCGCGGACGATCCCGCGCGTCGATGACGTGGCGGTCTGGTCCATCGGCTGTTTCGTCGTCCGGGCCGGCTTCCGGCGCCGCGGGGTCGCGCGGGCCCTCCTCGACGGCGCGGTCGCGTACGCCCGGAGCATGGGCGCGCCGGCGGTCGAGGCCTACCCGATCGACCCGGGAACGGCGCGGGTCTCGACCTCGTTCGCGTTCGTCGGGTTCACCTCGACGTTCGAGGCGGCCGGGTTCCGGCGCGTCGTGCTGACCGACGCCAGGAGCGCGGGGCTGCCGCGCTGGCTGATGCGGCTCGACCTCGCCTGATCGGGGGCCGGCGGCGGGCCGTCGAGATCGGCGGGCCGCCCGCCATGTCTGCCGGGCACGAGATCCTGCGTCATCGGTCCTCGTGGGCCGGCCGGCCCGAGGCGGCGCCCGGGCAGGCCGGGCATCCGTGTCTGGCAGGCACGAGACCGTGCCCGATGTGCCGGGCGCGCGGCGCATCGGGCACGCGACGCACGATTCGATGCCTGGCAGGCACGCGTCCGGGACCTTCGCGCCGGGATCGCGTCGCATCTGGCACGGGACGCACGATTCGATGCCCCTCAGGCACGCCCCCCTCCGCCCCGCAACGCGGCCGAGCGAGCGACTACCCGTTCACGAATCCGGTCGTGTCCACGACTTCGAAATCGGAGCCTTCCAGCTGGCCGAGGTCGTGGAGCTCGTCGTCGTCCCATCGACTGTCCGGGGCGCCGGTGATGTACCAGGGGGAGCCGTTGTCGGCGAGAAGCATCCCGTACTGCTGGAGTGCGACGAGGATCACGCGAGACTGCGGCCCGAACCCCGAGATGTCGACCGACGCCTTGAGCCGAACCCGCAGGCCCATGGGTGGGCGACTTGCGCACGAGCCGCTGCCGGCCTCGTGGCGGGCCGGGTAGACGTAGCCGTCACAGGTCTGCGGGGCGGTGAACCGGATCGCATGCCGGATGACGCCGGCGGCGACCTCCGGGTACCGCACCAGGCCCGGCAGGATCGGGAGCCCGGCCGCGTCGGCGCTCGTCCAGCCGGCCGGCCGGAGGGCGTTCGAGCCCAGGTTCCAGACCGCCCCGGACCCGGCGGACCAGCTGCTCCCGCTCTTCGAGGCGGCGAAGAGTTCGTACAGGACGCAGGCGTCGGTGTCGACCATCAGGAGGTGGCGATCGCTCCCGCTCTCGATCAGCGGGGCGGCAGGGATCGGGTAGCCGACGTGATCCGACTCGTCGTCGTACTGGAAGCTGACCGTGGATCGCGGCGTCGCGGCCCCGACGATGTTGAACGGGATGCCGTAGCCGCCGGCATCGCTGAAGTCGGGGTGGAGCGAGGCGCCGAGTCCGATCGCGGCGATCATCGTCGCGCTGTTCGCGGCGACCGGCAGCCCATCCACCCGCCGGTTCCAGACGTTCGTCGACGGGAAGACCGCGCACGCGGAGAGCGGCGGCGGCGTGCCGCCCGGAGCCGCGGTCGGCGGGGCGGGGGTCGGCGGCGCGGTCGTCGGAGGCGGGGCGGGGGTCGAGGGCGGTGAGGTCGGTGGACGAGGGGTGGCCCCCGGCGTCGCGGGCGGAGCGGTGGGACCGGCCGTCGGCGCGGTCGCCGTCGCCGCGGTCGTGGGAGCGACGGGTGGCGCGGTCGTCGGGCTGATCGTCGGCCCCGCGGAGGGGTCGAGCGACGCACCGGCGTCTCCCGGCGCGGCCGTCGGCGGCTCCGTCGCCGCCGCGCCCGACCCCGTGGGCGCGCCCAGGCCCGTCACCTCGCCGGACCCGCGCCCGGCACCGGCCGTCGCAAGCGCGGAGCGGCGCCCGTCATCGGCCGGGGTCCAGCGCGGCCAGATCGCCGCCGCCACGGCGACGACTGCGATGACGGGCACGACGAGCCACGCGAGCCGCTTCCCCCGGAGGTGCATGGCCCGGAGGCTAGGCGGAGCGCGGCCGGCTGCAGAGTCGCCCGATGGTCCGGTGCGGGGTGGCACCGAACCGGGAAGTCAGGCCGGTGGCCCGTCCTTCCGCGGCGTCGGGAACAGCACGTCCGCGTCCTCGACGGCGCTGATAACCATCCGTTCACCGACGACCGCGAAGCCGACGAAGATGGCCAGGAACCCGAGGAGCCCGACGGCGATGGCCCCGGCCACCGATGCGCCGAGCCCCGCGGCTACCACGCCAAGCAGGGCCGCGAAGATGACGCCGACGACGAGCATCAGCATGCCGACCGTGGTCGTCAGGCCGTACACGATCCCGAGCCAGGTCGATGTGCTCTGCGTACCGCCGAAGTTCGAGAGCACGCCGAGGCCGTCGTCATGGATCGAGGTGACGAAGTAGCGCTCGATGCCCGGGACCATCTCCGAGTAGGCGTGGCGGATCCGGTTCATGCCCTTCAGGGCCCGGAACTCCTCGTTCCCGGCGTTCGCAAGGCGTCCGATCGTCGCCAGGCCGACGAAGAGATCCACGGCGAGGAGGAGTGCCGTCACCGGCAGGACGGCATCCGTGAACGCATCGGACGCGACCATGAGACCGATGACGATGAGCGTGGCCGAGAGGAACGACAGGAACATCCCGGCCCGACTGAAGGCCTCGTTGTAGGCCAGGGAACGCGCGGTCAGGAGGCTCCAGTGCTCGGTGGAGAGGATCTGGAGCGCCCGCGGTTTGTCGTGCGGGTGCTCCCCGGCCGGGGTCTCCCCCGCCGGCGCCCCGGCCGCCTCGTGGGGTGCGGCCGGCGCGACCCCCGGCGCCTCG
>DASUMJ010000040.1:0-12802 GCA_036277775.1 Candidatus Limnocylindrales bacterium
GCTCGATCACCGCGGACGGCGCCGAGGCCGAGCTCGCGATCGCCCCGGTGGCGCTCGCGCCCGGAGCCGACGATCGGGCCGCGGCCGCCGCGTGGCGCGGCCGCCGAGCGCTCGTTCGCGCGCTCCCGGACGGATTCCGGCTCGAGGGCTACTCCACGCACCTGAGCGTCTCGGTCGCCGCGGGCACCGAGGAGCGCGTCGCCCGCCGCTTCGCCGACACGTTCGGGCCGGCGCTGCTCCTGCTCATGGACGGCCCGGCGTCGCCGGGCCTCCTCGTCCGCCCTCGGCCCGGCCGGCTCGAGCTCGGCGGCGAGTTCGTGGACGGGGATCGCCTGCGAGCGGCGATCGTCTTCGCCGCTGGAGCGACGCTCGCGGTCGAGCGCGCCGTGCGCTCGTCGCCATGGCAGCGGCCGCTGCCGCGGCGCGCCGTGATCGACGTCGAGCCGGCCCGCGACCGGTTCGGCTGGCTCGTGCAGGGCGTCGTCGGCGCCGATCTCCACGCCGCGGGGCGGTCCGCGCGGATCCGCCTGCGGGACCGCCGGGGGCGGACCGCCGACCGGACGATCACCGGCCAGGAGCTCCTCGAGGGCTGCTGGGCCGTTGCCCGGGCGGCGCTCCAGCGCCGGGTCGAGGCGGCGGCGCTGGCCCTCGTCGACCGCTACGTCATGGGGGACGCCGCGCTCGGCGTCGAGCTGCCGCAGGCCGAGGCGATCGCACCGGCGCGGGAGATCGCGGCTCGAGCGCGCGACGTGGAGGCGACCGCGGCCTCGGCCGAGGCCGTCGGCGGGCCGTTCGGGGCGGCGGTCGCCGTGCGCCATCGGCCGGGGCTGACGATCGAGCCGGCGATGCTCGGCTGGGACTTCGCGGTCCTCCGGATCACCGAGGACCTCGGAACGGTCCGCGGCCGGACCGCGTTTGCCTGTCTCCCGCGGTCGGTGCTCGGGCCCGGGCTCGACGCCATCGACCGCGGCCACCTCGACGCGATCCTCCGGGCGTACCTGAACCTGAACGCCGACCCAAGGGTGCTCGCCGGCGCGCCCCAGACGCGACGCCCCGGGCTCTTCGGCGCGGTCGCGACGGGCTCGCGGCTCCTCGCCCACGAGCTGGGACCCGACCTCCCCGACGGCGATCGGCCGGGCAAGCGCGGTCGCCGCCCGCGTGACTCGCAGAGCCAGGCGTCGCAGCCGCCTCCGCCCACGCCATCGGCCCTACCGGCCGGCGCCGCTCCGGCAGCCGCTGCGGCCGCCGCGGCAGCCGGCTTCACGCTGTTCGGGGTCCCGGCCGCCGCCGCCGCCGCGGTCGCCGGCGTCGCCACGGTGGCGGTCATCGGCGGGGCCATCCTCCTCGGCGGCGGGCCCTCGCCCAGCGCGAACCCGGGAGGGACGTCGACGGCCGGAGCCTCCGGCGTCCTGCCGACCGACCCCGACGGGGTGCCGGTGGTCGGGCCGGTCGTGTTCCAGTCGGGCGAAGCGACGGTCACGGTCTTCACCGATGCCGGCGCCGGGTCGATCACGCAGCCGCTGACGGCCGGCGAGATCGGCGAGGACGGACTCCTCATCGCGAGCTGGAGCGACGGTGTCTTCATTCCCGGGTCCGGCACGACCGGGATCTCGCAGTGGCTGGACGTCGAGGGCCTCATCACCGCCGACGGCCGGTTCGAGCCGTTCGAGGGGCTCGAGACCGACTTCGGCGTCTGGCTCGACAACGGTGAGCAGGTCAATGCGACGGCGGCCCTCGACTTCGGCTGCGAGGTCGACCTGCGCCGGACCGTCACCGACGGCATCGACGGCACCGTCCGTTGCGCGGGCGTCGACCAGGAGCTCGGGGGGTTCACCGCCGAGGGCACGTTCTGGGCCGAGCCCGATCCCGGCCAGGGCCCGGGCCCCACGGAGGCGCCAGGCATCGCGTACGTCGTGGGCGGGGCGACGATCCGAGCGACCGGCGACGCCGACGGTTCGGCCGTCCTGACGTTCACGAGCGACGATGCCGCCGGACCGAGCGGCTACCCGCACCAGCTGCTCTGGGGCGACAGCACCGGCAGCGGCCCGTTCCTTGGCATCGCGACGACGAGCAGCCACCCGTACGGGATCCAGACGACATCCGATGGCAATGTCCGCGTCGCCTGGGGCCTCGACGCCACGACGAGCACGAGCGGAGGGCCGTTCTTCCTGAACGGCTTCGTCGGCGGCGCGGGCAGCCCCGGCGGGCCCGTTTGCACCGTCGCGATGTTTCCGACTGCGACGGGCGGCGTCGAGGGCGACTTCTCCTGCTCGAACGTCGCCGACGGCGACGTGGGCGTCGAGGGGGAGTTCTGGGCGGACTACGTCCAGGGAGGACCCACCGTGCAGTACAGCGTCGGCGAGGCATCGATGTTCCTGACCGGCGACGGCGAGGGCTCCGCCACGATGGTCTTCGCCGGTGAGTCCGAGAGCGGACCGGCCGGGGGCCCGCTCTACCCCGTGCTCACGTGGGCTGATGATTCCGCCCTCAACGTCCTGGGCATCTACACGCTGGAGCCACATGGGGTCGGCGAGCTCTCGACAGCCGACGGGACGCTCGGGGTCGGGTTCGCGTTCGGCGACGTCATCATCGCCGGGTTCCCCGAGACCTTCTGGTCGAATGGCCTCGGCCTCGGCCACGACGGCCCGATTCAGGAGGGCCTCGGCTGCACGGCCTCGATCCGGGCCACCCCGACCGGAGGCATCGAGGGCACCGTCTCGTGCCCGAACTTCAACGACCCGAGCCTCCCGATCGGCCTGGAGGGCACGTTCTGGGCGGAGCCCGGGGGTGCCGTGGGGACCGGGTGAGCGCGGCCTCGTGACGGACCGGGCGGCCCGTCGGGCAGTCCTTCCGTAGACTTCTGCCGGCATGGCCACCACGACCGACTTCTACACGACCCTCGGCGTCGCGCGCGGCGCGTCCGACGCGGAGATCAAGCGGGCCTTCCGGAAGCTCGCCCAGCAGTGGCACCCGGACGTCAACAAGGACCCCGCCGCGCACGCGCGGTTCAAGGAGATCAACGAGGCCTACCAGGTCCTCTCCGACCCCGAGCGCCGCCAGCGCTACGACCTCTTCGGGAGCGCCGGGGTCGAGGGCGATCCCGCCGCGGGGTTCGGTGGCTTCGCCGACATCTTCGATGCGTTCTTCGGCGGCGCGGCGGCGGGCGGCGGTCGCCGGGGACGGCCCGCGGCCGGCTCCGACCTCCGGTACGACCTCCGGATCACCTTCACCGAGGCCGTCCTCGGGACCGAGAAGGAGATCGAGTTCCCCGTCCTCGGCCGGTGCGAGACTTGCTCGGGGTCGGGCGCGAAGCCCGGGACGGAGTCGACGACCTGCCCCCAGTGCAACGGCCGCGGCGAGGTCCGGTCGGTGCGCCAGACGATGCTCGGCCAGATGGTCAACGTCACGGCCTGCCCCCGCTGCCACGGCGACGGCCGGATCGTGGAGACGCCGTGCGAGACCTGCCGCGGCGACGGGCGGACCGAGCGCCGCCGGACCCTCCGGGTCACGATCCCTGCCGGCATCGACACCGGTCACCAGGTCCGGCTCTCGAACGAGGGCGAGGTCGGGCCGCGCGGCGGCCCTGCCGGCAGCCTCTATGTCGCGGTCCACGTGACGCCGCACCCCGAGCTGAAGCGCGAGGGGACCGAGCTGATCTTCGAGACCTCGATCGGGATCGCCCAGGCGGCGCTCGGTGCGCGGATCCTCGTACCGACCGTCGAAGGCGAGGAGGAGGTCGAGGTCAAGCCCGGCACGCAGCCCGGCACGGAGATCCGGCTGCGCGGCCGGGGCGTGCCGCATGTCCGCCGGCCGGGCAGCCGCGGCGACCTCCACGTGATCGTCGACGTCGAGGTGCCCACCCGCCTCTCGAAGGCCGAGCGCGAGGCCCTCCAGGCGTATGCCGTGGCCTCGGGCGAGATCGTGGCCGAGGGCGGCGGCGGGATCCTCGACCGGGTCCGTGACGCGCTCGGCTGAGGGCGGGGTCCGCGGCCGGAGCCGCGGGGCGGCGGGACACCGCGGGACGCCCGCGCGGGCGGCATGGCTGGAGCTGGCGGTCGAGGTCGACATCGAGGCCGTCGAGGCCGTCAGCGAGATCCTCGGTCGGGTGGCGCCCGGCGGGACGAGCGTGGAGCCCGGGTTCGAGCTCGTCGACGAGGGCCTCGGCGCCAGGATCGATCCCGCGCGGCCGGCGATCGTCCGCGCGTACGTGCCCGCCCGCGACGCCGCGTCGGCGGAGCGCGCCGCGCGGGACGCCGAGACCGCGCTCGGGCACCTCCAGGCCTTCGGGCTGCGGCCGATCGGCGAGCTCCGGACGCGGCTCGTCGACGAGGCGGACTGGGCCGATGCCTGGAAGGCGCATTTCCCCGTCCTGCGCGTCGGGGAGCGACTCGTCATCCGCCCGACCTGGCGCCGTCGTCACCGAGCCCTGCCGGGCGACGTGATCCTCGCCCTGGACCCCGGCATGGCGTTCGGGACGGGGCTCCACCCGACGACCCGCCTCTGCCTCGCGGCGGTCGAGCGTGCCGCGGACGGTGGGGAGCTGGCCGGTGCCCGCGTCCTCGACGTCGGCTGCGGCTCGGGGATCCTGTCGATCGCGGCGGCCCGCCTCGGGGCCGCGACGGTGCTCGGCCTGGACATCGACCCGATCGCGATCGAGGCCACCGCCGTGAACGCCCGCCGGAACGGCCTGGCGCGACGCATCCGCGCCCGCGAGGGATCGCTCCCGAGCGGCGAGCCGCCGTTCGACGCCGTCCTCGCGAACCTCATCGCCTCGGTCCTCGTCGCGCTCGCACCGGCGCTCCGCGACGAGCTGCGGCCAGGCGGGCTGCTGCTCGCGTCGGGCATCTTCGAAGACCGCGAATCCGAGGTCGCGGCAGCGTTCGGAGCGGCGGGCCTCGAGGTCGTCGAGCGTTCGGCCGAGGGTGAGTGGGTGGCGCTCGCGGCACGCCGGAGGGCTCCTTCGGGGTCCCGCCCGTAGAATTCGGCCGATGCCCCCGTCCCTCTTCCCGATCCTCCTCGTCGTGCACGTCGTGCTCGCCGTGAGCCTGTTCCTGCCGTCGATCCTGCTGCCGTTCGCCCTGCGAGCCAGGCGGGCGACGGTCGAGTCGGGCAGCCCCCTCGTGCGCGGCCTGCTCGCGATGCAGTCACACGGGACGGTCGTCATCGGGATCGGGCTGGCGCTGACCGGGATCGGCCTCGTGTCCGTCCTCGGCGCATCGCTCCTGTCGCAGCCATGGCTGCTCGTGGCCCTCTCGATCTACGCCTTGAACCTCGTCCTCGCGTTCTTCATCCAGCGCCCGAACCTGCGCCCGCTCCTCGGCATCCGTGCCGGGACCGAGGATCACGTCTGGGCCGCACGCGCGCGCCGGCAGCGGTACGTTTCGTACGTGATGGCCGGGCTCGTCGGGACGATCGGGTTCCTGATGAGCACGAAGCCCGAGCTGTGGTGAGCCGATGACCGAGGATCGCGTGCCGGACTGCCTCTTCTGCCGGATCGTCGGCGGCGAGCTGCCGTCGACGAAGGTCCGCGAGGACGCGGCGATCCTCGCGATCCGGGACATCGCGCCGCGCGCGCCGACGCACATCCTCGTCCTCCCGAAGCGGCACGTGGCCTCGGCCGCCGACCTCACCGAGGACCACGCGGAGCTCCTCGGGAGGATCTTCGCCGCGGCCGCGGAGATCGCCCGCGCGGAGGGCATCGCGGACCGCGGGTACCGGGTCGTCACGAACGTCGGGACCTGGGGCGGCCAGTCGGTCGACCACCTCCACTTCCACCTGATGGGCGGCCGCGCCTTCGACTGGCCGCCGGGGTGAGCTGGCACCCGGACGCAACCGGATCCTCGCCATCGGGCCCGCCGGCGAGCGATGCGGCACGCACCGCCGGTGCGCCGGATCCAACCGACGACGGGCCGTCACCGAACCGCCGCGCCCTCGCGATCGCGGGGATCGCCGTCCTCCTCATCGTCGTGATCGTCGCGCTCGTCGGGGGCGCGGCAGGCCGGCCGGGCGAGCCGACCTTCCCGCCGGTCGGCGTCACGCCCGGGCCGGCGGGCAGCGTCGCCGCCGCGACCCGCGGCGAGGTCATCCGGGCCCTCGGGGCGCAGGGCCTCCAGGCCGAGGACGCCGCCCGGAGCTACCGGCCGGCGGAGGCTCCCGAGTTCGCGACCGCGCCGCGGCTCGTCGTCCGGGCCATCCTGCCCGACGACCCCGACCACGGCCGGATCGTCATCTACGAGTTCGCGAGCCCAGCGGCCGCGACGAGCGCGGCCGAGACGCAGGCGGCATACCTCGCCAGCGGCGTCGGGCGGGTCCAGTTCCCGCCGGACTCGCGGTTCGTGCTCCGCGTCGTCGGGGCGACGGCCGTCTTCTTCACCTGGTCGCCGGCCGGGTCGCCCGATGCGCGGACGGCCCAGATCGGCACTGCCCTCGAGACGCTCGGCCTGGGCGTGACGATCCCCGGCTGAGCGGCCCGGCCGCGGCACGGCCGAGCGGCCCGGCTGAGCGGCGTGGCTGAGCGGCCCTGCTGAGCGGCCCGCGCCGGCGAGGCCGGGGCTAGCCCGCCCCGATCACCGGCAGCGGAGCGTCGACCGTCGCCCAGGCCCGGACGCGGTCGCGCTTCACCTTGAGGGTGTGGGTGCGCGGGAAGTCCTGGTCCGGCCAGAGCCGCCAGGCTGCGATCCGCTGGTTCGGGCCGAGCGTGGCGTTCGCCGCCTTGACCGCCGCGTCGATCCGGCCGCGAACGGCCGCCGGGTCATCGGTCAGGGCAGCCGGCCGGGCTCCCGGCAGGTCGCCGCCCTGCGGCAGCCCATGGGTCCCGGGGGCGAGGACGATCGCCTCGATCCGGCCGGGGCTCGTCTCGACGGCGACCGAGTCGCGGATCCCCGCGATCCGGAGGGCGTTCTCGATGTCCTCGGGATAGACGTTGAAGCCGTTCGGCAGGACGATGATGTCCCGGGTCCGGCCGGACAGGATCAGCCGGCCCGCGTCGTCGAGATGACCGACGTCGCCTGTCCGATACCAGCCGTCCGGGGTGAAGGCCTCGGCCGTCTTCGTCGGCGAGTTCCAGTAGCCGTGGAAGAGGGTCGGGCTCTTGAACTGGATCTCGCCGTCCTCGGCGATTCGGAGGTTGACGCCCTCCGGCGGCCTGCCGACCGTGCCGAGGCCGTGGTCGTCGAGGGTCGTGCAGGTGCCGGTTCCGGCCTCGGTCGAGCCGTACCCCTGGAGGACGATGACCCCGAGGTCCTCCCAGGCCTGCTGGAGCGCCGGCGGGAGGAAGGCCCCGGAGGAGACGAAGAGGCGGAACGCACCGCCGAGCTGGGCGTGGATGCTCCCGAACAGCCGGCGCCGCAGCCAGTGCGGGAGGCGCCGGGCGATCGCCCGGGTGCGGTTGAACGCCGCCGTGCGGCCGCGCTTCTCGACCTCGCGCTCGAGCGCGCTCCAGAACAGGTCGAGGACCTGCGGGACGACGATGAGCGAGGTCGCCCGGTGGTCGCGGAGGGCCTCGAAGATCACCCGCGGGTTGCGGCTCCGGACGTACAGCACGTCGGCGCCGACCGAGAGCGCGTAGAGGAGCCCGACCGACTGCTCGAGCAGGTGCGAGAGGGGCAGGAGCGACACGATCCGGTGCTCCATGCGGGGCACGATCAGGTGGTAGGTGGCGATGATGGCGGACACGTTGTCGTGGCCGAGCATCACGCCCTTCGGCGTGCCGGTGGTTCCCGACGTGAAGACCAGCTCCCAGACCTCTTCCGGCGTCGGCCGGTCCCAGGCCGCTTGCTGGTCCGCCCAGTCAGCCGGGAACGCCGCATCGGGATCCGCAGCGATCGCCTCCACCGTGGTGGTCGGGAAGGACTCGAGGCGGGCTTCTCGCGGGTCGGGCGCGTCGCGGCCGGTGCCGATGAGCAGGTGCCGAGCCCCGGACGCGGCGACGATCCCCTCGATCGCGTCGGGCGCCATCCGGAGATCGAGCGGCACGATGACGAGCCGCGCCCGGATCGCGCCGAAGTACGCGGCCGCGAGCTCGGGCATCGACGGCGACCAGGTGAGGATCCGGTCCCCGGGCTCGAGGCCGGCGGCCCGGAGTCGCCACGCGGCGATCCTGGAGCGACGATCGAGCTCTCGATACGAGTACGCCACCCGCGTGCCGTCGTCGCGGATCGTCGCGAGCGCCGGGCGGTCCGCGAACTTCGCCACCGCCTCGTCGAGCAGGTCGAGGAGCGTGTCCATGGTTCGATGCGCCTCCATCCGAACCCTACGACGCGATCGTGCACCGGGTGTCACGCCGCGGTGAGGTCACGTCCCGTCCGGTGGGTCGGGCGTGACGCCGGCGACGTGGACGTCCCGCCAGATCTCGACCCCGTCGACGAGGTCCGGGGCTCGCCCGAACAGGTCCGTGAGGAAGCCGACCATCTGGGCCCGGGCGCCCATCGGCCCGACGATGACGTGCCGAACGTCCGCCGCCCGGAGGTCGGCGGCGATCGCGGCTCGCACCTCGCCGCGAGCGACGACGAACGCCTCGTCCTCCTGGATCACGCGCATGACGTCGAACAGCTGCGTCGGCGGCGGCCCGGTCCGCGTCTGCCCGTCCGGCCAGGGCATGTAGGCGTAGGCCTCCGGCATCCGGACGCCCATCCCGGCGACCGCGGCCCAGACCATCGGCGACGCCTCGGCGCCGGAGTCGAAGTACGGCGCGACGAGGACCGTCTCCTCGACGCCGATGCCTCGGTCCGACCAGGTCCGGAAGAACCCGGGGATCTCGATCGTCCAGTGGGCCAGCGGCGCCGGCAGGATGACGACGAGCGCGATGGCGACGGCGACGAACCGCGGCAAAGCCGCGTCGAGACGCATGCGGCCTGCTTCGGACACGACGATCGCGACGATCGCGGCGACGGCGAGCCAGGTGAAGAGCGTGAACCGGGCTGGGAGGACGTGCTCGAGGAGCGGCAGGGACTGGAACGGCAGCCACGGCATCGGGATGCCGGTGGCGGTGGTCCCCACGACGAGCCGCGGGCCCAGCGACAGGACGAGGAGGGCGAGCCCGGTGACCGTCGCCGTCCGGATCCGCGGGTCGGACCAGCGCCGGGCGGCGACGACGGCGAGGAGCACGAGCAGCGGGATCCCGAGGTAGGCGGTCGCCTCGTGGTAGAGACCACTGAAGTCCCGCGAGAGGCCGGTCACGCCGTCCGGGGCGATCAGCTGGTACGGCGTCGGCACGACGAGGTTGAGGAGGTCGGTCGAGAATCGCCCCGGGTCCTGGACCTGGTCGCCGATCCGCTGCGGCCCGAGGAACTGGGCCGCGAGCGGCCAGCCGCCGACGACGAGGAACGTGGCGGTCGCGGCGGCCAGCGCCGGGACGAGGCGCCGGAGATCGTCCCGGAGCTGCTCCCGGTGCCAGGTGGCGAGGACGAGGACGAGGATCCCGGCCGCGATCACGCTCGTCAGGAGGAGCTCCTCGGCGATGAGCAGCTGGGCGACGCTGAGCAGCCCGAGCGCCGCACCGAGGAGCCACGGCGACCGGCGCCGTCGGATCAGCAGCTCGTCGAGGACGAGCAGGAAGAGCGGCGGCACCCAGGCCGTCGTGAGGTTGAGATGGATCGCGGCGTGGGAGGCCACGTACGGCGAGAAGGCGTAGACCGCGCCGCCCACGAGGGGCCCGAGGGTCCCGCCGGCGTACCGGCGGAGGGCGAGGTACGCGGTCCAGCCGCTGAGCGCGATCCCGGCGACGAGCAGCACGTTGTAGGCGAAGACCGGCCCGCCGAGCTGCGACGGGATCCAGGCGAGCAGCCCGAGGAGCGGCATCGCCGCGTTCCACATCAGGTTGACGCCGTCCGGCGCGCCGATGTGGGTCGTGAAGAACGGATCCAGGCCGTTGCCGATCGCGTACGGCGTCCAGGCGAGGAACCAGATCGCCTGCTCCTGGTCGCAGCACGTCCCCGGCCACGAGGTCGTCGGGGCGCGCCAGGCCGTCGCCGTGAGGACGAGCGCCGCGATCACGTAGGCGAGGAGCGCAAGGGCGGCTGCGAGGCGGGGATCGAGACCGTCGGCGCCGCCGTCGCGAGCGCCGGCCCGGATCGCAACGTCCGGGCGCCCGGCGCCGCCCGCCGATCCGGGGCCCGGGCGGAGCTCGCCGGTCGCGGTCGGGCGCCTCCGTCCGATCACCGAACGGGGCTGCCTCGACCTGTCGGACCGTCTCGCGCGCATCTCCCTCCGTTCCCAGCCGATCGCAGCGTAGCGGAGCATCACGACCGTCCGCCCCCACCCGTGACGGTGCGAGTGCACACGCGTCTTCCCGGCAATGCGGGCAGCGCGTATCGTCCGCGCATACCGGGGTGTGAGGAGGGCGCATTCCATGGCCGACCCGAGCGGAGCTCCACCGCCAGCCGCGCCGCCGCCCACGGACTGGGGCACCGAGCCGGCGGAGGCGTACGTCGAGGAGAACCTCGACCGGTTCACCGCCGAGGCGCTCGTCGATGCGCTGGTTACCGCCGGCCATGATGCGGACGCGGCCACCGACGCGGCTCGCCGCGCGGTCGCTCGCCGCGGCGCCGCTCCGGTGCGCGCCCAGGCGCGTCAGGTCTTCCTGGTTGCCTACGGCCTGACCTACGCGACGCTGATGATCGTGCTGCTCGCGTCGCCGAGCCGCGGCGGCTACGGCCAGCTGGCGGCCGTCATCCTGACCGTTACCCTCGGCCTCGCCGCGGCGATCTCTGCCGGCTGGCTTCGCCGCGGCCGCGGCCCGACGTCGCTCCTCGGGCTGCTGAGCCTGCCGCTCGTGCTGCTCGCGGCCGTCGGCGGCATCTGCGCGATGAGCCTCCCCGGGATCGTCGGCACGACCTGAGCCACCGGACCCTACGGCAGACATCGGCCCGTGCATCCGACCCTTCTCCAGGCGGGGCCGCTCACGGTCGGGACACATGACGCCTTCGCGATCCTCGCCCTTGCGGTCGGCCTGGCGATCTACTACCGGGCGCTGGGCAAGCGGGGGATGCTCGAGGAGCGGATCATCCTCGTCTCCGCGGCGGTCGTGCTGGGCGGGACCATCGGCGCCCGCACGATCACGGCCTGGGAGAACACCGACGAGATCGGCCGGGCCCTCGCCGGCGGCGCGCCGCTCAGCTGGGTCATCCTCCACGGCAACAAGAGCATCCTCGGCGGGATCGCGGGCGGGTTCCTCGCCGGGGTCCTCGCGAAGCGGGCGCTCGGCTACCGCCGCTCCACCGGCGACAGCTACGCCCTCGCCATCGCCGTCGCGACGGCGATCGGGCGGGTCGGCTGCTTCCTCTCGGAGCTGCCGCTCGGCACACCGACGACCCTGCCGTGGGGCATGACGGTGGATGCCGATGCCGCCGCTGCGTTCCCGCGCTGCCCCGGCTGCGGCGGCCCGATGCATCCCTCGATGCTCTACGAGGTCGGGTTCAACGTCGTCGCGGCCGTGCTCATCGTCCGGCTCGGCCGCCGCGTCCCCGTCCAGGGCGACCTCCTGAAGCTCTACCTGCTGGCGGCGTTCGTCTTCCGGTTCGCGGTCGAGTTCGTGCGCGGCAACGAGATCCAGCTGCTGGGCCTGACCGGCCCTCAGGTCGTGCTCATCCCGCTCATCGCCTGGCTGGCGATTCACTTTGCCCGTCGGTACCGGGCGCGGTCGTGGCGCCTGCCGCCCGCGCCGGCACCCGCCTGAGCTGAGGAGGATGGCGAATGGGAGACGACCGCCGCGGCCCAGCGCGTCCGGGCGAGGTAGGTTCAACGACCGCGGATCCGACTCCGCCGCGTGTCGCGCCTCAAGGGGACGCGCTTCGGAGCTACATCGCGCAACACGGCGGAACGTTCACGGACGAAGCCTTGACCGCGACGCTCCTTGCGTCGGGACACGAAGAGGCTGAGGTTCGCGCCGCTCTCGCCGACTACCGGACTGCGCAGGGAGCGGGTCGTCCCATCCGGAGGCGCGCGATCCGCGCGATCGTCATCGCCTATATGGTGGTCTACGCCCTCCTGTCGATCGGCATGCTCGCGAATGGGCGCGAGGCGCGCTATTTCATGCCCGACGCCGGAGGAGGGATCGTCATCCTGACGGTCAGCCTGATCGTGGCCTTCGTGGCCTCGATGATCTGGGTTGCCAGCCGCTGGGCATTCGGGATCCTGCTCTTCGGGCTGGTCACGCTCGGGACGATCGGCGGAGTCGCGTCATACCTCTCGTACCCGGAGTATGGGTCGCCAATCGTGTTCGTCCCCCCGGCAATCGGGATCCTCGGCCTGATCTGGCTACTCCGCCGCGGCAAACCCACCGGCCAGCGCCCGATCGCGCTCGAGGTCCTCCTCGTGATCCCGATCGTCCTCCTCGTGGGCGTAGCCGGGATCTGCCTGGCCTCTGGTCTGCCGATCCCCGGTGGAGCCTAGGATGCTCGACCTACGGCCCTACACGCCGCTCCGGATGGTGCTGACCGTCTGCGGTCAGTGCTTCAGCGAGGACCCCGACCGGGAGGTCGACTACGAGACGGACATCCTCCAGGGCAACCTCATCGCGATGGACGGGAGGGTCTACCTGCGGCGGACCTGCCGACGAGGTCACGGCACGCTGACGAGCCTGTACGAGGAGGACCACCGCCTCTGGGAGTACCTCCAGCAGTGGCGAACGCCGACACGGGAGATCATCCCGGACACCGTCGGGAACGCCCGCCCGATCCCGATGGGCTACCGCGACGGCCTCGGCGACCTCCAGACGCAGCACTCGTGCGTCCTCCTCATCGACATCACCGAGAACTGCAACCTCGAGTGCCCGACCTGCTTCGCGGCGGCGGCGCCGGGGATC
>DASUMJ010000041.1:0-6759 GCA_036277775.1 Candidatus Limnocylindrales bacterium
GGTCGAACACCGGGCTTCCAGCCGTGGCCCGGCTCTCTGGAGATCGATGCCGGCGGGGCGCGGCCCGCTCATCGCGTTCGATATCGGCGGCGAGCATACCGCACGGCGGGACCGACGCTCAACGACGGCCCCGCCGCGGGAATTCGTGACGCCCCGGCGCCTGGCTAGAGCTTGATGACGCCAAGGAGCAGGAGCAGCAGGATCAGGAGTCCCGGGACACCCAGGACCCAGAGCAGGATCGGCACCATTCTCGACCTCCTTTCGGGGTTCCCAGCCTCAGGGACGGAGCGTCGCGGCCGGGCGGGTCCGAAGTCGGCCCGGAGTGTCAATCCGCTCGCGATCGCTGTCGCGAGGCTGCAAGGTGCGCCGCGATCGCCTCGGCGGCCGGCGACCCCGGGGCGGGCGGGCGGGGCCGGTCCGGCAGATCGGCACCCAGGCGCGCGCGGAGGCGTCGCCACCGCTCGATGGCCCGCCGATGCTCGCGCTCGGAGATCGCCCGGCCGCCGAACGTCGCGAGCCCGTAGTCCGCCGCGAGGAGCTCAAGGGCGAGCGCATCCGTACCCGATTCGCCGTCCTCGCGGAGTCGACGGGCGTGCTCGTTCGGGGTCTCCGCGGCGCGCCGTTCCACGGTCCAGCGCCCGGCGAGCTCGTCCACGAGGCGGAGATACGCCTCCGTCGCGCTGCCCGGCTCGCCGCGGGGCTGGTGGCGCCGGTGACGGGGACTGGCCCGCCGGGGCTCGCCCTCCGGCAGCTCCGTCGAGCGCACATCGCCGGCCGGCCCGTTCGCTTCCGCTGCCCGACGGATCATCCAGGCGCTGACGAGGAGCACCACGACCCCGGCGATGAGCGCCACGACGAGGACGCCGGTCCCGGCGAGGGCGATCCGGTCGATGTCGGTCACCTCGTCGACCTCGCCGCCGCCCGATCCGGGATCCGGTGGGTCGACGGGGTTCCCGAACCCGGCGAACGACAGGAGCGCGACGAGGACCGTGGCGACGGCGATGAACCCGAGGACCCGCCGGAAGCCGGCGCCTGAGCCGTAGAGCAGCCCGGCGATCGCGAGCGGCACGATCGCAATCCCGACGAGGAGCCCGATGGCCGTGGTGATCGCGTCCGCGCCGACGAGGGCGATCGGCACGGCCAGCGCAACGAGCGCCACGACGGCGATGACGAGGAGCGCGATCCAGACGGGGTTCCGTCGCCAGGTCGGCGCGCCGGTCCGCTCGATCTCCGCCACGCCAGCGAACGCAAGCGCGAGCAGGCCGGCGGCGGCGAAGACCCCGGTTGCGACGGCCGTGTCGGCGAGGAAGAGCCCGCGCCACGGCTCGATGATCATCCCGCCGGCCGCCGCCATGAACCCGATCCCCGGAATCCCGGCGAACAGCATCCGGCCGACCGTCCCGGCCGAGAGGTGCTCGCCGCCGTGGGCGACGCCGCGGAGCACGGCGAGTCCGCCCGCGAACCCGCCGGGGTTGGCGGCGAACGCCGCCCCGAGGTCGCCGGCGACGACGTGCATCCGGGCGTCCGGCGACGCGAGCCAGCCCGCGAGCGCGCCGCCCGCGACGAGCACGAGCGCCACGAACGGCCAGCGGCCGCCGGTCCGTGCGGCGACGACACGCGTGGCGACGGTCCCGAGGCTGACGAAGAGCACCATCGCCCCGATCCCGAGCACCGGCCCGCGGAGCGCGAAGACCTGGGCGAGGCCGGCGACGACGGTGATCCAGGCGGCCTCGGCGAGGACGGCGAGGACGAGCGGCACCCAGCCGAGGCCGGCGAGGACGGGCCGACGGATCCGCGACGTCCCTCCGGACGATGCCGGACCTGCCGCGCTCGCCGATCCGCCCGACGAGGCCGGTCCTGCCGAGCCCGGTCCTGCCGAGCCCGGCGGCAGCTCGATGACGGCGCTCACCCGGCGACCACGACGCGCGTCGCCGTCCGCCACGGCCCGTCGAGATCCACGAGCTCGGCCCGGACGCCGGCCGCGCGAGCCGCGCGGACGCTTGCTGGGCCCTCGGTTCCGGCGGCGAGGACCCCGACGACGAGACCCTGCCGGCGGAGCCCGCGGAGCGGCCGCAGGAGCGGGGTGGCATCGCGACCGGTGAGGACGAGCACGGTCGTGCCCTCGCGCGCGACCCGGCCGACGAAGCCGATGAGCCGTTCGAAGGATGTCGACGGCCCCGAGCCGAGGCGCGCGAGGAGGTCGAGGCCGCGTTCGAGCTGGCCGGGCGCGGAGGAGACCGGGAGCCACGCGATCCGGCGCTGTGGCCCGGCATACCCGGCAGCCGCCAGCCCGAAGGCCGCATGGGCCTGGCCGAGCGACCGGACGAGCGAAGCCGCGACGACGATGAGGTCCTCGGCCGGACCGTCCGACGGGCGGTGCCGTCGGGCCTCGTCGCCCGCCGGCGGCTCGAGGTCGACGACGAGGAGGACGTCGCGGTCCCGAGACGGCTCGAACCGCTTCGACATCGGCCGCCCGAGGCGGGCACTGGCCCGGACGTGGAGCCGCCGGACCGGGTCGCCGGGCTGGTAGTCGCGGATCCCGACGAACCGGGCGGGGTCCTCGCTGAGCCCGTGACGCGCCCGGTCGACGCCGCCCCACCGCTCGCGACGCGCGACCGCGGGCGCGGGCACGGTCCGCGGCCAGACCGTGTAGCGGTCGACGTGCTCGAACGTGTCCCGCGCGGCCGGGAGCGCGAAGAGGTCGCCCGTCACGATCTCGGTCGGACCGATCTCGAACACGCCGCGTCGGCTCGCCCCGACGTGGAGCCGGCGCCGGACGAGCTCCCGCGGCCCGAGCGTCCAGGTGTTCCGAAGGGTCATGTCGCCGAGCTCACCCGGCTGGAGCTGCCGCTCGCGGACGACGGCGTCCTCGGTGATCTCGTCATCCGAGCGGACCCACGACATCGGGAGGCGGGAGCGGTTCCAGATCTCGATCGTGAGCGTCGCCTCCTCGCCCCACGGCACATGAGGGGACGAGAGGTGGCGTCGATAGCCGATCGGCGAGACGCCCCCGCGGACCGAGAGCTGTCGGACGACCTCGAAGCCGACCGTGACGACGCCGAGCGCGATTGCGATCGGGACGTTCAGGAAGGCGCCGGCCAGGACGAGGACCGCCCCGAGGACGCCGCGAAGCGTCATGTCACCCGTCGAGCACCGGCGGGGCGGCGACGGACTCCAGGAGCTCGGCGAGGACGCCGTCGGCCGTCGCGCCACGCAGGCCACGGTCGAGGTCGACGATGAGCCGGTGGGCGAGGACGGGCTCGGCGAGGCCCTTCACGTCGTCCGGCGTGACGAAGTCCCGACCGGCGAGGATCGCCGCGGCCTGGGCGGAGCGATAGAGCGCGACGCTCGCCCGGGGGCTGGCGCCGAGCTGGAGCTCGGGATGCTCGCGCGTCGCCCGGACGATGGCGACGACGTAGGCCTCGACCTCTGGAGCGACATGGGCGGTCCGCGCGGCGTCGCGGAGGGCCCGCAGCTCGTCCGGGCCCACGATCGGGCGGATCGCGTCGAGCGGCTCCTCGGCGGCGAGGTAACGGCGGGCGATCCGGGCCTCGCCGTCCTCGTCCGGGTACCCGAGCCGGCCGCGAACCAGGAACCGGTCGAGCTGGGCCTGGGGCAGGCTGAACGTGCCCTCGAACTCGATCGGGTTCTGCGTCGCGAGCACGACGAATGGCTCGGGCAGCGTCCGGGTGATGCCCTCGACGGTGACCTGCCGCTCCTGCATCGCCTCGAGGAGGGCCGCCTGGGTCCGGGGCGTCGCCCGGTTCACCTCGTCGACGAGCAGGACGTTCGTGAAGACCGGACCGGCCTGGAACCGGAGCGAGCCGCCGTCGAGGAGGCTCGATCCCGTGATGTCGCTCGGCAGGAGGTCCGGAGTGCCCTGGACGCGGGCGGTGCCGAGGTCGAGCGCCCGCGCGACGGCGCGGGCGAGGAGCGTCTTGCCGGTGCCGGGGACGTCCTCCAGGAGCACATGGCCGTCGGCGAGGAGCGCGATCGCCACGAGCCGGACTGCATCGTCGCCGCCGACGACCGCGGCCCCGACGGCCGCGCGCAGCTCCTCGAGCAGCCGGCGACGTCGAGGATGACTGCCGGGATCAGCCGTCGCGACGGGGACGCCCGGTTCGGCCGCGGGACCTTCCGTGTCGGGGCTCCTCACGTCGTCGGGGCGAACGCCGGCCGGCGCGCTGGTCGAGTCGTGGTGGTGGGCGGTACTGGACTCGAACCAGTGGCCTCATGCATGTCAAGCATGTGCTCTAACCAACTGAGCTAACCGCCCGCGGCGGGAAAGGGTAGCACGGGTCCGGGCCCGACTGGACGGCGTCTTCATGCCGGGAGGTATTGCCTCCGCCTCCCCCAGGTTCACCGTTGCGCCTGGGCGGGGCCGGGTCGCCGGCCGGCCCGCCCGTGCGCCGATCGTTCGGGTGCCGCGGCGCTCCGCCTGCAGCTCAGCCGCCGGACATGAGGAACCCGCTCGCCCCGATCCAGCCGACGACGATCACGACGGCGATGACGATGACGATGATCCAGCCGCGGCTGAGGCGCATCCCGGTTCCCTCCTTCACCAGCTCTGCAGGCAGCAGCCTGCGCCGGTCCTGCCGTTGATCGAGGCTCGCATCCCGTGGCTCACCGTGATCGGCGAGCCTTCCCAGACGAACGAGACGTCGAAGTTCGCGCCGTAGTTCGTGTCCGGCAGCCCGTTGTGCCAGCTGCCACACCAGCTGATCTTGATCGTGTAGCCGATCGCGCTCTGGGTGCAGGTGACCGAGGTCCACAGCACCTTCCCGGTGGTGGCGTTCCGGTAGTACGTCGCGGTCGCGGTCACCGACCAGACCAGCAGGACCGACTGCGACCTGACCCAGGTCGTTCCGCAATGCGTGTAGCCCGACGGCACGTAGCAGGCCGCCGCGGCCACGAGCTCCCCGTCCGTTGCACCTCCCGATTCGACGACGACGACACAGGCCTTCTTCTCCGGCTCGCCGGTCGCGGCGACGAGCGCCGCACATTCGTCGCCGGTGATCCGGACCCGGGTCACCGACTGGGCGGCCCCGGCCGCGCCCGGCGCCGCGAGGCCCAGGAGCACGAGCCACGCGACCACGATCGCGACGCTTCGGCGCCGCCGTTCGAACCACTCCATCCGTCCGTCCTCGATGCTCGCGGCGGGCGGCGGAACGATGACCGGACGCTAGCAGGCGCCACGTATCTCGCGCTTATCTCGGGCCATCCAGGGGGCGGCTCGACGCACCGCAGGTTCCGGCGGCGGGGATGGCGCGTCAGCGAACGAGGGTCGTGAGCCAGCGCCACCGCCGCGGCGCCTCCGGCGGGTCGTCACAGGCGGCGGCGAGCGCCGCCACGTGCGTGGCGAGGCGGGCCTCGAGCGAAACCGTGGCGGCGCGTGCGGCGGCCATCTCCGCTGCCGATCCTGCTGCCGGCGCGGCGCCCATTCCGGCGAGCTCGAGGGCGGTGGTCGGCGGCAGGATCCGGAACGCGATCCGCCGGCCCCGATAGAGCTCTGCGGTGCCGGCGAGCGCGACCGGGACGATCGGCGCCCCGGTCCGCAGCCCGATGAGCCCGATCCCCCGCCGGAACGGTTCCGACCGGAGCGGATCGCCCTTCCGGCTGCCCTCGGGGAAGATCCCGAAGACCGCGCCGCCGTCGAGGACCGCCCGCGCCGCGTCGACGTGGACGTCGATGTCGGTCCCGCCGCGGTAGACGGGGAGGATCCCGCCGATCGCCCGCAGGAGCCACGCGGTCCAGCGCGACCGGAACGCCGCCACGCCGCTGCCGATGTACCAGACGCGGGGCTCGAGCGGCAGCACGGCGACGAGGAGCGGCGCATCGATCCAGCTCCGATGGATGGCGCAGGCGACGATGTGGCCGCCGCCAGGTGGGAGGTGCTCGAGACCCTCCACCGACCAGCGGAGCCCGGCGATCCGGCGGCCGGCGAACCGCCCGAGCGCGGCGATGAGCCGAAGGAGGAGCCCGGCGCGCGGCGTCGGGCGCCGGCCGTTGAGATAGGCGAGGCCTTCGGGTCCGGATGCGTTCGCCATCGCTCTCCTGACGCCGCGACCGCACGTTCGTTGCACGGACCGGGCACGGCCGGGCGATCATGGAGCCATGGTGCTCGAGGCGACCTATGCGTTCCTCGACTGCGGGGACGGCCGGCGCCTCGAGGCGTTCGGGAGCTTGGTCACCGATCGACCCGCTCCCGCGGCGACCGAGCCCCGGCGCGCGCCGGATCGCTGGGCCGGAGCGGCGGTCTTCCACCCCGGCAGCGGCTGGTGGAACCCCGACGGCACGGCGCTCGACGAGGACGCCCGGACGATCGCGGTCGATGGGCTGACGATCGAGATCCGGACGGCGGCCGGAGGCCAGGTCGGGCTCTTCCCGGAGCACCTCGCGAACGCCCGGTGGCTGGCCGCGGCGGTTCGCGGACGCCTCGATGCGGCCGGCGGCGAGCCGCCGGAGGTCCTGAACCTGTTCGCGTACACGGGCCTCGCGACGCTCATCGTCGCCCGGGCCGCCGGGCGGGTCGTCCACGTCGACGCGTCGCGGCCGGCCGTCGCCTGGGCCCGTCGGAATGCCGAGCTCGCCGGCCTCTCGGATCGCCCGGTCCGCTGGATCGTCGACGATGCCCTCGAATTCGTCCGGCGGGAGTCGCGGCGCGGCCGGCGCTACGCGGGTCTGATCCTGGACCCGCCGACGTACGGCCACGGCGGGCGGGGCGGTCGCCCCGCATGGCAGTTCGACGAGCGGATCCTC
>DASUMJ010000042.1:0-2879 GCA_036277775.1 Candidatus Limnocylindrales bacterium
GTCCTCGGTGCCGCCTGCGGTGCCGTGGCCGGTCTGGTTGCGATCACGCCCGCCTCCGGCTTCGTCACGGCCGGTGGCGCCCTCGTCATCGGGCTCGCCGTCGGCGGGCTGTGCTACAGCGCGACGCTCCTCCGCTCGCGCCTGAAGATCGACGACGCGCTCGACGTCTTCGCGGTCCACGGTGTCGGCGGCACGTTCGGCGCGGTCGCCACGGGTGTCTTCGCGACCGTCGCGATCAACGCCTACCCGGGCCTCATCGACGGCAACCCGGGCCAGGTCTGGACCCAGCTCGTCGCCGTCGGCGCGACGATCGCCTACGCGGTGGTCGCGACGTTCGTGATCGTCAAGGTCGTCGACGTCGTCCTCGGCATCCGGGTCCAGGCCAGGGACGAGGAGGTCGGGCTCGACATCTCCGTCCACGGCGAGGTCGCGTACCAGGCCTGAGCCACGCCCAGCCGGCGAGGTCGCCCCGGGACCCGCAGCCCGGGGCAGCGTCGCCGTCCCACCCGCCCATCCGGAGTCCCTGCCGATGTCCCGACGGCCGGTCCCGCCGCCGCTCTACGACCCCTCGACGGAGCACGACGCCTGCGGCGTCGGGTTCGTCGCGGACGTCGGCGGTCGATCGCGGGCGCGGGTCCTCGAGCTCGCCCTCGCCGGGCTGGCCTCGCTCGGCCATCGCGGTGCCTTCGCGGCCGACGGCGCGTCGTCGGACGGCGCCGGGGTCGCGCTGCCGCTCGAGCCGGAGCTCCTCGCGCGGCTGACGGCGGGGTTCCGAGCGGAGACCAGGGCCGCGGTCGGGGAGCGTCCCGCCGTGCTCCAGCTGTTCCTGTCGCGCGGGCGGGTGAGCCGGGCCCGGGCGGAAGCCGTCGTCGAGCGAGCGCTCGAGGAGGCCGGGCTCGCCTCGGTCGCCCGGCGGCCGGTCCCGACCGATCCGTCGGCGCTCGGGCCAGCGGCGTTCGCGAGCCGGCCGGCGTTCGTCCAGTGGTTCGTCCCGCGGCCGGCGGCCGCCTCGGGCCGGCCGATCTCGGACGCCGCCTTCGAGCGACGCCTCTACCTCGCCCGGCGGCGGATCGCCGGCGAGGCGGGGGTCTCGGGCGGTGCGCTCGCCGACCTCTCGGTGTCGTCGGGGTCGTGCCGGACGATCGTCTACAAGGGCCTCGTGGCCGGCGACCGGCTCGGTCGCCTGTATCCGGACCTTGCCTCGCCGCTTCCCGTCTCGTTCGCGACCTTCCACCAGCGCTACGCGACGAACACCCACCCGACGTGGCGTCTCGCCCAGCCCTTCGGGCGGCTCGCGCACAACGGCGAGATCAACACCGTTCGCGGCAACCGCGAGGAGCTTCGCGGCCGGACCGGCGACCCGGATCCCCGCGGGCTGCTCGCGGAGCTCGCCCGGCGCGGGCCGATCCTCGCCGCCGGCGGCTCGGACTCGGCGTCCCTCGACG
This sequence comes from Candidatus Limnocylindrales bacterium, assembly GCA_036277775.1. Taxonomy (GTDB): domain Bacteria; phylum Chloroflexota; class Limnocylindria; order Limnocylindrales; family CSP1-4; genus UBA5189. The sequence goes on from DASUMJ010000042.1 coordinate 1,446, forward strand.
AGGCGGTCGATCTCCTCGTGTCGTCCGGGTGGGGCACGGCGGCCGCCCTCGTCGCGCTCGTGCCCGAAGCGGCCGGGCTCCGCGGGGAGGTCGGTGCCGGGGCGGCGGGCCTGGCGCGGCGGACGACCGGGTTCCTCGCGCCGTGGGACGGCCCCGCGGCCCTCGTCTTCACCGACGGTCGCTCGGTGGGTGCCCTCCTGGACCGCAACGGGCTGCGGCCGCTCGCCGCCGCCACGACGACAAGCGGGATCGTCGCCGTCGCGTCCGAGGCCGGGGCGATCCCCCTCGATCCCGCCGAGATCGCCTCGCTCGGTCGCCTTGGTCCGGGCGAGCTGCTCCTCGCGGAGCCCGCCCGGCGGCGGGTCCTCGGCGACGCGGCCGCGCGACGGCGGATCGCGCGGGCCGGCGTCGCGGCCCATGATCGACCCGGGTCCGCCTTCCGGGACGAACCACCGGGCTCCATCGCGGCCCTCGGCGCCCCGGACCCCTCGCCCGGCCGCCGCTACCTCGCCGGCCTCGACGCGGAGCGGCTCCGCCTCGATCTCCGGACGATGGCCCTCGAGGCCCACGAACCGCTCTGGAGCATGGGCGACGACACCCCGACGCCGGGGCACGGGCGGGTCGGGCGCCGCGCGGCCGACCACCTGAAACAGGCATTCGCCCAGGTCACGAATCCGCCGATCGACCCGGAGCGAGAGCGGCTCGTCGTCGATCTGCGGGTCCACGTCGGCCGCCGTGCGCCGCTCGCCGCCGCCACGACGACAAGCGGGATCGTCGCCGTCGCGTCCGAGGCCGGGGCGATCCCCCTCGAGCCCGCCGAGGTCGCCTCACTCGGTCGCCTCGGCCCGGGCGAGCTGCTCCTGGCGGAGCCGGCGCGGCGGCGGGTCCTCGGCGACGCGGCCGCGCGACGGCGGATCGCGCGGTCCGGCGTCGCGGCCCACGATCGACCCGGGTCCGCCTTCCGGGACGAGCCACCGGGCTCCATCGCGGCCCTCGGCGCCCCGGACCCCTCGCCCGGCCGCCGCTACCTCGCCGGCCTCGACGCGGAGCGGCTCCGCCTCGACCTCCGGACGATGGCCCTCGAGGCCCACGAGCCGCTCTGGAGCATGGGCGACGACACCCCCACGCCGGGGCACGGGCGGGTCGGGCGCCGCGCGGCCGACCACCTGAAGCAGGCGTTCGCCCAGGTCACGAATCCGCCGATCGACCCGGAGCGAGAGCGGCTCGTCGTCGATCTGCGGGTCCACGTCGGCCGCCGTGCGCCGCTCGCCGGCGGGCTGCCCCGTCGCGCACCCGCGGTCCGGCTCGCCCGGCCCATCGTCGCCGACCTCGATGGGCTCGTCGTGGCGCTCCGGGCGCTCAGGGCCGGGACCGTCGCCCGCGTCGACGCGACATGGGACCCGGCGGCGGGCGACGATCGAGCGGGTGGGCTCG
>DASUMJ010000043.1:0-11228 GCA_036277775.1 Candidatus Limnocylindrales bacterium
GCCGTCCGGATCGACAACGGCGACCGCGAGGTCGGGACCGTGGCCGATTTCGACAACCACTACGCCCACCTCGACCAGGCCGCGCTGCCGCACGACTGCGCCATCGTCGAGCTCGATGGGCTCGTCGTCGCCTACGGCCGCGCCTCGTGGGCCGAGCTCGCCGACGGCAGCGCCCAGGTGGAGTCCATCCTGAACATCCGCCCTGACGCCCGCGGTCGCGGCGTCGAGGAGCTCCTCGCCGGCCACGCCATCCGGCGGGCGCGCGAGCTGAACGCCGACCCCGCGGTGACCGGCGGTCGCCGGGGGAACCTCGTCGTCTTCGTCTCCGGGCGCGACCAGGTCCAGCGAACCGTCCTGGCGGGCCTGGGCTTCCGGATCACCGGCCACGGCGCCCAGCTCATCCGACCCGACTTCGAAGCGATCCCGGACCTGCGCCTGCCGGGCGACCTCGAGGTCCGCCCGATCGATCCCGCCGATCGGGTCATGCACCGGCGCGTCTGGGAGGCGTCGGCACGGGCCTTCGCCGATTCCGCCGGCGAGGAGAAGCCGACCGAAGAGAAGTACGACGAGTTCATCAACGACCCGTCGTTCGCGCCCCACCTCTGGCAGGTCGCCTTCGACGGCGACCGGATCGCCGGCCAGATCCTCAACTACCTCGGCGACGTCGAGGCAGACGGGACGCGGATCGGCTGGACCGAGGGGATCTCCGTCCAGCCCGAGTACCGGCGGCGGGGCCTCGCCCGGGCACTGCTCGCACGGAGCCTCCGCGTCGTGCGCGATGCCGGCGCGACCTGCGCGGGCCTCGGTGTGGACCTCCAGAACCCGAACCAGGCCGTCGAGCTCTACCAGAGCATGGGCTACCGGATCGTGTCCGAGAACTTCGAGTACACCCTCGAACCGACGGCGATGCTCGACGACGATCGGTCGGTGATCCGATGAGCACGCTCCTGGCCCTCGAGGCCATCGGCTGGCGGCCGACCTTCGCCGACGCCTTCGTCGACCACGCCCGTGCCGGCCGGGTCCCGGCCCGGGTCATCTCGGAGGAGCGCGGCCAGTTCCTCCTCCACGACGGCGAGGCGATGGTCGCGGCGGCCGTCTCCGGCCGGTTCCGGTACGAGTCGGGTGGGGATGCCCTCGCCTACCCCGCCGTCGGCGACTGGGTGGCAGTGACGACGTCGATCGACGGGGGCCAGGCCACGATCCACGGCCTCCTGCCGCGCGGCTCGGCGATCGTCCGGCGCGCACCGGCCGATCACGGCAGCGGCACCCAGACGATCGCCGCGAACGTCGACGTCGTCTTCATCGTCACGTCCCTGAACGCGGAGCTGAACCTCCGCCGCGTGGAGCGCTATCTCGCGGTGGCCCGGGAGTCTGGCGCGGTGCCGGCGATCGTCCTCTCCAAGGCGGACCTCGACGACGACGTCGCCGGCCATCGGGTCGCCGTCGAGGCGGTCGCGCCGGGCGTCGAGCTCATCGTCGCCTCGGCGGTGACGGGCGAGGGCATCGACGCGATCCGGGAGCACCTGGCGCCCGGTCGGACGGTCGCATTCATCGGCTCGTCCGGGGCCGGCAAATCGACGCTCGTCAATGCGCTCGCGGGCTACGAGCTCCTCACGACCGCGGGGATCCGGGAGGACGACGCCCGCGGCCGCCATACGACGACCCGCCGCCAGCTCGTCCCGCTCGCCGACGGCCTCGTGATCGACACACCCGGGATGCGGGAGATGGCGCTCAACGACGGCGACGGGATCGGCAGCACGTTCGACGACATCGAGCGGACGGCGTCGGGCTGCCGGTTCAGCGACTGCCGCCACGCGGCCGAGCCGGGTTGCGCCGTCCGCGCGGCCCTCGCGTCGGGCGAGCTCGACGACGCCAGGTTCCGCGCGTACGGCAAGCTCCAGCGCGAGGCCCGTCGGTCGGAGCTCGCGAACGATGCCGTCGCGCGGAAGGCCGAGCGCCGCCGCTGGAGCTCGATGATGAAGGGGGTCGAGCGCCACATGAACCAGAAGTACGGGATCGAGCGATGACGGCCGAGGCGAGTGCACGCCAGGTCCGGCTCCCGGGCCCGGCACCGCGGATCGAGGGCCTCGTCGTGCGGCACCTCGACCTCGACATCGACCTCCCGGCGTTCGCGGAGCTCATCGTCGCGGTCAACCGGCACGACGGCGTCGACTGGGCGCCGACGGCCGAGACCCTTCGCCACGGCTACGAGCACGCGAGCGGCCAGGACCCCCGCGAGGACATCCTCGTCGCGGCGGCCGGCGGCCGGCTCGTCGGCGCGATCGAGACGGACTGGCGTGTCCGCGGCCAGCGGGTCTTCCACCAGATCGCGCCGTGGGTCCGGCCGGATCAGCGCCGGAATGGCCTCGGGCGCGCCCTCCTCGCCTGGATGGAGCGGCACGTCGTGGAGGGTGTCGGCGCCGGGTCCATGGGTCCGACCGACCGTGCCCACGTGTTCTCGGGCTGGTCGGACCTGGAGATCCCCGCGGCCGCGCCGTTCGCCGAGGCCGCCGGGTACCACGTCGAGAGCTACGGCGTCCTGATGACCCGCCCCCTCGACGAGCCGATCCCCGACGTTCCGCTGCCGGACGGCCTCGAGGTCCGGCCGGTGCGGGAGGCCGACCACCGCAGGATCTGGGACGCGGACGTCGAGGCCTTCCGCGATCACCGGGACCCGGCGGAGCGGACCGAGGCGGACTTCGCCAGCTGGTACTCCGAGCCCGACCTCGACACGTCGCTCTGGGAGGTCGCCTGGGACGGCGACGAGGTCGCCGGCTCGGTGATGAACTTCGTCTTCCGCGACGAGAACGCCGAGCTCGGGCTGTCCCGCGGCTGGCTCGAGCACGTCTCGGTCCGACGGCCGTGGCGGAAGCGCGGCCTCGCGAGCGCCCTCATGACCCGTTCCATGCGGCGGCTCCGCGACCTCGGCCTGGCCGAGGCCGCCCTCGGGGCGGATGCCGAGAACCTGTCCGGCGCCGTCCGGCTCTACGAGTCGCTTGGATTCCGCCGCGTCCGGACCGCCGCGAGCTATCGCAAGGCGCTGGAGCTCCCGGCAGGGGATGCCGGCCCGCGCTGAGCGGAGGCCATGAACGGGAGCCGCGAATCGCTGAGCAGCGCCGTGCCTCCTCGTCCCGCGCCTCAGGCGCCGATCATGTCCTCGGACGGCCAGCGGGCGAGGAGCAGCGCCACGAGAACGGCGCCGTCGAAGACGAGCGCGGCGATAGCCGGGTTCGTCGGCAGGCCGTTCCACATTGCGACGATGAGGATCGCCGACGCGATCGCCGCCGCGATCGCCAGCGGCCGCCACCAGGCCGCCTGGAGGAAGAGCCCGCCCGAGGCGGCGACGAACGCGACGAGGACCACGCCCGCGACGAGCGAGGCGAGGCCCTTTGTGATCCCGTCGCCCGCGATCCCGGTGAGGAGCCACGAGTGACCCGACGCCTGGAGCCGCATGAGCTGCGCCAGGGCGGGCATGAACAGGACGTGGCCGATGCCGTGCGCCAGCACGGCCAACCCGATGAGCCAGCGCCAGAGATCGTTTGACATCGTCCCAGCCTCCCTCCGTCCGCGGGACGTCCGTCGGATTCTCGGAGGCGCCGGACGGGTCCCAGCAGGACCAGCCGTACCGAACAGGGTGAGCCAAGCGGACCCCTGAGACCGGCGGGCGGCGCCCGGACCGGAAGCGAACCCTCCCAGGCCGGATGACCCTCAGGCCGGGAGGCGGCCCTCGCGGGCGATGAGCTCGAGGAGCGGCCGCTCCCGGCCGATCGTCGTCTCCGGTCCGTGACCGGGCAGCACCCGGACCGGATCCTCGAACGTCGACAGACGGACGAGCGACCCGACGATCTCCTCGGCCGATCCACCCGGGAGATCGGTCCGTCCCCAGCCGCCGGCGAACAGCGTGTCCCCCGTGAACAGCAGCCCATCGTCGGCGGACCAGAGGCAGACGGAACCTTCGGTGTGGCCGGGCGTGTGGAGGACCCGGAGCCGGATCTCGCCGAACCGGACCTCGCCGCCCTCGGCGAGGTCGACCGCCGGCACGCACGGCGGGATCTCGAACGGTGCCCAGAGCGGCTCCGGACGGGTGAGCCGGTGGGCGTCGAGCGGATGGACCGCGATCGGAGCGCCGGTGTGCTCCGCGACCCGGGCGTTGTCGCCGAAGTGATCCCAGTGGCCGTGGGTCGTGACGATCAGTTTGAGCGTCCACTCGCGCGCGCGGAGCTCGCCGGCGATCCAGTCGAGCGACGGGATCGCGGTGTCGATCGCGATCGCCTCGCGCGTGCGCGCGTCCGCGAGCAGGTGGGCGTTCGTCGCGATCGGGCCGACGACCCGGCTGACGCGCTCCAATCAGCCCTCGGCCACGATCTTCGCCCGGATGCAGTCGAAGGTCTGGCCGATCATCTTGTTCGCCGTCCCCTCGACCATCCGGGCACCGACGCTCGCGAGCATCCCGCTGAGGTTCACCTCGGCCGCCCAGAGCATCGTCGTCGTGCCTGCCTCGGGCCCATCGACGAGGTTCATCCGGCCGAGGGCATCGACGGCGCTGCCCGGCGCCTGTCCGCGGGCCTTGATGATCGCCATGTCGGGTGGCTGCTGCTCCGCGATCTCGAGGTCGACGACGAACCGGGCCTGGATGAAGCCGACCCCCACCTTGGCCTTCGCCCGAAAGTGGGTCGGGTCGATGACCTCGATCGATTCCACGCCGGGGCCGCAGCCGCCGACCTTGTCCGGGTCGGTGACGAACGCGAAGACCCGGTCGCGGGTGGCGGGGATGTCGACGGCGCCCGAGAACTCCATCAGCGGCCTCCGGTGGGATGCGAGGCGCCGCCGGTCGGGTCGGTCACGCCTCGTGGGATGCGGGCTCGGATGATACCGGGGCCCGCCGAGACGCCGCGTCGACGGACGCCGCGTCGACGGACGCCGCGTCGACGGACGCCGCGTCGACGGACGCCGCGTCGACGGACGCCGCCGGCGCGAACGCAGCCGGGTCGTGGATGAAGCGGGTGCGGCAGCTCATCTGGCAGAACGCGTAGACCACACCGCCGTACTCGGCGAGGTGACGGGCATCCTTCCGGTCCACCGTCATCCCGCAGACGGGATCGACGAGCACGATGTCGTCGACGATGGGTCCGGCGCCTTCGCCGCCGGCCTCTGCCGCGTCGCGGCCGGCGATCGTCGCGGGACCGGGGGCGGCCACGAACGCGGCGCGACCGCGACGGACCTGGACGAGCTCGGCGAGGATCGAGAGCGCCACCTCTTCGGCCGTCTCGGCACCGAGGTCGAGGCCGGCCGGAGCGCGGAGCGCCGCGATCCGGTCCTCGGCCAGGCCGGTCTCGTCGCGAAGCCACTGTCGGACGACGGCGGCCCGGGTGGGCGATGCCACCAGCCCGACGTAGGCGACGTCGCGGCGGAGGGCGGCGAGGACCGCCTCCTCGTCCCAGACGCCCTGGGTCGCGACGACGACGTAGGGCGGCGCCTCGAGTTCGCGGACGTGGAGGTCCCGGTCGCCGAGGACGGCCTCGGCCGCGGGGAAGGCCTCCGCGTCGGCGACCGGATCGAAGAGCGTCACCCGCCAGCCGCTCGCCGCGCCGAGGGCGACGAGGGCCCCGGCGATCGGCGTCGTGCCGGCGACCCAGAGATGCGGTGCAGGCAGGTGCGGCTCCACGTAGATCTCCAGCGTGCCACCGGAGTGGCAGGTCATGACGAGCTCGATGACGCCGTCGGCCCGGCGGCCCTCGCCGGGTCCGTCCTTCGAGAGCCGGAGGAGGCGGGGCTGGCCGTCGGCCAGGGCCCGGAGGGCCTCGCGGACGACGACGGGCTGGGCGCAGCTGCCGCCGACCCAGCCCTCGATCGTGCCGTCCGGATGGACGATCCCGGTGGCGCCGGGCCGGGCCGAGGTCGGGCGCCGGACGGCGACGACCGTGGCGAGGACGAACGGCCGGCCACCCGACTCGAGCTCCGCGGCGCGGGGGAAGAGCGAGTGGCCGGCGGCCATGGTCAGGCGATGCCCTTCTCGTGGAGGATCGCCCAGATCTTCTGGGGGGTCATCGGGATGTCGATGCTCCGGACGCCGAGGTGCGAGAGGGCATCGACGACCGCGTTCACGATCGCCGGCGGGGCGCCGACGGTCGCCGACTCGCCGACCCCCTTCGCGCCGATCGGGTGATGCGGCGACGGGGTGATCGTCTTGTCGAGCTCCCAGCGCGGCGTCTCCACCGCGGTCGGGATGAGGTAGTCCATGAACGTGCCGGCCTGGTTGTTGCCGAGCTCGTCGTAGGTGATCGACTCGTAGAGGGCGGGGGCGAAGCCCATCGTGAGCCCGCCGTGGATCTGGCCGTCCACGATCATCGGGTTGATGATGTTGCCGCAGTCGTCGACCGCGACGAACCGCCGGACCTTGACCTGTCCGGTCGCCTTGTCGATGTCCACGACGCAGATGTAGCTGCCGAACGGGAACGTCAGGTTCGGCGGGTCGTAGTAGTCCGTCGCCTCGAGGCCGGCCTCCATCCCCTGCGGATGGTTCGTGTACGCCGCGAAGGCAATCTCGGCGATCGTCTTCGACCGGTCGGGCGAGCCCTTGACGGTGAACTTGCCGTTCGTCCACTCGAGGTCGTCCGGCGCCGCCTCGAGGAGGTGGGCCGCGATGAGGCGGGCCTTCTCGCGGATCTTCCTGGACGCCACCGATGCGGCGGCGCCCGCGGTCGGGGTTGACCGCGAGGCGTACGTCCCGAGCCCGTAGGGCGCGGTGTCCGTGTCGCCGTACTCGACCTTGACCTTGTCCATCGGGATCCCGAGCTCCTCGGCGACGATCTGGGCGAACGTCGTCTCGTGGCCCTGGCCCTGCGTCTGCACGCCGATCCGGATGATCGCGGAGCCCGTGGGGTGGACCCGGATCTCGGCCGAGTCGAACATCTTGATGCCGATGAGGTCGAAGGTGTGGGACGGGCCGGCCCCGACGATCTCGGTGAACGACGAGATGCCGATGCCCATGAGCTCGCCCTTGGCCCGCTTCTCGGCCTGCTCCTTGCGGAGGTCGTCGTAGCCGATCATGTCGAGCGCCTTCTGGAGCGCGGCGTGGTAGTCGCCGGAGTCGTAGTCCCAGCCGGTCGGGGTGTGGTACGGGAACTGGTCCTTGCGGATGAAGTTCTTCATCCGGAACGCGGCCGGGTCCATCCCGACCTCGCGGGCCGCGAGGTCGACGAGCTGCTCGATGGTCTGGACGGCCTCCGTGACGCGGAACGAGCAGCGGTACGCGACGCCGCCAGGCGGCTTGTTCGTGTAGGCGCCGTCGACCTCGACGAAGGCCTGGGGCATCTGGTACGAGCCGGTGATGACGTTGAAGAGGCCGGCCGGGAAGGCCGACGGATCGGCCGCCGCGTCGCTGTAGCCGTGGTCGGCGAGCGTCTTGACGCGGAGGCCCGTGATCGTGCCGTCGTTCGTGAGGCCGAGCTCGGCGTGGACGTGGTAGTCGCGGGCGAATGAATCGGCCTGGAGGTTCTCGGAGCGGTCCTCGATCCACTTCACCGGCCGGCCCAGGGTGAGCGACGCGACGATCGCGCAGACGTACCCCGGATAGACCGGCACCTTGCCCCCGAAGCCGCCGCCGATGTCGTGGGTCTTGACCCGGATGTTCGACTCCGGGACGCCCGACACGAGGCTGATCACCGTCCGGTAGACGTGCGGCGCCTGGCTCGTGACGTGGAAGTCGAGGTGGCCCCGGACGGGGTCGAAGTCCGCGATGCAGCCGCATGTCTCGATCGAGGCGACGTGGATCCGGGGGATGTACACGTCGATCGGGACGACCTTGTCCGACGCCGCCAGCGCCTGGTCGGTCGCCACGCGGTCGCCGGATTCCCAGTGCCAGATGTGGTTGTTCTGCTTCTCAGGCCCACGATCAGGACGAAGGACCTGGGCGTCGGGCTCCATCGCCTTGAACGGGTCCAGGAGCACCGGAAGCGGCTCGTAGTCGACGTAGACCGCCTGGATCGCGTCGGCCGCCTGGTAGCGGGTCTCGGCGACGACCGCCGCGACCTCCTGGGCCTGGTACATGACCGTGTCGACGGGCAGGACCATCTGCTTGTCGCCGGCCAATGTCGGCATCCAGTGGAGACCGGCCTTCTCGAGGTCCTTGCCGGTGATCACGGCCAGGACGCCGGGCATCGCCAGCGCCTCGCTGGCGTCGATCGACTTGATCCTCGCGTGGGCGTACGGACTCCGGACGATGTCCATCCAGACCATGTTCGGCAGGACGACGTCCTCGATGTACTCGCCCTGGCCCCGGATGAACCGGGGGTCCTCCTTCCGCTTCTTCGAGTGGCCCATGCCCCCGACCTCGGGGGTCGTCTGCAGATCCGACTGGATCGTCATCGCATCGCTCCCGTCAGCTCGCCGCGGCCGGCGTGCCGGCGGCGGTCGGGGCGGCTTCGGCGGCCCGGAGCTCCCCGGCCGCCTGCTGGATCGCCTTGACGATGTTCGTGTAGCCGGTGCAGCGGCAGAGGTTGCCGCAGATCCCCTCCCGGATCTCGTCCTCGGACGGCTCGGCGTTCTGGTCGAGGAGCCAGGCCGCCTGCATGATCATCCCGGGCGTGCAGAACCCGCACTGGAGGCCGTGCTGGTCCCAGAACGCCTGCTGGAGCGGATGGAGCGTCGCCCCGTCCGCCATCCCCTCGATCGTCCGGACCTCGGCGCCGTCCGCCTGGACGGCCAGCATCGTGCAGCTCTTGGCGCTGCGGCCGTTCACGTGGACGGTGCAGGCGCCGCAGTTGCTCGTGTCACAGCCGACGTGGGTACCGGTGAGCCCGAACGTGTCGCGGAGGAGGTGGACGAGGAGGAGGCGCGGCTCGACGTCGGCCTCCCGGACCGTCCCGTTGACGGTCACGGAGATGTGGTGCATCGCAGTCATCGTCGACCCCCTCAGGCGAGCGCGCGACCGAGCGCCGCCCGGAGCGCCCGGAACGTCATCTCGGTGACCATCGCCCGCTTGTACTCCGCTGGTCCGTGCGCGTCGTCGGCCGGCCGGCTCTGGCGCGACGCGGCCGCGGCCGCCTCGCGGAAGAGCGCGTCACCGGGCGTCGCGCCCCGGAGGGCGTCCTCGGCGTGCGTGGCCGCGAACGGCGCATCGGCCACGGCGGTGAGCCCGATCCCGATCGCCGCGATCCGGCCGTCCGCGCCGAGGCTCATGGCTGCCGCCGCGCCGACCGTCGAGAAGTCGCCGGCTCGTCGTTCGAGCTTCTGGTAGGCGCTCCCGCTCCGGGCCGGCGGCAGGGGGACCCGGACCTCGGTGAGGATCTCGGCCGGCTCGATGCCGGTCTGGAACGTGTCGACGAAGAAGCCGCGGGCCGGCACGACGCGCTCGCCGTCGGCGCTCCGCAGCACGATCGATGCATGGAGGGCCTGGAGGACCGCCGGCCAGTCGGCCGACGGGTCGGCGTGGGCCACGGAGCCGCCGATCGTGCCCCAGTTGCGGATCTGCGGATCGCCGATCCCGGCGGCCGTGTCGCGGAAGATCGGCAGCACGGCAGCGAGGCCGTCGTCCTCGAGGATCCGGCGGTGCGTCGCGCGACCGCCGATCCGGATGTCGTCGTCGGTCCGGCTGATGCCGTCGAGGCCGCCGATCGCCTGGATGTCGACGAGGAGCGCGGGCTGCGCGAGCCGCAGCTTCAGGAGGGGCAGGAGGCTGTAGCCGCCCGAGAGGATCTTCGCCTCGCCCTCCCGCTCCCTGAGGATCCGGAGGGCCTCGCCGATGTCGGCAGGCCGCACGTAGTCGAACGCTGGCGGGATCATCGCTCGATCGACCCTCCTTCGGCCCTCCGTCACGGAGGGTGCTTCAACCGGGATACGTTCGCGGGGAAGGCGCCGGATTGCGAGCGGGCCGGCGGGCGGGACGCTGGCGCACCGTCCGTGGGTCCGGGGGTGGCTGGGGGTGCGAGTATCCGCCTCGGATCGTCGCTTCGTCAACGAAATTCGGTGGCGACCCAGGTGACGACCGCGAGATCCAGTGGGCCGCTGTCGCGGAGGGCGAGGCTGCCGTCGGGCGCGGTCTCCACGAGTGTCCCGACGGCGTCGAGGAGGCGCCGATCGGCCGCGCTCCCCTCGACCGTCCAGAGCTGCCGGCGGAGCAACCGGAGGAGCTCGTCACGATCCGACCAGCGACGGCGCTCGCCCTGGAGCCGCAGTACGACGGGCCGATCGCCGCGGGCCTCGAGGAGCTCGAGCAGCTCCGGAAGCGCCGGCAGCGGCACGCGAGCCTCGCCGTGAACGGGCGGCCAGAACGATGCGGCCGCGGACGCCGGGCTCGACTCCATGAGGATGGCGACGCAGGTGCGTCGGGCCGCCGTCACCATCGCGTCGAGGAACGGGACGATCGCCTCGATGTCGTAGCCGACGTGGGCGATGAGGGCGACGTCCGCGACCGGGTCCGGGCCGAGCGAGACGCGGACCGCCGCGTCCGGCGGCCAGCGGCCCTGGATCGGTCGGACGTTCGGGATCGCGTGCTCGGCCATCGCGGCCCGGAGCGCCTCGAGCATCGCGTCGGACGGGTCGAGGGCGATGACCTCCTGAACCTTCCTGGCCAGCGGCAGGGCGTAGCGGCCGGCGCCGGCGCCGATGTCGAGCCACGTGTCGCCGGGGTGGGCGATCGCGAGCAGCGCGTCGAGGACCGGGTCGTCGTCGCGGCGCGGGTCGGCGACGAAGGTCCGGCTCACCGACGCGTAGAAGTCGCGGCCGTCGGGCGCCTCGCGGAACCGTTCGACCTGGGCCTGGTTCTCCCGGACGCGGGCCGCCCAGGCCTCGCCGAGCAGCGCGACGAGGTCCTCGCGGGCATCGACGTCCGGGTTCGCGGCGGCCACGTCGATCGCCCGCACGAGCTCCGGGTGGGCGTCGAGGATCGGACCGAGCCCGCGGTCGCCGGTCGCGGCCTCGACGAGCGGTGCCGCCTCCGGCTCGAGCCGGACCGGGTTCCGGGCCCCGTCGGCAGGGCGGGCCACGACGACCGGTCGGGCCGGGTCGCCGGGCTCGGCCACGAGCGCCCGGACGACGGCCGGGTCCAGGCGCGGCTGGTCGCCGAGGACGATGAGCGCGGCGTCCGGACGCGTTGCCGGATCGCCGGCCATCACCGCCGCCCAGCCGAGCCGGAGCGAGCTCGACAGCCCGCGTCCGGGATCAGGGTTCCGGACGCGGCGGGCACCACCCCACGCCATCTCGGCATCCATCGCCGACGCGTCGTCCCC
>DASUMJ010000044.1:0-2751 GCA_036277775.1 Candidatus Limnocylindrales bacterium
CCCGAGCCGGAGCGCGACGAGGAAGACCTCGAGCGTCGAGTGTGCTCGGACCCCGGGGCTCGCCGTCGTCGTGACCATCGCGGTCATCGTGACAGGCCGAGCCCCCACCTCTCTGCGTCGTCCGGTGTCGGAGCGCACCGGACGACGTTTGTAAGGCCCCCGTTATGCGAAGGGGCGACGCCGCTGGCGATCATGGCCGGCAGCGATGGATCCGTTCACGTTCGTCTTCCAGGCGCTCTATTACGTCGTGTTCGGCGCCTCCGTCGTGCGCTTCTGGCGCCGACGCGGGCGGCTCGAGCTCGCAGTCGTCAGCGTCTTCGCCCCGATGGCCGTCGTGTTCGCGGTGAGCGCACTCGGGAGCGTCGTCCCGGGCGCCTCGGCGACGCTTCGGCCGTTCACGACCGCCGTCCTCCTCCTGCAGCCGATCCTCGTCCTCCGTCTCGCGTCGCTGATCCGACCGATCCCGCGGTGGGTCATGCCCGCGGTCTGGCTCGGCTTCGTGGTCAACGTCATCGGGTTCAACGTCAGCGGCGGCGCGCCCGGCTGGATCCTCTCGTACGTCGCGTTCTTCTTCCTCGCCGAGATCGCCGGCGGCTGGCGCCTCTTCCAGGACGCGAGGCGCCGGTACGGCCTGGCGCGGATCCGGCTCGGCCTGGCCGGGGTCGCGACGGCCTGCTTCGGCATGGCGATCCTGATCGCCGGTATCGGCTCGGCGGCGGCCGGCGGCTCAGGCGCGCAGGTGGCTGGCGTGACGGCCGTGTCCCGGTTCCTGGCGCTGGCCGCCGGCATCGGCTACCTCGCGGCATTCCTGCCACCGCGCTGGGCCCGCCGGCTGGCGCAGCAGTCGATGGCGTTCGGCGTGACCCGGTCGCTCGTCGTGGCGCCGGAGCAGTCGGGCCCGGAGCTCCTCTGGGCGGAGCTGGCCCGGGCGGCCCGGGAGATCCTCGGGGCGCGGAGCATCGAGCTTCGGGCCGACGGCAGGACCGGGCCGCTCGCGACGCTCGGGGATGCCGACGTCGCGGCGCTCGTGCCCCGCCCCGTCGACACCCGGCCGACGACGGTCACGCGGATCCGCGTCCCGTTGGAGGCCCGTTCGGGATGGAGCGGCGAGATCATCGCCGACGTCGACGGCCGGCCCCTGTTCGTCGAGGACGACATCGCGCTGCTCGAGCAGCTCGGATCGTTGACCGCGCACACGGTCGAGCGATTGGACGCCTTCATCCGCCTCGAGGAGGCGCAGCGATCGCTGGCCGAGGCCGCGGCGGTCCGGGCGAGCGAGGCCCGCTTCCGCGTGCTCCTCGATGCCGACCCGAACGCGATCCTGGCCCTCGACACGGCCGGCACCGTGACCTGGGCGACGCGGCAGGCCGAGCTGCTCTTCGGCTACGAGTCGGATTCCATGATCGGCGTCCGTTTGACCGAGCTCGTGCCGGTCCCGGATGGCTCGCTCGCGCCGCCCGTCCCGGACGCCCGCGGCGTCCTTCGGGCCGAGACGACCGCGCGGCGACGCGACGGGACCCACTTCCCGGCCGAGATCGCGCAGACCAAGTTCGAGCTCGACGGTGAGCTGTTCCACGTCGCGGTGATCTCCGACGTGAGCTGGCGCGAGGAGGCCGACCAGATCCGCGAGCGGTTCGTCGGCGTCCTGTCGCACGAGCTCCGGACGCCGGTCACCTCGATCTACGGCGGCGCGCAGCTCCTCCTCACGCGTGGGTCACGGCTCGACAAGGCGACGCGGGACGACCTCCTCACCACGATCGCGGACGAGTCCGAGCGGCTCCAGCGGATCATCGAGAACCTCGTCGTGCTCGCCCGGATCGAACGCGGCACCGAGCTCGGCGGGCCACGACCCGTGCTCCTCGATCGCCTCCTCGCCGACCTCCTCGCTCGGGAGCGGACGCTTTGGCCGAGCGGGACGATCCGCCTTACGGTCGAGGCGCCCCTGCCGGTCGTGGCAGCCGACGACGACCACATCGGGCAGATCGTCCGGAACCTCATCTCGAACGCGGCGAAGTACGCGGGCGAGGGCGCGACCGTCGACGTCACGGCGCGGCTCGAGGGGGACGAGGTGGTCGTCCGGGTGCACGACGACGGGCCCGGGATCGCCGCTTCGGAGGCGGACCGGCTCTTCACCCTCTACTACCGCTCGAGCGAGCACTCGGCCGTCGCGGGGGCGGGGATGGGCCTGTTCGTCTGCCAGCAGCTCGTCCAGTCGATGGGCGGCCGGATCTGGGCGGCGCGGCGGTCGGAGGGAGGCTCGGAGTTCGGCTTCTCCGTCCCGGTCTTCGTCGACGAGCACGCAGATGCCGAGGATCAGCCGCCGCCGTCCGTCATCCGTGCGCTGCCGTCCGATCCCGAGGCGACGCTCGTCGCGCCGGCCGTGGTGCCGACCGCACCGGCCGGCGGTGTGCCGGCAGACCAGGAGCCGACCGGGGAGACGGAGCTCGCCGCGAGCACGTCCGCCTGACGCTCGCGGCCGATCGTCATGCCTCCGGCGGTGCGGCGGCGCCGGGCGAAGGGCGATGTCCCGGCAGGCCGAGCGAGGCGACGGCGACGCCCACCGCCACGGCCGCCAGGATCGCGAACGCGACCGACACGGCGTCGGCCGTGACGCCCGACGCGAGCAGCGCGCCACCGAGGCTCGCCCCGACGACGCCGCCGAGGTATCGCCCCGTGTAGTACGTCCCCGCCGCCATCCCGACGCGGTCGGCCCGGACGGTCTCGAAGGCCGCGGCCTGGCGCGGGGCGCCC
>DASUMJ010000045.1:0-20529 GCA_036277775.1 Candidatus Limnocylindrales bacterium
CGCAGCTCGGGCAGGGTGTAGGTCTTGCCGATGATCGCGTTGGCCTCGATCTTGACGCCCTGCTCGACGAGCCGGTCGACCTCGGCCTGGACGATGTCCTTCGGCAGGCGGAACTCGGGGATGCCGTAGATGAGGACGCCACCCGGGGCGTGGAATGCCTCGAAGATCGTGACGTCGTAGCCCTTCTTGACGAGCTCGCCGGCGGCGGTCAGGCCGGCCGGCCCGGAGCCGATGATCGCGACCCGCTTGCCGTTGGGCGTGGGATGGGCCACGGGCAGCTCGTCGAGGTGGGCCTGGGCCCAGTCGGCGACGTAGCGCTCGAGGCTCCCGATCGCGACGGACTTGCCGGTCTTGGCGCGGAGGCAGACGCCCTCGCACTGGCTCTCCTGGGGGCAGACCCGGCCCGTGACGCACGGCAGGGCGTTGTCGTCCATGAGCGACTCGGCGGCCGCCTTCATGTCGCCGTCGCGGAGGAGGCGGATGAAGCGAGGGATGTTGACCGCGACCGGGCAGCCGTCCACGCAGTACGGCTTCGGGCACTCGAGGCAGCGCTGGGCCTCGAGGATCGCGAGCTGATACGTCAGCCCGAGGTTGACCTCGCGGAAGTTGGACGCTCGCTCCGTGGCATCCTGCTCGGGCATCGCGACGCGATCGATGCCCATCCGTTCCTTCTTCGTGAGCGGGGGACGCACCTCGGGGTCCGCGGCGGCGGGCTCGACGGGACGCGGCTCGGTCATGCGGGTACCCCCTGGGCAGGCTCGGTGGGGGCCTCGGCGGCGGCACCGGGCTTCGGCTTCGTTCGGAGCCCGATCTCGCAGGCCCGGCGCTCGAGGGCGGCCTGCTCGAACGGGCGGTACGTGCTGAGCCGGTCGGCCAGCTCGCGGAAGTCGACGGTGTGGCCGTCGAACTCGGGACCGTCGACGCAGGCGTAGCGCGTCTCGCCGTCGACCGTGACCCGGCAGCCGCCGCACATGCCCGTGCCGTCGACCATCACCGGGTTGAGCGAGACCGTCGTCTTGAGGCCGGCCGGGCGGGTCATCTCGGCGACGGCCCGCATCATCGGGACCGGGCCGACCGCGAAGACCTCGTCGATTCCCCCGGCCGCGATGACGTCGGCGAGGGCCTGGGTGACGAAGCCGGGCCGGCCGTACGAACCGTCGTCGGTGCAGGCGATGACCGTGCCGCAGGCGGCCAGCTCGGGCTCGAGGATCACCCACTCGCGCGACCGGCCGCCGATGATGCTCGTGACCGCGACGCCGCGGCGGTGGAGCTCCTGGGCGATGGGCAGGATGACGGCGGTGCCCACGCCGCCACCCACGCAGACCGCGTGCCCGCGCTCGGGGAGCTCGGTCGGCTTGCCCAACGGTCCGGCCACGTCGGCGATCGCGTCGCCCGGCTGGAGCTCGACGAGGTCGGTCGTGCTCTTGCCCACGGCCTGGATGACGAGGGAGATCGTGCCGGCCTCGGCGTCCGCGTCGGCGATCGTGAGCGGGATCCGCTCGGCGCCGCGCCCGAGGTGGACGATGACGAACTGGCCGGGCTGCCGGATCTCGGCGATGCGCGGCGCTTCCAGCACGAGCCGGGTCACGTTCGGAGAGAGGCGCTCGTTCCGGAGAATGGGATGCATGCGGGGACCGCCACGGTACGAAGTCGTCACCTCGATCCTCTCGCGCGCGCGGCCTCGCGCCACAGCGCCGGAGCGCACGGTTGGCGGGGGCCGAACGTCACCTCCCGGACGGGACGCCGATCACGGGCACCGCGACGGCGCGGCAGCGGCGCCGCCTCCCCAGTCGGACCCGCGTGAAGACCGGCGGTCGGGCGAGGACGATCAGCCGGCGAAGAGCGCCGCGTCCTTGCCCTTCGGCCAGTAGAGCTCCTTCTTGACGTGGAACTCGGGGAAGCCGCGGTGCATGAGCTCGGTCTCGACGTTGATGATCATCTCCGGATTGCCGCAGATGTAGACGACAGTCCGGTCCGGCCGGAGCCCCAGGTCCTTGCAGACCGACGCCACGATCCGCTCGACCCGCCCGGTCCGGCCGGTCCAGCCGTCGTTGCGCGGGTCGTTGGGACGAGAGACCGTCGGGACGTACGTGACCGGGTAGCCGTGCTCGCGCTCGAGCCCTTCGAGGTACTCCCGATAGCCGAGCTCCTCGGCGTACGAGCAGCCGTGGAGGACGACCGTCTTCCGGCGGTCGCCCCGGAGCATCGTGTCCCGGATCATCGAGATGAACGGCGCGATGCCCGTGCCCGTCGACACGTAGAGATGCGTCCGGTTGTCATCCGGCTCCAGGAGGAACTTGCCCTTCGGTCCGATCATCCGCATCCGGTGCCCGATCGGCAGCCGCCAGAGGGCCGTCGTGAACCGGATGACGGGCACAACCCGGACATAGAACTCGTAGCCGTCCGTGCCGCTCGCCTGGGGCGCCGACGCAACCGAGTACGGCCGCTGGAGGAGCTTCCCGTCCACGACCACCCCGGTGGTCATGTACTGGCCCGGCTGGAAGGGCACGGGCTCGCCATCGAAGCGGACCCAGAAGTACGCGAGCTCCGCGGTCTGGTCCTCGCGCCGGACCAGCGTCGCGTTGTAGATCGGCGCGGCCGGGTCGATGACCCGCGTGTCCTCGGCGTGATGCGTCATCGGCGGATCGAAGCTCCGTGCGGTCTCCCCGGGGATTGTAGGCGCGGCCCCGGACCGGGGTTGGGCGTCCCCAGGTGTCGTCACGGGCGTCCTCGTCCGGGCCCTCGGATCGTGGCCGGCGCCGGCGGTCCCGCCGAATGACGGAGGAACAGCGATTCTCGCCGGCCCGTGTCGCAGTGGTGCCCGCCGGGCACGGCGACGACGTGGTCGACCGCCTGAGCGCAAACCGATTCCGTCGTACCTGTGCTTGCCGGGCACGGGCCCGATCGAGCGACGACGGAATCGTTGACTGGCCGGCAATGCCGGGGCGCTCCACCGCCGTTCCCAGTTGCCACGTCGTCCAGGACGGCCCCGGCGGAACCCCGTCGCACCGGAGCCGCAACCCTCGGGCAAGGGTCGGGCGGCCGACCGACGGTACAATCCGCCCGAGATCGAACGACCATCCGCGGCCCGCAGGACGCGCCGCGCCGCCCGCCATTCGAAGGAGCCCATCCGTCATGGCCACCGCCGCCCGGACCGACCGCGCCCACCGCGCTGCGAAGCGCTACATCTTCAGCTGGGGTGGAGGCGCGGCGGAGGGCGATGCGACGATGCGCGACCTCCTCGGCGGCAAGGGTGCCGGCCTGGCGGAGATGACGAACGCGGGTCTCCCGGTCCCGCCCGGCTTCACGATTACGACGGAAGCCTGCAACGACTACTTCGCGGCCGGCGAGCAGCTTCCGGCGGGCCTCTGGGACGACGTCCTCGAGGCGATGCGCGAGGTGGAGGCGGCGACGGGCAAGGGCTTCGGCGACCCGGCGAACCCGCTCCTCGTGTCGGTCCGGTCCGGCGCGAAGTTCTCGATGCCCGGGATGATGGACACGGTCCTGAATCTCGGCCTCAACGAGGCGACCCTCCAGGGCCTCGTCAAGCTGACCGGCAACGATCGCTTCGGCTGGGACGCCTACCGTCGCTTCATCCAGATGTTCGGGCGGATCGTCATGGACGTGCCCGGAGAGCGCTTCGACCACGCGCTCGACGCGAAGAAGCAGGCCCGCGGCGCGAGCGCGGACACGGACCTCGACGCCGGTGACCTGCGCGAGGTCGCGGCCGAGTACCGGGCGATCGTCCGGGAGGTCACCGGCCGCGACTTTCCCGAGGACCCCGACGAGCAGCTCGACCTCGCGATCAAGGCCGTCTTCGCGTCGTGGTTCGGCAAGCGGGCCCGCGACTACCGGGACTACAACAAGATCGCCCACGACCTCGGCACGGCCGTCAACGTCGTGACGATGGTCTTCGGGAACATGGGCGACGACTCCGGGACCGGCGTCGCCTTCACCCGCGACCCGAACACCGGCGAGAAGGCCCTCTACGGCGAGTACCTCACGAACGCCCAGGGCGAGGACGTCGTGGCCGGCATCCGGACGCCCGAGCCGATCGCCCACCTTCGCGAGGCGATGCCGGCCGTCTACGACGAGTTCCAGCGGATCGCCGACCGCCTCGAGCACCACTACCGCGACGTCCAGGACCTCGAGTTCACGATCGAGCGTGGCCGCCTCTACATGCTCCAGACCCGCTCGGCCAAGCGGACGGCCGCGGCCGCGGTCCGGATCGCGACGGACATGGTCACCGACGGGATCATCTCGAAGGAGGAAGCCATCGGCCGGATCGAGCCGGCGATGGTCGACCAGCTCCTGCGGGCGACGTTCGACCCGAAGGCCCTCGCCGGCGCCACGAAGATCGTCAACGGCCTCAATGCGTCACCGGGCGCGGCCGTCGGCCGGGCCGTCTTCGATGCCGACGACGCGGTCGACTGGGTGAACCGCGGTGAGAAGGTGATCCTCGTCCGGATCGAGACGTCGCCCGACGACTTCCACGGGATGGCCGTGGCCCAGGGCATCATCACCGCCCGCGGCGGAGCCACCTCGCACGCCGCCGTCGTCGCCCGCCAGATCGGCAAGCCGTGCGTGGCGGGCTCCGCGGACCTCCTCATCGACTACGCCGGCAAGCAGGCCCACTGCAACGTGACCGGCACCGAGTTCAAGGAAGGGGACTGGGTCAGCCTCGACGGCTCGACCGGCGCCCTGTACGCCGGCGCCCTGCCGACGGTGGAGGCCCGGTTCGAGGAGCAGCCCGAGCTCCAGGCGATCCTCGGCTGGGCCGATGAGCTCCGCCGGATGGAAGTCTGGACGAACGCCGACAAGCCCGAGGAGGCGGCTCAGGCCCGCCAGTACGGCGCCCAGGGCATCGGGCTCTGCCGGACCGAGCACATGTTCCGCGAGGGCGAGCGCCTCGATATCGTCCGCGGCGCGATCCTCGTCGCGAACCGGGCGACCCGGGCCAAGGCCAAGGTCGCGGCCGGCGAGGCGCTGGCCGCCGACGAGCAGGAAGCCGTCGCGACGTTCGACGCCGCGATGGCGAAGCTCGAGGTCCTCCAGCAGGGCGACTTCGAGGGCATCTTCGAGGCGATGGACGGCCTGCCGGTCGTCATCCGGCTCATCGACCCGCCCCTCCACGAGTTCCTGCCGAACCTCGAGGAGCAGCTCGTCAAGGTCACGAAGGCCGGCGACGCCGCGACCGCCGAGGACCGCGAGCTGCTCGCGACGATCAAGTCGATGCACGAGCAGAACCCGATGCTCGGGCTCCGCGGCTGCCGCCTCGGGCTGATGATCCCGGACTTCGTGAAGGTCCAGACCCGGGCCATCCTGAACGCCCAGATCGCGAGGGTCCGGGCCGGCGGCAAGCCGATCGCGAAGATCATGATCCCGCTCGTCGGGCACGTGAACGAGCTCGCCGCGACCCGGGCGCTCCTCGAGGCGGAGGCGAAGGCCGTGGAGACGAAGGCCGGCGTCGACGTCGACTACAAGTTCGGCACGATGATCGAGGTGCCGCGCGGCGCCCTGACGGCCGACGAGATCGCCCGCGAGGCCGACTTCTTCAGCTTCGGCACGAACGACCTGACCCAGATGACGTTCGGGTTCAGCCGCGACGATGCCGAGGGCGGCTTCCTCCTGAAGTACGTCGAGGACAAGATCCTGCCGTTCAACCCGTTCCAGACGCTCGACGACGCGGTCGCCGGGCTCATGAAGACGGCCGTGGACAAGGGCCGCTCGACGAAGCCGGACCTGGAGCTCGGGATCTGCGGTGAGCACGGCGGCGACCCGGCGTCCATCGCGAAGTGCGAGAAGATCGGGCTCGACTACGTGTCCTGCTCGCCGTTCCGCGTCCCGGTGGCGCGCCTCGCGGCCGCCCAGGCGTCGCTCGTCTCGATGGCCGAGCGCGACAAGTAGCCGAACCCGCTTCATCGCCTGCCCGCGCGCGGCCGACCGCCCTCGTGAGCGGGCGCAGGGCACCGACCCTGTGAGCCGCCGGGCCCGCTGGAAGCGGCGATGAGCGGCCCGCCCCGCCATCGCCTGCGATCGGTCCGCGCGCTCGTCATCGACACCGAGCCGCTGCGCCGCGATCCGGACTTCCGGCGCCTCTGGATGGGGCAATCGATCAGCGTCATCGGCAATCAGATCACCCGGGTGGCGCTGCCGTACCAGGTCTACGTCCTGACCCAGTCGACGCTGGCCCTGGCGGCGCTGACGCTGTTCCAGCTTGTCCCGCTCCTCCTCTTCTCGCTCGGCGGCGGGGCGATCGCCGACGCCTTCGATCGCCGGAAGGTTCTGCTCGTCACCCAGCTCGGCCTGGCCGGCACGAGCCTCGGCCTCGCCGTCCTCTCGCTGCAGGCGGAGCCGGCGTTGCCGGTCCTGTTCGCGATCGCGTTCGTCGCCTCGGGGCTGGCGGCGATCGACTGGCCCGCCAGGAGCTCGGCGACGCCGCGGCTGGTCCCGCCCGAGCGACTGCGGGCTGCGATCGCCCTCGGCCAGCTCACGTTCAATGCGGGCTCGGTCCTCGGGCCGATCGCGGCGGGCCTGCTCATCGGGTCGATCGGCGTGGCGGGCGCGTACGCGGCCGACGTGGTCACCTTCGCGGCATCGCTCCTGATGCTCCTCCGGATCCGGCCGATCCCGCCCCTCGGCGGGTCCGGCAAGGCCGGCCTGGAGGCCATCCGCGAGGGCATCCGGTTCGTCCGCCAGCGCCGCGTGATCCTGTCGACGTTCGCGATCGACCTCAATGCCATGGTCTTCGGGATGCCGACGGCGCTCTTCCCGGTCCTGGCGATCGACGTCTTCCATACCGGGCCGGTCGGGCTCGGCCTGCTGACGGCGGCGCCTGCCGCCGGCGCCTTTGCCGCGATCGTCTTCTCGGGCGGGATCGGGCGGATCCGCCGGATCGGTCGCGGCATCGTTCTGGCCGTGGCCGCATGGGGCGCGGCGATCGTGGGCTTCGGCCTCTCGACGTTCTTCTTCCCGCTGGCGCTCGCGTTCCTGGCCATCGCCGGCGCCGCCGACGTCATCTCGGCTGTCTTCCGCTCGAGCGTCGTCCAGATGGAGGCGCCCGACGAGCTGCGCGGCCGGGTCGCCGCCATTCACATCCTCGTTGTCACGAGCGGACCGCGGATCGGCGACATCGAGGCCGCACTCGTGGCGTCGGCAGTCGGCGCCCAGCTCTCGGTCATCAGCGGCGGGCTCCTCTGCCTCCTCGGCGTCGTGGGCGTCGTGCGCGCCTTCCCCGAGCTCGACGCCCACATCGCGACCGACACGCCGCGCGCGCCGGCCCCCGAAGCCACGTCGGGCGGCACCGGGTAGGCTTCGAGGCGTGTCCGCGTCCCAGCCCGCGCCGACCGGGCACCGCGTCGTCATCGTCGGCGGTGGCTTCGGTGGCCTCTACGCGGCCCGTGCCCTCGGCCGGGACCCGCGGGTCGACCTCACGCTCGTCGACCGCCGCAACTTCCACCTCTTCCAGCCGCTGCTCTACCAGGTCGCGACCGGCGCCCTCGCCCCGGGCGAGATCGCGCAGCCGCTCCGCTCGATCCTCCGGCGCAGCCGCAACACGACGGTCCTCCTCGGCGAGGCCGTCGGCGTTGATCCGGAACGGCGCGAGCTCCGGATGGCGGATGGCGGCCCGATCGCCTACGACACGCTCGTCGTGGCGACCGGCGCGCGTCACAGCTACTTCGGCCACGACGAGTGGGCCCGGTTCGCGCCGGGCCTGAAGTCGATCGACGACGCGACGGAGATCCGGCGCCGGATCCTCATCGCCTTCGAGGCCGCCGAGCGGGAGGCCGACCCGGAGCGCCGCTCGGCCTGGATGACGTTCGTGATCGTCGGCGGCGGCCCGACCGGGGTCGAGCTCGCGGGTGCGCTCGGGGAGATCGCCAACGACACGCTCCGGAACGACTTCCGCTCGATCGACCCGCGCGATGCCCGGATCCTCCTCGTCGAGGCGCTCGACCGGGTCCTGCCGCCGTATCCCCCGGACCGGTCGGCGTCCGCGAGACGGCAGCTGGAGCGGCTCGGCGTGACGGTCCGGACGGGGACTCGGGTCACGGACATCGCCGACGGCACGGTCCGCGTGGCGTGGGCGGACGGCGAGGAGACGATCCGGGCTCGGACGGTGCTCTGGGCGGCCGGCGTCCTCGCCTCGTCGTTCGGGCGGGCCGTGGCGGAGGCGCTCGGCGCGGAGACGGACAAGGCCGGCCGGATCCTCGTCACGCCGGAGCTCACCGTCCCGGGGCATCCCGAGGTCCTCGTCGTCGGCGACGCCGCGGTCCAGCCCTGGAAGGACGGGAAGCCGGTCCCGGGCGTCGCCCAGGGCGGGATCCAAGGCGGCAAGTACGCGGCGACGGCGATCCGGGCGCGGCTCGACGGACGGCCGGTCAAGCCGTTCCGCTACTCGGATCGGGGTGACGTCGCCGTGATCGGCCGGCTCTCCGGCGTCACGAACATCGGCTGGCTCGGGCCGCTCGGTCGCCAGGGCGGGTTCCTCGCGTGGATGCTGTGGCTCGGCATCCACATCGTCTATCTCATCGGCTTCGCGAACCGGATCGTCGTCGTCACCCGCTGGGCGTGGAGCTTCCTGACCCACGGCCGCGGGTCGCGCCTGATCACCGGCCAGCCGCTGCTGCCGGACATCGAGGAGCCGCGGCCGCCGGCCTGAGCGTCAGTCCAGCGAGATGCCGCTGGGAACCCTCGCCCGCCGGTACGGCGCGTAGGCCGGCCACCACATCGCGCCGTCGACGAGGGTCGCCACGTCCGTGTCGCCCGGGAGCGGCGAGAGCCCCGCCCGGATCGCCTCCGCGGCCACGCCGATCGCGATCTCGCGCGAGACGCTCCGAAGCGTGACGACGCTCGGGTAGAGCGCCCCGCTCTCGAGCCGTTCCTCCGAGACGTGCCCGGCGAGCGTCTCCGCCGCGACGAGGAACATCTCGTCGGTGACCTCGGTCGTCTCGGAGACGATCGCCCCGAGCCCCACTCCGGGGAAGATGAAGACGTTGTTGGCCTGGCCGATCTCGCGCGCCCGGCCGTCCATCGTCACCGGTGGGAACGGCGAGCCCGTCGCGACGAGGGCCCGGCCCTCGGTCCAGGCGAGGATGTCGGTCGGGACGGCCTCCGTGTTCGCCGTGGGGTTCGAGAGCGGCAGCACGACCGGCCGGTCCGTGGCTGCCGCCATCGCCCGAAGCACCGGCTCCGAGAAGCTGCCGGCATGGCCGGTCGTCCCGATGAGGATCGTGGGCCCGATCGCGGTCACGACGTCGAGGAGCGTCGGGACGACCTCGCGGCCGTGGCTGTCGAGGGTCAGGCCGGCCTCGAGGGCCGCCGCCCCGGAATACGCCAGCTCGCGCTTGTCGTCGTCGAGCTGGTGGCGGGCATCGTGGACGAGCCCCTGGGAATCGACGAGGACGAGCGCCCGCCGGACCGCGGCCTCGTCCATCCCGGAGCGGAGCATCGCGAACCGGAGCAGCCGGGCGATGCCGATCCCGGCCGCGCCGGAGCCGGCGAGGACGATCCGCTGGTCCTCCCAGGCCGTGCCGAGGTGCCGGAGGGCGGCCATGACCCCGGCGACGACGACCGACGAGGTGCCCTGGATGTCGTCGTTGAAGCACGGCACCCGCCGCCGATAGCGGTCGAGCAACCGGAGCGCGATGTGCTGCTTGAAGTCCTCGAACTGGATGAGGCAGCCCGGCCAGACCTCCTGGACGCCCTCGACGAACGCCTGGACGAAGGCGTCGTACGCGGCTCCCCGGAGCCGGGGCGCCCGGTACCCCAGATAGAGGGGGTCGTCGAGGAGGGTGCGATTGTCGGTTCCGACATCGAGCGAGACCGGCAGCGTCAGGACCGGATGGATGCCCGAGCCGGCGGTGTAGAGCGCGAGCTTGCCGATCGGGATCGCCATCCCGCCCGCACCCTGGTCGCCGAGGCCGAGGATCCGCTCGTTGTCGGTCACGACGATGAGCCGGACGTCCTCGTATGGGGCGCACCGGAGGACCTCGGGGATCCGGTCGCGGTCGGCCGGCGTCAGCCAGATGCCGCGGGTCCGCCGGACGATGTGGCTGAACTCCTGGCAGGCGCGGCCGACGGTCGGCGTATAGACGACCGGCAGGTACTCCTCCATGTGCTCCTCGAGGAGCCGGTAGAAGAGCGTCGCGTTCCGGTCCTGGAGGGCGGCCAGCCCGATGTACCGCTCGAGGTCGTCCGACTTCCGGCGGAGGTGCTCGTGCTCGAGGGCCAGCTGTTCCTCGATCGACAGCACGCGATCCGGGAGGAGGCCGTGCAGCCCGAAGGCGGTCCGTTCGTCGAGCGGGAACGCCAGGTCCTTCGTGAGGAGCCGCTTGCCGAGCAGCTCCGAGCCGGACACGTCGATCTCGGCCGGCAGCCCGGCGGCGAGCCGGTCGAAGGGGGAGGGCAGCGGTCGCACGATGCGAGGATAGTCGCGCCGCGGCGCGGCAAACGGGAGGGCCATTCGACCCCCGCGCGCGGCTACACTCGGCCGCGTGACCCGGTCCGGACCGCCCGACGCCCTGCTCCCGCCCGGGTTCCGCTGGCCCGACGGCGTGCGCGCCGCGGCGACCTTCACGTTCGATCTCGACGCCGAAGCGGCAATGCTCGCCGACCACCCCGAGACGGCGGCCTACCTCGACGTCATGGCCCACCAGCGGTACGGTCCCCGGACCGCCGTGCCGCGGCTCCTCCGGCTCCTCGACCGGCGCGGGGTCCGGGCGACGTTCTTCATCCCCGGCTGGGTCGCGGAGCAGTGGCCGGCCGCCGCGCGGACGATCCGTGATGCCGGCCACGAGATCGCCCACCACGGCTACCTCCACGAATCCGTGCGTGGGATGGATGCCGCTGCCGAGGAGCGGGCCCTGGTTCGCGGCCTCGAGGCCCTGGACGCCGTGCTCGGCGTCCGACCCGTCGGCTACCGGGCGCCGTCCTGGGACCTCAACTGGGGGACGCCCGCCCTGCTGGCCGGGCACGGCTTCACGTACTCGTCGAACCTCATGGACGCGGACCACCCGTACCGGCTGGCCGTCGGGCCGGAGCCGGGCGCCGCGACCCTCGTCGAGCTGCCCGTCCACTGGGGCCTCGACGACTGGGAGCCGTACAACTACCTGCCGGGCATCACCGGGACCGGTGCGATCCTGAGCCCGTCGGCGGTCCTCGAGCGCTGGACGCTCGAGCTCGAGGCGCTCGCCGCGGAGGGCGGGCTCTTCAACCTCACCAACCATCCGTTCGTGTCGGGCCGGGCGTCACGAGCGGTCGCGCTCGAGGAGCTCATCCGCCGCGCCCAGGCGATCGACGGCGTGTGGGTCGCGACGTGCGGCGAGATCGCGGCGTGGACGGCGACGCTCGACCTCGAGCCGGTCGTGCACGAGCGGCCGGCCCTGCCGAGCTGAGCCTCGCCGACGTCGCAGACCGCGTCCGCGGCCGCGTGGCCGCCACGGAGCCGCGGCCCGACTACTCCCCGGCGCCCTCGCCGGGTCCCGGCGGGAGCCGGACCTCGAACGTCGTCCCTCGGCCGGCCTCGCTCCGGACGTCGATCGTCCCGCCGTGCGCGATGACGAGGTCACGGGCGATCGCCAGGCCGAGGCCGGAGCCGCTCGAGTCACGGCCCTTCGCGAACCGGTCGAAGACGTGGGGCAGGAGCTCGGGCTCGATCCCGGAGCCCGTGTCCGCGACCGTGAAGACGGCGCCGCCGCCGGGCGCCGTCGAGCCGGTGAGCGTGATCGTCCCGCCCGCCGGCGTGTACCGGAACGCATTCCCGACGAGGTTCGCGAGCACCTCCCGGATCCTGACCGGGTCGACGTCGAGGATCGGGAGGTCGTCCGGCGCCACGAGCTCGAGGGCGACGCCCGACCTCGCGACCTCTGCCCGATAGCCGGCCGCGACCTCGCCGAGGAGCACGTCCGGGTCGGTCGGCTCGCGGTGGAGCGGCAGCGTGCCCGCCTCGGCGAGGGACAGGGTCCGGAGGTCCTCCACGAGCCGCTCCATCACCCGGGTCTCCTCGATGAGCCCGACGAGATGCGCCTCGTCGGCGGGGTGGACGCCGTCGACGATCGCCTCGAGGTTGCCGCGGATCACCGCGAGCGGCGTCCGCAGCTCGTGCCCGACGTCGGCAAGCAGATCCCGCCGTCGCTGCTCGTCGGCCTCGAGGCGAGAGGCCATCGTGTTGAACGCCCGGGACAGCTGGCGGAGCTCCCGCGGCCCGCGGCGGGGCTCGGGGACGCGCACGTCGTACGACCCGGCCTCCACGCGCCGGGCGGCCTCGACGAGGTTGGCGAGCGGCTCGGCGAGCCGGCGGAAGCCCCTGGAGAGACCGACGATCGCGAGGAACAGCACGACGAACACCAGGGCCAGCACCGGTTCCGACGGCACGAACCCGACGGTCCGGAACACGAGCGACAGGACGTTGACGACGACGACCGAGGCGCCGAGCAGGGCGAGGACGACGACGGCCGCGAGGAAGCAGCCGAACGCCGGCCACATCCCGTGGCGGCGACCGGCCCACCTCGGTCGTCCATCCGGCCCGACGGGCGGCCAGGCCTCGTTCTCCGGCCACCACGGCGGCCGTCGGCGCGGCGGTCGCGCCGGCCGGCCGTGCTCGCGTCGGGCTCGCCGGGGCGGGCCGTCGGGCCCGACCGGAGATTCGCCGCGACCCGCCGCTTCGTCAGCCATCCCGGTCGTCCGCGAACCGGTAGCCGACCCCGTGGACGGTCAGGACGTAGCGCGGCAGCCGCGGGTCGGGCTCGAGCTTCCGGCGGAGGTTCTTCACGTGGGTGTCGATCGCCCGCTCGTACGACTCGAAGGCCACGCCGTGGACGGCGTCGAGGAGCTGCGACCGGGTGAGGATCCGGCCGGGCCGGCGAGCGAGCGCGACGAGCAGCTGGAACTCGGTCGGCGTGAGGTCCACGGCCCGGCCTGCGACGTCGACCCGCATGCGGTCGATGTCGATCGTCACGTCGCCCGCGCGGATGGTCGCCGCATCACCGCCCGAGCCGGCACGGGTCGCTGCGGCGGCCGTGGCCTCCGACCTCCGGAGGACGGCCTTGACGCGCGCAACGAGCTCGCGCGGCGAGAACGGCTTCGTGAGGTAGTCATCCGCCCCGAGCTCCAGGCCGAGGAGCTTGTCGAGCTCGTCGTCGCGAGCGGTCAGCATGACGATCGGGATCTCGCCGTCGCGCCGGAGCCGCCGGGTGACCTCCAGGCCGTCGACCTCGGGCAGGCCCAGGTCCAGGACCACGAGGTCGGGTGCCTCGCTCCCGATGGCGTCGAGGGCCGCACGGCCGTCCGCCGCCGTGATCACCGCGAAGCCCGCGTGCTCGAGGTAGTCGCGGGCGAGCTGGACGATCTTCGGTTCGTCGTCGACGACGAGGATGGTCTTCATCGGGATCGCATGGTAGGTCGCGCGACTCGGCACGAACACGAGGCTCGGGGCCGGCAGGTGCGGCCCCGAGCCGTGGATCGATGTTGCCCGCCCCGGGTCAGGCAGGCCCGCTCCCGGATGGTGGGGTCACGCTGCCGGTCGGGGCCTCCGCTCCGACGCCGCCGGCGCCGGTCGCCTCGCGTCGGTGCCACTCGTCGTGCGCCTGCCGCGCCCGCTCCTCCCACGATGCGAACCGGCCCTCGCCGTGGTGCTCGCCCCAGCGACCCCGCTCCCAGCCGTGATCCCGGCCGCGGCCGTGCCCGCCCCCGAAGATCGCGCGGAGGAGGCCGATGAAGATCAGGAAGACGACGAGGAACCCGAAGAACCCGACGATCCCCCCGACCCAGCCCCCGACGGGCCAGCCGTACGGGTAGCCCGGTCCCACGATGACCGGCGCGCCGCCGTCGGCGGCCACCCCGGCGAGGTACCCGGTCTGGAAGATGGCCCCGGCGAGCCCGACCGCGAGGACCGCGAGGACGATGACCGCGAAGGCCCTGAAGAACCACATCTGGACGTGCACTCCCTTCGAGCGACTGGTGCCGCGGATCGCCGCTCGGCGACCGGGTGTACCTCACTCTCGGGCGTGCCGGTGAAGAAGGTGTGAAGGTGCCGCGGAATCGGCGTGGAGAATCGGAACGGCCGGGCCGTCGCCGGCCCGGCCGCTGTCGCACTCGGCGCGTGAGGCTACGGGAGGTTGCGGACCGAGCTGACGCCGGTCGTCGCTGAGCCGTCGATCACGTCTGCGTGCACCGTCGTCGTCTCGCTGTTGAACTTCGGGCCGAACATATAGGTCAGGCTGCTGTAGCCGTACGAGTTGACCGATGCAACGAGCTTGCCCGGATCGGTCCCCGGGTTGCTCGGCCCGTGGACCCACGGTCCGCCCGACGAGCCGCCGTTCATGTTGCAGGCCATGCCCCAGGTGTTCGAGCCGTACGGATCGGCGATGAGGCTCGCGCCGACATTCGTGCAATAGATGAGGTCTCGTCCCTTGTACTTGCCCTCGGCCGGGTAGCCGAACGCCCACTGCTGGTCGCTCAGCGACGTGCTCGAGGTCTTCAGCCCGTAGCTGCCGACGAGCGCATCGAGCTCCTGGGTCGGCCCGGTCTTGCCGCCGAGTCCCACCCTGGCGAACCCGTAGTCGACATCCACGGTGTCGTTGCCGAAGCCGCCGCCCGCCACGAAGTCGGCGTTCGCGCCGAGGCGCGTCGCGGTCCAGCATCCCAGGGCCGTGCTCGAGCACGGGCTGTAGACAGGCGCGTCGTCGAAGTCCGGGATGAAGATCCAGTTCGTCGCCCAGCCATCGGAGCCGTCGTAGACACAGTGGCCGGCAGTGACGATCGTCGAGTAGCCGTTGCTCGTGGATCCGTCGTTCACGACGGAGGCCGAGCAGATCCAGTTGCCGCCGCCCATCGCGAACAGGACGCGGCCGGATCGGGCTTCGATGAATCCGTCTCCGGTCCAGGACGCGCCCTTGACGCTTCCATCCCCGGACCCACCACCTCCGCCGCCGGGCGTGCCGGGCGGCTTGGCGTTCGGGACGAGCTTGCCGGCCGCGTCGCGGACGAAGTCGCGCGGCACGGCGGACGCAATGCGAGCGGGCGTCCAGTAGGCGATGACGCGGGCTCGCTGGAGATCGGCCGAGGACGCCGGCTTGGCGCCGACAACCGATGGGATCGCGAGTCCGAGGACGAGGCCGAGCGCGACGAGGGCGGAAAGGCGGAAACGCATGCGGAGACCCCCTGGCAGAGCGGACCGAGACAGGCGCTGGCCTGCAATGGAACTCGATGCGCCGGGATCCCGCAAGCCCCCGGCGCGCCTCCCGGTGCGATGCGGCACCGGACGGCAGCCGGGTCCGGTATCGTCGGCCGGTGCCAGGCGACGAACTGACGATCCGCGACGAGCCCGAGTCGCATCGCTACACCGCACGCCTCGGCGACGAGATCGCGGGCTTCGTCGACTATCGCGCGCTCGCCGGCCGGCGTGTCCTCCTCCATACCGAGGTTCTGCCGGCATTCAGCGGCCGTGGGATCGCCGGCGAGCTGGCGCGATTCGCGCTGGACGCCGCCCGTGCCGCCGGGCATCGCGTCACGCCGAAGTGCCCGTTCATCCTCACGTGGCTCGAGCGGCATCCCGAGTACGAGGACATCGTCACCCGGCGTCCGGGCTCGAGGAGAAGTTGACCAGCCGCGCGTTGCCCGGATGGACCGGCCTGCCGCGACGAGCGGTGGCGGCGTCGGCCGCCTGAGACCGTCGCCGGGTGTCAGGCCGCGGCGGCGTCGAGGACCCGGCCGCGACGCCCGAGCCGCACCGCCGCGAGCACGCCGACGGCCGCGAGGACGAGGACCGTGGCCGCGGCGATCGCCGCCTCGAGGTCACCGGCTCCGAACTCCGCGTAGACGACGAGCGGCAGCGTCTGGGTCCGACCGGCGACGTTGCCGGCGAAGAGGATCGTGGCGCCGAACTCGCCGAGCGACCGCGCCCAGCTCATCACGAGCCCGGCGGCGAGCGCCGGCGCCGCGAGCGGCAGCAGCACGTGGCGGAAGACCCCGGGCTCGGACGCGCCGTCGACCCGGGCGGCATCCTCGAGGTCGCGAGGCACGGTCGAGATCCCGGCCCGCGCGGCCCGGACGTAGAACGGGGCCGCGACGAAGACCTGGGCGAGGACGACGGCGATCGCGGTGAACGGGATCGCGAGGCCCGCCGCGTCCAGCGTGTCTCCGAGCAGCCCGCGCCGCCCGAAGACGAGGAGCAGCGCCAGGCCCGCGACCGACGGCGGGAGGACGAGCGGCAGGTCGACGATGACCTCGACGATCCCGGCCCCCGGGAAGCGCCGGCGCGCGAGGGCGAAGGCCAGCGGCGTGCCGACGAGGACCGTGATCGCGAGGCTCGCAGCCGTCGTCGCGAGGCTGAGGACGAGCGCGTCGCGGACGGTCGGCGAGGCGAGCGCCCCGGCCAGCTCGCCGTCGCCGAGCGCCCGCGCCACGAGCGTGGCGACGGGCAGGGCGAGGAACGCCGCGAGGAGCCCGCCCGCGAGGGCCAGGACCAGGCGCCCGGTCACGGCCCTGCCCGGAACCCGAATCCGGCGAGGATCTCCCGAGCCACGGGCTCGCCGAGCCAGCCGAGGAAGCCATGGGCCAGCGGCTGCTGCCGCGAGGTCGCGATGACGACCCCCGCGTACGCGACGTCGACCTGGACCTCGTCGGGGACGGGGACCGACTCCACGAGGTCGGAGCCGGCTGCATCGGACGCATAGACGATCGCCGCGTCGGCCTCGCCGAGCTCCACCTTCGCGAGAACGGCCCCGACGTCGTCCTCCCGCGACACGACGTTCGCCTCGTATGCGGCGGCATAGTCCGCGGGAGCGCCGGGCAGGCCGGCCAGGCCTTCGACGAGCAGCATTGCGTACTGGCTGATCGGCACGGCGTCACCGGCCCCCACGATCCGGAGCCCCGGCCGGCCGAGGTCCCACGGCACCGAGATGCCGGCCGGATTGCCGGCCGGCACGACGATCGCGAGGTGGTTCCGGGCGAACACCGTCGGGACGCCCGATGTCAGGCCCGCTCCGACGAGACGATCCGGGTTCGTCGCGTCGGCGGCGAGGAACACGTCCGCCGGCGCGCCCTGTTCGATCTGGACGCGCAGGGCCGTCGACGAGCCGGTGGCGATCGCCAGGGCGACGTTCGCCTCGGCGAGGAGCGCCGCTGCGAGTGCGTCGAGCGGCTCCCGGAGCGACGCGGCGGCGAGGACCGTCAGCTCGGCCACGGGCGTCGGCGCGCTCGAACCGGACGGTCCGCAGCCGGCCCCGACCGCGACGGCGAGGAGCGTCGCAGCGGCGAGGACCCGGGCCCCGCCCGCTCGGTGCGCCGAGAACGGCCGCGTCATCGCGGCGATTCGACGATGACGTTCGTCGCCTTCACGACGCAGACCACCGGGTCGCCAACCTCGAGCCGCATCTCCGCGACCGCCTCGGCGGTCATGAGGCTGACGATCCGGTGCGGCCCGGCGAGGACCTCGACGACCGCCGCCACCCGGTCCGCCTCGATCCTCGTTACGACGCCCGGGAAGTGATTCCGCGCCGACTGCGAGGCACCCCGCGGGTCCGGGTTGGCCCGACGCCGCTCGTCGAGGAGGCGGACGACCTCCGCGACCGGCACGAGCCGCTGCCCGCCGCCGGACCGGTCGATGCGAATCCGGCCCTCGAGCTCCCAGCGACGGAGCGTCTCCACGCCGATACCGAGCATCTCGGCGGCCTGACCGGCCCGCAGGTGGCGGTCGGCCGGCCGCCCGTCGCTCTGGCTCATACCCAGAGATGATGGACGTTCAGCGACCCGATATCAAGAGATGCGACGACGCGGGCCTCGATCTCAACGGTAGAGCCCGCTGATCGTCGTTGCGCGGTAGCCGTCCTCGAGCAGCAGCGCGATCATCGCCGGCAGGGCGTCGCGGGTGCTGTAGCCGCCGAGGTGCATGAGGACGATGCCGCCGGCCGTCTTCTTCGCGTCGATCTTGCTGGCGATGCCCCAGGCGGTCGGCCCGCCCTGCGAGATCGGGCGCCAGTCGATGGTGTCGATCGACCACATCACGGCCAGCTTCCAGCCCGCCGAGCCGGCGACGTTGACGAGCCGGGTGTCGACGGCACCGTACGGCGGCCGCCAGTAGGGCTTCGACACGCGACCGGTGAGCGACCCGATGACTGCCTCGGCGTCGGTGAGCTCCCGGATCGCGAAGGCGTCGCTCGGGCGCGTCGCGGGGCACGCGGCACCGTCGCCGCCGTCGCGCAGGTTGCAGTGGTGCATCGTGTGGTTGCCGAGCTCGAAGAGCTCCGGGTGGGCCTTGATGATTGCCATGACCGCCCGTCCCGTCGTCGTGGACGCGGCCGCGCCGGTCGGGAAGATCGTGGCGCAGACCCGCTCCAGGACGAGGAAGTTCATGATGCTCACCGCCGGGTCGAGGCGGCCGCCCATGTCGAACGTGAGCGCGATCCGGCCGGTCGCGGCGGGCACGGATCGGACGAGCCGCGAGGTCGAGAGGGCAACGGGCGGACCGGCGACGCAGCGGATCGGCTCGGGCGCCGTGACCGCACCGGGGATCCACCAGCCGGCCCAGATCCCGTCGACGATCCGGATGTACGGCCGGCCGTCGATCGTCGCGACCCGGTCGGCGTGGGCCATCGACGACCGGCCGAGGCGCGTGCCCTTCGCCTGGACGACGACGCCGGCGGCGTCGAACTTGTAGGCCTCGTAGGTGCCGGCCCCGAACGGGACGGCGACCACGGGGTTGAGTGCCTGCTGCGCGTCGAAGCCGGGCACGTACGCGAGCCGCGACTCCCGGATCCAGTAGCCGGCCCAGATGCCGGCCGAGATCCGGTACCAGACGCCCCGGCCGGGGACTGCCCGCCGCTCGGCCTGCGGCGCGCTCGACGGGCGCATGAGGATCGCCGTCTTCGAGGCGACGACACGCCAGCCGGCATCGAATTTCACGCCGGTGTGGCTGCCCGCCTCGAACCGGACGGTGATCCCGAGCGCGGCGGGGGCGGCCGGAGTTGGATCGCTCGGGGCCTGGAGGAGCGCTGCGACCGGGCCGGGTGCCGGCGGTGCGGCGAGGAGCAGACCGGCGAGCATCGCCGCAGCGATGAGGGGCCGAAGTGGATCTCTGGCGCGGATGTGGGTGTACATCGGGTTCCTCCAGCTCCGTTCGACATCCGGAGCGGTCGATCTCGACGCTACGGTCGCGATGTCACCGGGGGAAGAGCCGGAGGAATCGATGCGGTAACGAAGATGACCCGGGCCGGTCGGGCGCCGCGTCGGGGCCCGTGCTCAGCCGGCGACGAGCGCACTGACGACCGCGGCGACGACCACGACCAGGATCGGCGGGAGGCGCAGGAGGACCAGGCCGAGGGTGCCCGCCACCACGGTCACGACGTCGACCGGCGACCGGAGGGCCGCCGGCAGGACCGTCCCGACGAGCGCCGCGAGGAGGAGGCCGACGACGGCGGCGTTCGCTCCGGCGAGGGCTCGCCGGACGGTGGGCGATGGGCCGCCGCGGGGCCACGCTGCGAGGGCCGCGAAGACGAGCAGGAACGACGGCAGGAACACTGCCCCGAGCGCGATCGCCGCGCCGGCCGGGCCACCCGGCCCGACGGACGAGACCGCCCCGAGGAACCCGGCCACCGAGAACAGCGGCCCGGGCACCGCCTGTGCGGCGCCGTACCCCGCCAGGAACGCATCCGGCGCGACCCAGCCCGGCTCGACGACCGTCGCCTCGAGGAGGGGCAGCACGACGTGGCCGCCGCCGAAGACGAGCGCCCCCGACCGGTAGAACGCGTCCGCCAAGGCGATCGGGCCGGCGCTGGGCACGAGCGCCCGGAGCAGCGGCAGCCCCACGAGGAGGACGACGAAGACGGCCATGAGCCCGATCGCCGTTCGCCGCGAGCCCGGCGCCCGGCCGGCGAGGCCGGATGACGGCTCGGCACCGCTACCAGCTGCCGCCGTCGACAAGAGCAGCCCAGCCATCGCGCCGCCGACGATGATGGCGGCCTGGACCAGGGGCCCCGCCCACGCGAGGGCGACGAGTCCGGCAAGGACGGCCATCGCTCGCGATCGGAGGTCCGGGGTCAGCGCCCTCGCCATCCCGACGACCGCGGCGGCGACCACCGCCCCGGCGGCGACGGTGAGCCCGTGGACCCAGGCCGCGCCGGCGAGGTCGAGCTCGCGGTAGACCGCCGCGAAGAGGACGAGGAGGACCGCGGCCGGCAGCGTGAACCCGAGCCACGCCGCGATCCCGCCCGCGACGCCCGCGCGGCCGGCCCCGATCGCGATGCCGAGCTGGCTGCTTGCCGGACCGGGCAGGAGCTGGCAGAGGGCGACGAGGTCGGCAAAGGCACGTTCGCCGAGCCAGCCCCGCCGCACGACATAGGTCTCGCGGAAGTACCCCAGGTGGGCGATCGGTCCGCCGAACGAGGTCAGCCCGAGCCGGAGCGCGACGAGGAAGACCTCGAGCGTCGAGTGTGCTCGGACCCCGGGGCTCGCCGTCGTCGTGACCATCGCGGTCATCGTGACAGGCCGAGCCCCCACCTCTCTGCGTCGTCCGGTGTCGGAGCGCACCGG
>DASUMJ010000046.1:0-14576 GCA_036277775.1 Candidatus Limnocylindrales bacterium
CCGCGCCGGCGAGGCGGGGCCCGAGCCCATCACGACCTCGGTCGTCGTCGACGCCCCGATCGAGCGGGTCTGGGCGGTCCTCGCCGACATCGAGCGCCAGCCCGAGTGGATGCACGACCTGAAGTCGGTCGAGCTCCTGACGCCGTTGCCGGTTGGCGTCGGGACGCGGGCCAGGGGCAAGGTCCAGGCGTTCGGCGTCGCCGTCGAGGATCCGATCGAGATTACGGCGTTCTCGCCGCCGAGCCACTTCGCGATCCGCCATGAGGGCCTCGTCCGGGGCTCCGGCGACATCCGGCTGGAGCGCGGCCCGTCCGGGTCGACGACGGTCACCTGGGTCGAGGTCCTCACCCCGCGGGTCCTCCCCCACCTCGGGGCCGCGGCGATCGCCCTCGTCTTCGCGCCGATCTTCCGGCGCGACCTCGAGCGCCTCGCCGCGCTCGTCGAATCCGAGGCCTGACGCCGCGTGCACGTCCACCTCGTCGACGCGACCTACGAGCTGTTCCGCGCGCACTACGCACCCCGGCCGCCCGTCCTGGGCCGGGACGGGATGGCCCTGTCGGGCGTGTCCGGCGTCGTGGAGCAACTGCTCTTCCTGCTCCGCGAGGAGGGCGCAACCCACGTCGGCTGCGCGACGGACCGGGTGATCGAGTCGTTCCGGAACGACCTCTTCCCGGGCTACAAGTCGTCCGCCGGGATGCCGCCGGAGCTCCTCGCCCAGTTCCCGATCGTCGAGGCGGCGATCGAGGCGCTCGGGCTCGTCCTCTGGCCGATGGTCGAGTTCGAAGCGGACGATGCCATCGCGGCGGCGTGCCGCCGCTTCGCCGCCGACCCCGACGTCGAGCGGATCTTCATCTGCACGCCCGACAAGGACATGGCCCAGCTCGTCGAGGACGAGCGGATCGTGCTCCTCGACCGGCGCCGCCGGATCACCTACGACGACGCCGCGGTCCGCGAGAAGTGGGGCGTGCCGCCGGCCTCGATCCCGGACTGGCTGGCGCTCGTCGGCGATTCCTCGGACGGCTACCCGGGCATCCCGGGCTGGGGTGCGAAGGGCGCGGCGGCGGTCCTCTCGGCCTACGGCTCGATCGACGCCATCCCGGAGCGGGCATCGACCTGGGAGGTGCCGGGCGTCGGCGGCACGAGGGCGATGTCGCTCGCGGCCTCGCTCCGGGACCATCGCGACGAGGCCGGGCTCTACCGGTCGCTGGCTCGCCTCCGGTTCGCTGACGATGGCGTGGTCATCCCGCAGCAGACGGCCGCCGAGCTCGAGTGGCGGGGTGCGCCGCGGGCGGACTGGCAGGCGTTCTGCGACGCGTGGGACCTGGACCGGCTGCGGGCGCGGCCGCACCGCTGGCGCGTCGAGGACTAGGGCTGCCGAGCCAGGCCCGACCGCTTCAGCCGCCGGTGATGCGCCGCAGGAGCTCGCCGTGGTGGGTGGGCGGGGCGGCGAGGACCCCGATCGACTTCGACGTCGCGGCGACCTCGAACCACGGGCCGCCCGCCAGGTTCGTGACGGTCGCACCGGCTCGCTCGGCGATGAGGCCCGCCGCTGCGATGTCCCAGGTCGAGAGCCCGCCCTGCTGGACGAAGGCATCGAAGCGGCCGTTCGCGACGTACGCGAGGGCGAGGGCCGCGGAACCCATCGAGCGTGGGACGCGGATCGCCTTCCGGACCTCGCGAGCCCGCGTCGCGGCGGCCCGGCCGCCGAGCGCCATCGAGATGACGAAGTCGCTCAGCTTGTCCTTGTCCGAGGCGTGGACCTCGCGGCCGGCGAGCGTCGCGGGGCCGTCGGCCGTGGCCGCGAACGACTCGCCGCGCGACGGGTCGTGGACGACACCGACGACGGGGCTCCCCGCCTCGACGAGCGCGATCGCGACGCAGAAGAACGGGATCCCGTTCGCGTAGTTGATCGTGCCGTCGAGGGGATCCACGACCCAGACGCGGCCGAGGCCGGACGTCGCGGTCTGG
This sequence comes from Candidatus Limnocylindrales bacterium, assembly GCA_036277775.1. Classification (GTDB taxonomy): domain Bacteria; phylum Chloroflexota; class Limnocylindria; order Limnocylindrales; family CSP1-4; genus UBA5189. Next base: position 1,969 of record DASUMJ010000046.1, read on the forward strand.
CCGGCGCCGCCGCCGTCGTGCTCGCCGGTCTCCTCGGCCAGGAGCGCGTCGCCGGGGAAGGCCGCCCGGATCGCGTCGAGGATGAGGGCCTCGGACAGGTGGTCGACCTCGGTGACGACGTCGCGGGCCGACTTGTAGTCGATCCGCTCGACCCGCTCGTAGCGGTCCATCTGGAGCTCGCCGGCCCGCGTCGCGACCTCGAGGGCGAAGGCCAGCTCGGCGGCGTGCCGGCTCGCCGCCGGGCCCACGGCGGGGCTCACGGTCGGACGCCCGGCGGTCGCGGCGCGATCGGTCGAGGCGGTCACGGGGACTGGCAGTCCACGGCGAGCGGTCGGAGCTCAGGGCCGAAGACGGTGACGGTCGCGCTGAACGTGACCGTCTCGCCGCCCGGGATCGTCGGCGTCTGGACGACCTGCCCGGGCCCGCCGACCGGGCGCCGCTCCTCGATGACGCGGCAGGTCGTCGCCGCGCCCTTGGTCCCCTCGTTGGTGATCGCGATCGTCACCACGAGCGCGCCGTCGCGAGCCTCGACGTTCGCCACGTTCCCCTCGAACGGCCCCACGTCCGCCAGCCCGACCCGGGCCAGGACCGCGAGGATCACGACGAAGAGCACGATCCCGCCGGCCGCGATCGCGTGGACCTGGGTCGCGGCCGGCTGCCGCAGCCCCAGCGGGTTGCACGTCTCGCAGAGGGCGACGTCGATGGCGACGGGTCGACCGCACCGGACGCAGGCGTGCGTCGGCTCGGGCGTCGCGGGGAGGGTCGCCGGGGAGGTCATGGGCCCGTCGATGGTGCCACGAACCCCGGCGATCGGCCGTCAGCGCCCCGCGCCGGTCAGCGCCCCGCGCCGGTCAGCGTCGCGCGCCGGTCAGCGGCCCGCGGCCGCCACGAGCCGGTCGACGTCCGCGGTCGTGCGGGCGGTGACGATGACCTCGTCGGCATCCAGCTCGGCCCACCGCGCGGCGACCGCGTCGCGATCCCCGAGCCACGGGCTCTCGGCCAGGGCATCGACGCCGGTCCGACCGCCGCCGAACCCGACGACGATCCGGACGTCGGCCCGCGACCGGCCGGCCGCCGCGAGCGCGTCGAGGTAGCCGGGTCGGAGGGCCTCGTAGCCCGGCGACTCGGCCGCCCAGCCGTCGCCGGCCCGAGCCGCGAGTCGGACGCCGGCCGGCGTGCCGGCCCCGACGAGGATCGCCGGCACCGGGTCCGGCCGCGGGAACGCGACCGCGTCCTCGAGCGGGTAGAACCGGCCGGAGCGGGTCACCGGGCCGCCGGTCCAGAGCGCCCGGATGACCCCGATGGCCTCCTCGAGCCGCGCAGCGCGCTCCGCCGGCTCCGGGAACTCGATGCCGTAGGCCCGGTGCCCGCGGTCGGACCCGCCGATCCCGATCCCCAGGGACAGCCGGCCGCCGCTGATCTGCTGGACCGTGGCCGCGGCCCGGGCAAGGACGGCGGGGTGCCGGTGCATCACGTTCGCGACGAACGACCCGATGCCGGCCCGGCGCGTCACCGCGGCGGCCGCCGCGAGCGTCGTCCACTGCTCCAGGACCGGGACGGTCCGGTCGCCCTTGCCGACGAAGTGGTCCCAGCACCAGACCCCGGCATAGCCGGCGTCGTCGAGGCGACGGGCGGACTCGAGCCACCACGAGGCGTCGGCCCCCACGGACCCGAGCGCCACCCCGATCCGCGGCGTGCCCGAGCCGGCCACCGCCGCTACAGCCCCGTCTCGAAGAGCCGGATGTCCTCGCGCGACATGGCGTGGCCGTCGCCGCGCGTCGGACCGAGGGCGTCGCGCGCGCCCAGGGCGTCGAGATCGGCCGGGAACCGCCCGATGAGGTCGAGGACGACCGCCTGGATCCGCTCGGCGTTCTGGGCGAAGACCTCGAGGACGCTCTGCGCGTCGACCGCCTCGGTGCCCTCGATGACCCCGGCGTCGTAGTCGGTGATGAGCGAGATGTTCACGACCGCCATGCCCAGCTCCCGGCACAGCCAGGCCTCCGGGTACTGGGTCATGTTGATGACCTCCCAGCCGGCATCGGAGAACCACCGCGACTCCGACCGGGTGGAGAACCGCGGGCCCTCGATGACGACGACGGTGCCCCGCTCGTGGACCTCGATGCCGTGGTCCCGGATCGTGTCGATCGCGAGCTGCCGGAGGACCGGGTCGTACGTCTCGGCCGAGGACACGTGGGTGACGATCGGGCCGTCGTAGAAGGTGTGCGGCCGCCCGCTCGTCCGGTCGACGAACTGGTCGCAGACAACGAAGTCGCCGGGCTTCACGTGGACGGCGAGGGAGCCGGCCGCGCAGGGCGAGACCACGGCCCTGACCCCGAGCGAGCGCATCGCCCAGACGTTCGCCCGGTAGTTGATCCGGTGGGGCGGGATCGTGTGGCGGCGGCCGTGGCGCGGCAGGAACGCGACCCGGCGTCCCGCCACGGTGGCCAGGAAGAACGAATCGGACGGCGGGCCGTACGGCGTGTCGACCTTGACCTCGCGCACGTCGTCGAGGAGCGAGTAGAAGCCGGAGCCGCCGAAGACGCCGATCTCTGCCTGGTCCGCCACGGGCGCGCTCCTCCCGGTCGCCGTCGGGGCCGGCTTCGAAACGGGCCGGATGGACCCCGCGAGCGGGGGCGATGGTATCGCGACCGCGAGCGGGGGCTGCTCTAGGATGACCGGAGCGCCCACCCTGGAGGAGACCGATGACCACGCCCGACGAGCGTCCCGATCTGGACCCGGCCGCGCCGGCACCCGCCGACGTGCCGCCGCCGGCAGCGCCGGACTCGGCGCCGGCCAGCTCGCGGCCCGCAGCGACCGGCGACGAGCTGAAGAGCGCGATCGAGAGCGGCGCCCGGGCCTTCGACCAGCGCGCCCAGGCGCTCGGTCGCGAGGCCGAGGCCGCCGTCACGCGGTGGGGCGAGAACCCCGCGGTCAAGGAGACGGCCGACGTCGCCGGGCGGATCTGGGGCCTCGTGCTCCTCGCCGTCGGCCTGTGGTTCTTCGCCGACGTGACCCTGAAGCTCGACCTGCCGTCGTTCGCGTGGCGCGATCTCTGGCCGATCGTGCTCATCGCCCTCGGCGCGATCGTCGTGCTGCGCGGCATGATGCGGCGCGCCTGACCCGAAGCCGCGGCGGCGTGCCGCCGGACCCACCCGCAGGCGTCCCGCCTTGACCGAACCGAGCTCGATCCCGGTCGTCCGTCCCGCGACCGCCGCCGACGCGCGGTCGATCGCCGAGATCCGGATCGCCTCGTGGCGGGCGACCTACGCCGGGATCGTGCCGGCGGCGATCCTCGAGCGGATGGACCTCGCGCGGAACGAGGCGTTCTTCGGCGGACTCATCGCGGCCGAGCCGCCACGGGCCACGCTCGTCGTCGAGGATGCCGAGGGGCGGATTGCCGGCTTCGCCCTCGCGGCGCCGTCCCGCGACGACGACGCGCCGGGGTGCGGGGAGATCGAGGCCATCTACCTCCGCCCGGAGGCGCGCGGCCGCGGCCTCGGCCGGCCGCTCCTCGACGCGGCGGCCGCGAGCCTCCTCGCGGCCGGATTCGGCACGGTCGTCCTGTGGGTCCTGACGGCGAACGTGGGCGCCCGCCGCTTCTACGAGCGGGCCGGCTTCGGGCCCGACGGGACCGCCCGGATGCTCGATTTCGACGGCACGCCGATCGAGGAGATTCGCTACCGACGGGGTTGATCGCCCGGAGCCCGTACCATCGCATCGATGGATGAGGTCTCGATCCCCCCGCGCGTCCGGGCGTTTCTCGAGCAGCCGCACGTCGCCGCGATCGCCACGGCGTCGTCGGACGGCGAGCCCCACCAGGCCGCGACCTGGTACCGCCTGGAGCCAGACGGCCGGATCCTCCTGAACAGCCGCTGGCCGAGGCGATGGCCGACCGAGCTGTCCCGTGACGGCCGGTGCTCTCTCGCGGTCATCGACGCCCGGGACGGCTACCGCTGGGTGGGGCTGAACGGCGTCGTCGAGTCGCGGGTCGACGACCTCGAACGGGCGCGCGAGGACATCTGCGAGCTGGCCGTCCGGTACGGCGACGACGACCCGGAGACCCTGGCGATGTTCCGGAACCAGCCGCGCGTCTCGTTCCGGCTCCGGATCACCCGGATCCACGACCACCTGGGCGACGAGTGACCGACCTCGGCGGCACTCCCGGCGCCGCGCCGGTCCGCTTCGGAGCCCAGCTCTGGTCGCAGGCGACCGACTGGCCGTCGGTCCGGGACGCCGCGCTCGCCGCCGAGGCGGCGGGCTGGGACTCCGTCTGGACGTGGGACCATGTCAACGCGATCTTCGGCCCCTGGGAGCAGCCGATCCTCGAGGGCTGGACGCTCCTCTCGGCGCTCGGCCCCCTCACGAGCCGGGTCCGCCTCGGGCTGATGGTCGGGGCGAACACCTTCCGGAACCCGGGCCTCACCGCGAAGCTCGCGATCAACCTCGACCACGTCTCGGCCGGCCGGGCCGTCCTCGGGATCGGCGGGGCCTGGTTCGGGCGGGAGCACGAGGCGTTCGGGTTCGACTTCGGGACGAGCGTCGGCGACCGGCTCGACCACCTCGACGAATCGGTCATGCTCATGCGCCGCCTCCTCGACGGCGAGCGGGTGACGCACGAGGGCCGCTTCTACCGGTTCGTCGACGCCCTCGCGAACCCCCGCCCGATCCAGGCCCGCCTCCCGATCCTCGTCGGCGGCTCCGGGCCCCGGAAGACGCTCCGGACGGTGGCTCGGCACGCCGACGCGTGGAACACCTCTGGCGATCTCGTGGAGGTCGAGGGCAAGCTCGCCACGCTCGATGCCCACTGCGCCGACGTCGGGCGCGATCGCTCGGAGATCGAGCTCACGGTCAGCTTCCCGATCATCATCCGGGACCGGCGCGCGGATGCCGAGGCGGCCTGGGCCGGGATCATCGCCAACAACGGGGCCTCGAGCGCGGGCAACGTGCCCCATCTCCTCGGCTCGCCCGGCGACGTGGCCGATGCGATCCGACCGTTCACGGCCCTCGGCTTCCGGACCGTGATCGTCCGCCTCCCCGCGCCGCACGACCGCGAGACCATCGACCGGATCGGCGAGGTCGTCGCGCTCCTCGCGGATGCCTAGCGCGTCGGAGCCGCAGCCGCGAAGCGGCTCGGCGCTCGTCGTCGAGCTCGCCGGCGGCGTCGGCGGGGCCAAGCTGGCCCACGGCCTCCAGGCCCACCTCGGCGAGCGGCTGACGGTCGTCGTCAACACCGGCGACGACCTGGAGCGCCACGGCCTGGTCGTCAGCCCCGACCACGACACCGTCATGTACACCCTCGCCGGGATCGACAACCGCGAGTGGGGCTGGGGGATCGCGGGTGAGACGTTCGCCGCGTCCGAGATGCTCGCCCGGTACGGCGAGGCGACATGGTTCCGGCTCGGCGACCGGGACCTCGCGACGCACGTCGTCCGGACACGGCGGCTGCGAGATGGCGAGCGCGCCACGACCGTCGCGCTGCAGCTCCAGCGCGCGCTCGGTGTGCCCGCCCGGATCCTGCCGATGGCCGACGAGCCGGTCGGGACCCGGGTCCGGACGGACGACGGCTGGCTCGACTTCCAGGAGTACTTCGTGGGGCGCCACCAGGAGCCCGAGGTCCGCGAGCTGCGGTTCGAGGGCATCGAGGCCGCCCGTGCCACGCCGGAGGTCCTCGCCGCGATCGCCACCGCCGGCGCGATCGTCGTCGCGCCATCGAACCCGTTCGTGTCGGTCGCGCCGATCCTCGCCGTCGCCGGGATCCGGCAGGCGATCGACGCGGCCCGCGGTCGGGGCGTGCCGGTCGTGGCCGTGTCGGGGATCGTCGGCGGGCGCGCGATCAAGGGTCCCGCCGACCGGATGCTCGCCTCGCTCGCCGGCGAGCCACCGAGCGCCGTCGCGGTCGCCCGGCGCTACGTCGGCTGGGTCGACACGTTCGTCCTCGACGACGTCGACGCGGACCTCGAGCCCGAGATCCGGGCGCTCGGGATGGCGACGCTCGTGACCGACACGATCATGTCCGACGACGCCGCCCGGGCCCGCCTCGCCGGCGAGATCCTCGCGCTCGCGGCCGGCCGGGCGACGAGCGGCTAGGCATCGCGGTGGCCGACCTCGAACGGACCTGGGCCTTGGTGCCGCTCCGCGGCCTCGAGGACGCGAAGACGCGGCTGGGCGCGGAGCTCGATGCGGAGGAGCGGTTGGAGCTCGTCGTCGCGATGGCGTCCCGGACGCTCGCGGCGACGCGCGACGCCGCCGGCCTCGCGGGAACCGTCCTCGTGACCGCCGATCCGGCCGCGGCCGAGCTGGCCGAGGCGTTCGGCGCCCGGACCCTGGTCCAGCGGCTGCCCGGGCTCAATGCCGCGCTCCGAGAGGCTCGGACCGTGGCAGTTGTCGCCGGCGCGACCGCGGTCCTCGTCGTCCCGATCGACCTGCCGGCGATCTCCGCGGCGGCGATCGGCGATCTGCTGGCCGCGGCGCAACCCGCGGTGGCCGATCCCGGCACGGAGCTGGTCGTCGCCGTGCCCGATCGCCACGGAACCGGCACGAACGCGCTCCTCGTCAGCCCGCCCGAGACCATCCAGCCGGCCTTCGGCGAGGGCTCCTTCGAGGCGCACCGTCGCGCGGCCCGTACCGCAGGCGCAGCGTTTCTCGAGGTACGCGGTCCGCTCACCGTCGACGTGGATACCGGTGCCGATCTCCTCGCCGCCGAGGCCGGGGCCGGACCCACGACCGGGCGAGGCTGACGCGATGCCACCGGAGCCCCGACCCGTCGCGCCGGTCGAGCCGGCACCGTCGCTCAGCGTGTTCGCCCTTCTCGGCGTGCCCGAGGTCGTCGAGGGCGACGACCTGCCGGCGCTCCTCCTCGGCGCCCTCGAGGCGACGCCGGGCATCCTCCCGCTCCGCGACGACGACGTCCTGGTCGTGACCCAGAAGATCGTCTCGAAGGCGGAGGGCGCGATCGTCGATCTCACCGGGATCGAGCCGCGGCCGGAGGCCGTCGAGTTCGCCGCGGCCTGGGACCGCGACCCGCGCCAGCTCGAGGTCGTCCTGCGGGAGGCCCGGCGGGTGGTGCGGATGGAGCACGGCGTTCTCATCACGGAGACGCCCCACGGCTTCATCTGCGCGAACGGCGGCGTGGACGCCAGCAACGTCGGGCCGGCGAGCGGCAGCGTGGTGACGCTCCTGCCGGTCGATCCCGACGCCTCGGCGGCCCGGATCCGCGAGGCCGTACGGGCCCGCCACGGGATCGACGTCCCGGTGATCGTGTCTGATTCGTTCGGGCGTCCCTGGCGCTGGGGCATCGTCGACGTCGCGATCGGGGTCTCGGGGCTTCTGCCGATCGAGGACCTCCGGGGCTCGCCCGACGCCGACGGCCGGGTGATGCGCTCGACGATCCGGGCCGTCGCCGACGAGCTCGCCTCGGCCGCCGAGCTGGCCCTCGGCAAGACCGCCGGCCGACCCGCCGCCATCGTGCGCGGTGCCGCCTTCACCCGCGGCGAGGGCTCGATCCGCGACGCCCTCATGCCCCCCGCGTGGGACCTCTTCCGCTGACCGGCGTACGCTCTGGAGCGCCCCTCCCCCGCTCGAGGTCGCGCCGGTGAAGTTCGGTCTCCAGATCAATTCGTTCTCCTGGCCGGGTGGCCCCGAGCAGCTCGCGCCGACGCTCGCCCGGGTCGTGCGGACGGCCGACGACGTCGGCTTCGATTCGATCTGGGTCATGGACCACTTCTTCCAGATCCGATCGCTCGGGCGACCCGAGGAGCCGATGCTCGAGGGGATGACCGCCCTCGGCTGGATGGCCGCCCACTCCGAGCGGGCCCGCCTGGGGCTCATGGTCGGCGGCGTCCCCTACCGCCACCCGGGGCTCTGGATCAAGTCCGCGACGACGCTCGACGTCCTGTCCGGCGGACGGGCCTGGTTCGGGATCGGGGCGGCCTGGAACCAGGAGGAATCGGAAGCCCTGGGGTTCCCGTTCCCGCCGCTCGGCGTTCGCTTCGAGCTCCTGGAGGACACGCTCCGGATGGCCCACGGGATGTGGACCGGTGAACGCGGCTCGGAGGAGGACTTCCAGGGTCACCACTACCGGGCGACGCGGCTCCTCAACGCGCCACAGTCCTTGAGCCGGCCGCGGGTCCCGATCATGATCGGCGGCGGCGGCGAGCAGAAGACGCTCCGGCTCGTCGCCCGGTACGCGGACGCGTGCAACGTCTTCGGCGGGCCCGAGAAGATCCACCACAAGTACGAGGTCCTCCGGAAGCATTGCGAGGACGTCGGCCGGCCGTACGAGGAGATCGAACGCTCGACGCTCCAGAACGTGAACGTCGACGAGGGTGGGGCGCCCGGCACGGAGTCGCCCGCCCAGGTCACGGATCGCTTCGCCGAGCTCGGCGATGCCGGCGCGCAGCACGTCCTGTTCAGCGTCCGCGACGTCTGGCGGACCGACAAGCTCGAGCTCCTGGGCCGGACGCTGCTCGCGGACCTCCGCGACCTCTGAGCCGGGGCCGACGCCACAGAGCCGCTCGGCCGGTGCACCGCCGCACCGCCAGCGACCCGCACCGGTACGTCCTTCCTAGATGACCGCCGCGCCGCGCGCGCGCACGATCGGGGCACGAACTCCACCCGCGGCCCGTCCGGGGGCGGCACCGCCTGCAGCCGAGGTCGACGTGTCCACGCGCTCCGACGGGACGGCTCCGTGTCGCTGAAGCCACGCTGGCCCGGCCAGGACCGCGACGGGCGGGCCACGGACGGCGAGCCCCCGGGCGTCCCCGGCGTCTCGCCGATCGACCCGGGCGGCCCGTACCGCGCTCGCCGGGTGCCGCAGCCGGTCGCCGCCCCGCCCGCGCCGCCCAGCGTCGCGGCCGCGGTTCGCCGGGCGACCGACGCCCTCGTGACGGCAGCACCGCAGCTCGACCTCCGTGACCCGATGGTGCCCACTGCCCTCCGCTTCGCGCGGCACCACGGCGCCGACATCCTGCCGTCCCCGATCCTGGGTGCCTGGCGGACGAGAACGCTCTCCGCGGTTGCCCAGGACCGCGAGACCCCGTGGACCCTGGGGTTCGACGGCGCCCCCAACTCGCCCGTCTACGACACGCCGGACCGGACGGGCGCCCTGTGGCGGCCACGGGAGCGCGACTGGCTTGACCGCGACCCGACCGGGTTCAGCGGCCGCCTCCTCGGCCCGATCGCCCTCGCCGAGAACGTCGACTTCCTCGCCTCCCTCGAGGCCGACGCGAACCCCGCGGTCTCGAGGACCGCGGCCGAGATCCTCCGCGAGATCCAGCCGCGGATGGAGGCGGACCTCGCCGACTGCGTCGTCGGCGCCGATCCGTGGCGCGACACGTTCGCGCTCTGGCTGGTGGCTCGGCGGCCCCTCGCGCTCGCCCGGCTCCATCCCCTCGCCCTGGCGATCGCGACCCGCTACGGGACCCTCGCGAACCGGCTCGCGGGGCTCGTCTGCGGCACGCGATTCCCGTTCGAGGCGGTGCCCCTGACCTCGGCCAACGCCCACCTCGGCGTGGCGCTCTGGACGCTCGACTATCGGCCGACCCTCCTCGCCGGCATCACGTCGTTCGTCCGGTCGCGCCGCAGCCCCGACGGCGGCTTCTCCGACGAGGGCCAGTTCCCGGACGTCCTGACGACCCTCGCCGCGGCGGACCTCCTCTCGACCCTCGACCCGGGCTTCGACACCGGCCCGACGATCGGCTGGTTCGCCAGGACCCAGGAGCCGGCCGGCTGGTGGCGAGCGCTCGATCCGGAGGTCCCGTGGCTGACCGCCGCGATCGTGGAGTGGCTCGAGGGTGCGGAGCGGCCCTTCGCCGAGCGCTTCCGGTGGCCGGCCTACCAGCGGGTCGACCTCGACCGCAAGACCGGCATCCCGGCGTACGTGGCCTTCGACCGGCTGGCCCGGGTCTTCGAGGCCCTCCCCGGGATCGCCGCCGCGCCGGTGGGGATCGCGTTCTGCGACCTGGCAGGGTTCCGGGAGTTCAACAACGCCCACGGCCAGGACATGGGCGACCGGGCCCTCCGGACCTTCGCCACGGCCCTGTCCGAGATCGACGCGTCCATCGCGATCCGGGACGGCGGCGACGAGTTCCTCGTGGTCGGCGCGCCGGCACGACGCGACCTCGTCGAGGACCTGGAGCGGTTCCGTGCCGCGTGGCCGGCGCGCTTCGCCGGCGAATACGGACCGAACGCCGGGGCCGTCGCCCCGCGGATCCTCGTCACGACGACGAACGGCGGCTCGATCCGCGACACCCGGGAACGCCTCGGCCAGGCGATCTCGAGCGTCAAGACGACCGACCCGGAGCCGCCGCCCGAGGGCGTCCTCCGGCGCTTCGCGGCGTAACCGGCGGGCCGGTCCTCGCGGCCGCCCCGCCACCGATGCCATACCCCCCAGGGGTATGCCGCCGTGATACGATCACCCCGTATGACCGACCGCAACCAGCCCGCGCCGTTCGGCGGGCTCTCCATCGACTTCTCCGGCGACACCTCCGTCGCCGCTCCTGCCGCTCCGGCACCCCTCGGCGGGCTCTCGATCGCGTTCGCGCCGGATGCCGCGACGGCTCCCGGCGGCCCCGCGACGACCGTCGAGGCCGGCGGGCGGACGGAGACGAAGCTCCTCATCGTGGGGTCCGGGCCGGCCGGCCTGACGGCCGCGATCTACGCCGCGCGGGCCAACCTGGAGCCCATCGTCCTCGCCGGCTCAGCGCCCGGCGGCCAGCTGATGCTCACGAGCGACGTCGAGAACTACCCGGGCTTCCCCGAGGGCATCCAGGGCCCCGAGCTCATGGCCGCCTTCCGGTCGCAGGCCGAGCGGTTCGGGACGCGGATCGTCGACGTCGACGTCGATCGGGTGGACCTCGCGAACCGGCCGTTCCGGGTCTGGGCCCGCGGCGTGGAATACCGGGCCGAGGCCGTGATCGTCGCGACCGGCGCCTCGGCGATGTGGCTCGGGCTCGAGAGCGAGACCCGGCTCCGCGGTCGCGGCGTCTCCGCCTGCGCGACCTGTGACGGGTTCTTCTTCCGCGACCGCGAGATCGCGGTCGTCGGCGGCGGCGACACGGCGTTCGAGGAGGCGACGTACCTGACGCGGTTCGCCTCGAAGGTCCACCTCCTCCACCGGCGCGACGAGTTCCGGGCCAGCCGGATCATGGTCGAGCGGGCCCGCGCCAACCCCAAGATCCAGATCCACACGAACACCGGCATCGACGAGGTCATCGGCGACGCCAAGGTGGAGGCGCTCGCGCTCCGCGACACCGCGACCGGCGAGCGCCGCGAGATGCCGATCGAGGGGCTCTTCATCGCGATCGGCCACAAGCCGAACACCGATGCCTTCCGGGACTGGCTGGAGGTCGACGCCAAGGGCTACCTCGTCGTCCACGACCAGACGCACTCCCGGATCGACGGTGTCTTCATCGCCGGCGACGTCCACGACCACCGCTACCGCCAGGCGGTCACCGCGGCAGCCGACGGCTGCAGGGCCGCGATCGACGCCGAGCGCTGGCTCGAGTCCCAGGGCATCACCGAAGCGAACACCCTCACGGCCTGGTGAGCTTCCGGGGCGGCCGGTCGTACCGGGCCACGAGCCCGGACGCGGCACGGGTGGGACGCGGGAGCCGGGGCGCCGGGATGGGCGGAGGCGGCGGCCACTTCGGCATGCCGGCCGGCGGCGACTTGCCGCCGGTCCCGAAGGAGCGTCGCGGGCGCACCATCCGGCGGATCGTGGCGTTCTTCCGGCCGTACCGGCTCCAGGTCGCGGTCACGATCCTCGCGATCCTCGTCACGAGCGGGCTCGGCCTCATCAACCCGATCCTGCTCAAGCTCCTCATCGACGACGCGATCCCGAGCCTCGACTTCAGCCGCCTCAACCTCTATGTCGCGCTCATGATCCTCGTCCCGATCGGGTCAGGGCTCATCGGCCTCGGCCAGACGTACATGAACAACGTCATCGGCCAGAACGTCATGCAGGACCTCCGGGCGGCGCTCTACGAGCACCTCCAGCGGATGCCGTTGCGGTTCTTCACCGAGACGAAGACCGGCGAGATCCAGAGCCGCCTGGCGAACGACGTCGGCGGCGTCCAGGGCGTCGTCACCGACACGGCCTCGTCGGTCACCGCGAACCTCGCGATCGCGATCAGCACGGTCATCGCGATGTTCCTCATCGACTGGCGGCTGACGGTCCTGTCGCTCGGACTCCTGCCGTTCTTCATGGCCCTGACCTACCGCGTCGGCCGGGTCCGCCGGGAGATCAGCACCGAGACGCAGCAGTCGCTCGCCGAGATGAGCGCCGTCACCGAGGAGACGCTGTCGGTGTCCGGGATGCTGCTGACGAAGACGTTCGGGCAGCAGGGCGCGGCGATCGAGAAGTTCGTCGGCCTGAACCGGCGGCTCGCGCGGCTCCAGATCCGGCAGGCGATGGTCGGCCGCTGGTTCTTCATGATCGTCGGGACCGTCTTCAGCATCACCCCGGCGTTCGTCTACTGGCTCGCCGGCTGGCTCGCGATCAACGGCGATCCCACCGCGCCCACGATCGGCGACATCGTCGCCTTCACGACCCTCCAGTCACGCCTCTTCTTCCCGCTCGGCCAGCTGCTCAACGTCCAGGTCGAGATCCA
>DASUMJ010000047.1:0-3817 GCA_036277775.1 Candidatus Limnocylindrales bacterium
GGCAAGGGCGAGTTCGCCCGGCGCGGCGGCATCGTCGACGTCTTCCCGCCGTCCGGGGGCCTGCCGGTCCGGATCGAGCTCTTCGGCGACGAGGTCGAATCGCTCCGGGCCTTCGATCCCACCGACCAGCGGAGCACGGGCCCGGTCGCCGAGATCGAGCTCCTGCCCGCCTCGGAGTTCCTCCTCCCGCACGGCGGCGCCGAGGAGCTTGCAGGTCGGCTCACGACCGCGGCGTCGAAGCTGCCGGAGCGGCTCGCCGCGGATTTCGAGCGGCTCGCCGCCGGCAGCAGGGACGGTCGCCCCGACGACCCCACCCGCGACACCCGCGCCGCCGCGGTCGGCGATGCGGCTGAGGTCTGGGCCCCGATCCTCGCCCCGAGCACCGCGCTCGACCACGTCGACGCCGGGGCGCTCCTCGTCCTCGACGAGCCCGGCGACCTCGCCGAGGCCGCCGAGTTCCTCTGGCGCCAAGCCGACGAGCGCCGGGCCGAGCTCGTGACCGCAGGCGACCTGCCGAAAACCTGGCCGGAGACGCTCCTCGCCCGGCGGGCCTGGAAGTCGCGGCTCCTCGCTGCCCGGACGCTCGAGCTCACCTGGGAGTCGGAGGCCGCGAAGGGCGCGGCGATCGCCGGCGGCGGCCTGAGCGCCGGCGACGCGTTCGGCTGGCGTGAGCCGGCCCTCCCGCCGGGTCGGGCCCAGCAGCTCGGCGACGCGGTGGAGCGCTGGCGGGCCGGGGGCTCCGGCGCGACGGCCGGGCCGGTGGCGGATCCCGGGGCGACGCCGCCGCGGATCGTGATCGCCTCGGACCAGGCGCCGCGCCTCGCCGAGCTCCTCGCCGAGGCGGGCCATCCGGCCGGCGTCACGGGCAGCGTCACGGACGCGCCACCGCCCGGCGCGGTCGTCCTCGTCGAGCGGAGCCTGAACGGCGGCTTCACCGGCGGGCCCGACGGCCTCGTTTTCGTCACGGATCGCGAGCTCTTCGGCAACGTCCGCGTGCGCCGGCCGAAGGCGATGCGCCGCGTCGTGCCGCGCGACATCCTCGAGCGGCTCACGCCCGGCGATCTCGTCGTCCACATCGACCACGGTGTCGCCCGCTACGAACGGATGCTCCGGCGGAGCGCCGGCGAGGGCGACGAGCGCGACTACCTGGAGATCAGCTTCGCCGCCGGCGACCGGATCTACGTCCCGGTCGAGCAGATCGCGCGCGTCACGAGGTACTCGGGCGGGGAGCGGCCGCAGCTCTCGAAGCTCGGTGGGACGGAGTGGCTCCGGACGAAGCAGCGGGTCCGGCGCGCCGTCGCGGACCTCGCGGAGGAGCTCCTCGCGCTGTACGCGGCGCGGGCCAACGCGCAGGGCTTCCCGTTCGCCTCGGACTCGCCCTGGCAGTCGGAGATGGAGGCGAGCTTCCCGTACGAGGAGACCGTGGACCAGCTTCGGGCCGCCCTCGAGATGAAGCACGACATGGAGGCCGGCCGGCCGATGGACCGGCTCGTCGTGGGCGACGTCGGGTATGGCAAGACCGAGGTCGCCCTCCGCGGCGCGTTCAAGGCGACCCAGGACGGCAAGCAGGTCGCGGTCCTCGTTCCCACGACGGTCCTCGCGGCCCAGCACCACGAGACGTTCCGGACCCGGTTCGCGGCGTTCCCGGTGAAGGTCGGCATCCTGTCGCGGTTCGTCCCGCCGAAGGAGCAGGCGCGGACGCTCGATGGCCTCGCCGACGGCACGGTCGACATCGTCATCGGCACGCACCGACTGCTGTCGAAGGACGTCCGCTTCCGGGACCTCGGCCTCCTCGTCGTCGACGAGGAGCAGCGGTTCGGGGTCGCGGCGAAGGAGCGGCTCAAGCAGATGCGGCGCGAGGTCGACGTCCTGACGCTCTCGGCGACGCCCATCCCGCGAACGCTCAACCTCGCCCTCGCCGGAATCCGGGACATGTCCGTCATCGAGACGCCGCCCGAGGACCGCCTGCCGATCCAGACGCGCGTCGCGGAGGCCTCGGCCGGGCTGGTGCGAGACGCGATCCTCCGCGAGCTCGACCGTGGCGGGCAGGTCTTCTACGTCCACAACCGGGTCGAGACGATCGAGGCCCAGGCCGAGCAGCTCCGGCGGCTCCTGCCCGACGTCCGGATCGTCGTCGGGCACGGGCAGATGCCCGAGGGCCACCTCGAGAGCGTGATGCTGAAGTTCGCCGGCGGGGCCGCCGACATCCTCGTCTGCACGACGATCATCGAGTCCGGCCTCGACATCCCGAACGCGAACACGATCATCATCGACCGGGCCGACACGCTCGGCCTGGCCCAGCTCTACCAGCTCCGGGGACGCGTGGGGCGGTCATCGCGTCGCGCCTACGCGTACCTCCTCTACCGCCGCCGCGAGCGGATGAGCGAGGACGCCCGGAAGCGCCTCCAGGCGATCTTCAACGCGTCGGAGCTGGGCGCCGGCTTCCAGATCGCGCTCTCCGACCTCGAGATCCGGGGCGCCGGCAACATCCTCGGCGGGGAGCAGTCGGGCCACATGGCCGCCGTCGGATTCGACCTCTACTCACGGATGCTCGCCGAGGCGGTCGAGGAGCAGAAGGCATCGCGGGAGGGCCGCGTGGCGGTCATCGAGCGGCCGCAGGCCGTCGTCGACCTGCCGGTCGAGGCCCACCTCCCCGACGACTACGTCCCCGACGAGGCCCAGAAGCTCGAGCTCTACCGTCGGCTCGCCCGGGCGCGCACGCCCGGCGACCTCGCCGCGTTCCGCCAGGAGGTCACGGACCGCTTCGGCCCGATGCCGCCGCCCGTCGTCCGGCTCGTCGAGGTCGCCGAGCTCCGGATGGCGGCCGAGGGCGCCGGCGTGTCGTCGATCTCGCGCGAGGAGGGCAACCTCGTCGTGCGCTTCGGCGCGGGGCTGTCGCGCGCGACCGCGATGCGGCTCCTCGGCCCCGGCGCGCTACCGGGAATGCGCCCGTCGGAGGTGACGTTCGCCTCGAACCAGGTCCGGATCCGGCTGCCTCGGGACCCGGGGAAGTCGTGGGGCCTGACACAGGCCGTCGTCGCCCGCCTCTCGACCGAGCTGGCGACGATCGACCTCGCGACGCGCGAGTGACGGGGCGCCCGCCCGCGTCGGCGACGTCGACCGTCGTGGGGGACCTGCGCGTGCTGCCCGGCGTGGAAGGCCCCGACCCGGGGCGCTGCCGCGACATCCTCGTCCACCTCCCGCCCCGGGCGCTCGAGTCGGGTCGGCGCTATCCCGTCCTCTACATGCACGATGGCCAGAACCTCTTCGACGAGGCGACGAGCTACGCCGGCGAGTGGCAGGTCGACGAGACGCTCGCGATCCTCGCCGGCGAGGGCATCGAGCTGATCGTCGTGGGAATCCCGAACGCCGGCGACGGCCGCCTGGCCGAGTACACGCCGTACCTCGGGCTCGACGGCCTCCGGCCGGCCGGCGGCGGCGGGCGCGCGTACCTCCGGTGGGTCGCGGGCGTCGTGAAGCCGGCCGTGGACGCCGCGTTCCCGACGACCCGGGATCGCCGGGAGACGGGGATCATGGGGTCGTCGCTCGGCGGGCTGATCAGCCTCTGGGCAGCCGTGGCGCACCCCGACGTCTTCGGCCGGATCGGGGCGATGAGCCCGGCGATCCTGCCTGGCCAGGGCCGGATCTACCGGCGGCTTCGCAGCCTCGCGGTCCTGCCCGAACGCGTCTACCTCGACGCCGGCGGCCGCGAGGGCTCGGATGCGCGAACGGAAGCGCTCGCGCGGCGCTGGTCCGCGGCGTTCACGCGCGACGCGCGCCGCCTCCGCGACGAGCTGCTCCACGCCGGCCTCCACGA
>DASUMJ010000048.1:0-9955 GCA_036277775.1 Candidatus Limnocylindrales bacterium
CTCGCGGTCGCGATCGGCCGGGTCGTGGACGACGCCATCGTCGTGCTCGAGAACATCTACCGCCACCGGGGCCGCGGCGACGACATGCAGACCGCGGTGATCTCCGGCACCCGCGAGGTGGCGAGCGCGATCACGAGCTCCACGCTCACGACGGTCGCGGTCTTCCTGCCGCTCGGCCTGGTCGGCGGCCTCATCAGCCAGTTCTTCCTGCCGTTCGCCCTGACGGTGACGTTCGCGCTCCTCGCCTCGCTCGTCGTGGCGCTGACGATCGTCCCGGTCCTCGCGGCGACGCTCCTCCGGAACGTGAAGCTCCAGCTGGGCCCGGACGGCGAGCCGCGCGAGACGATCTGGCAGCGCCTCTACGAGCCGGCGCTCCGGCTCGCGCTCCGCAATCGCCTGACCCGGTGGGGCACGATCGCGATCGCGTTCGCGCTGTTCGTCCTCACGAGCGGCCTCGTCTCCGGCCTCCCGACCCAGTTCCTCAACGCCGGCTCCGAGAAGATCCTCTCGGTCTCGGTGGTCCCGCCCGCCGGCGCGACGTCCGAGGAGGTCATCGACCGTGCGGACGAGGCTGCCCGGCTGCTCGAGGCCGACGACGAGGTCACCCTGACCCTCGGGACGATCCCGGGAGAGGGCGACACGAGCTTCCAGACGCTCGCCGCCGCGACCGCCGGCCGGCCGCAGAACAGCGCCATCATCTTCACCCGCCTCGTCAGCTCGGCCGACCTGAAGTCGGCCTCGGACCGGCTGAAGGCCGCGCTCGGCCCGATCGTCCGGGACGGCTACTCGGTCTCGGTCGAGGAGACCTCGGGCTTCGGCGGCAGCTCGCTGAGCCTGGTCGTCTCCGGCGCGGATTCGGCGAAGATCGCCGCTGCCTCCGACGCGATCCTCACCGAGCTGGCGGGCCTCGCGGACCTCGACAACCTGAAGAGCGACCTCGTTCGGGCGGCGCCCGAGATCCAGGTCCAGGTGGATCCCAACAAGGCGTTCCTGCTCGGCCTCACGACCGCCCAGGTCGGGGCGGACCTGCGGGCGGCCCTCACCGGCTCGCCGGTCGGGCGGATCGTCCTGGACGGCGCGCCGGTCCAGGTTGATCTCCGCCTGGATGCCGGCAGCCTCGACTCCGCGGCGGCGATCCGCGAGCTGCTCGTCGGCGTCGCGGCCCAGGCGCCGCTCGGCACGATCGCGACGGTCGAGGAGGTCGAGACGCAGGCCCGGGTCACCCGGGTCGGCGGTCAGGACGCGGCCACGATCACCGGGACCATCCGGAGCGAGAACACCGGCGCGGTCTCGGCGGCCGTGACGGAGCGCGTGGACGAGCTCCGGGCGGCCGGGCGCCTCGAGGGCGTCGACGTCTCGATCGGCGGCGTGACGCGCCAGCAGAACCAGGCGTTCGCCGGCCTCTTCGCGGCGATGGCCGTCGCGATCCTCCTCGTCTACGTCGTGATGGTCCTCGTCTTCAACTCGCTCGTCGATCCGCTCGTGATCATGTTCAGCCTGCCGCTCGCGACGATCGGGGCGTTCCCGGCCCTCGCGCTGACCGGCCGGCCGGTCGGGATCAGCGCGCTCATCGGGTTCCTCATGCTCATCGGGATCGTCGTGACGAACGCGATCGTCCTGCTCGACCTCGTTGAGCAGCTCCGGCACAAGGGGATGGCCACGGATCGGGCGCTCGTCCAGGCGGGCCGGACGCGCGTCCGGCCGATCCTCATGACGGCGGTGGCGACGATCATCGCTCTCCTGCCGCTCGCGCTCGGCTTCAACGAGGGCTCGATCATCGCCGCGGAGCTCGGAACCGTCGTGATCGGCGGGCTCCTGAGCTCGACGCTCCTGACGCTCATCGTCGTCCCGGTCATCTACTCGCTCGTCGACGGGGCGAAGGTCGGGGTCCGGCGCCGTCTCGGCGGCCGAGGCAGCCACGCCGCCGACGACGACGAGCCGCCGGTCGTGGAGGCGCCGGCCGGGACGTAGGGCGCCGGTCCCGGCCCCGGCCGCAGGCGCCGCCTCCCTCCTCCCGGCTTCGCCTCGACGCAGCCGGCCTGGCTCAGCCGGCGCGCTGTCGCAGGGCCTCGACGAGGCGGCCCGGCAGCTCCGCCTGTGACGGGTTGGCGCGCCGCCGTGCCTCGGCGATCGAGAACCACGCGACGCGGTCGATCTCCGGGAACGTCCGCAGCTCGGTGCTGCCGGGCGGCCAGGGCATCTCGAACGTGTTCGAGGTGGCCGCCGCCGGGTCGAGCTCGCCCTCGACTGCCCAGCAATGGACGCGCTTGCCGCTCGCCTGGACGACGGAGCCGAGGTCGATCGGCTCGGCGCCCGGCAGCGCCACCTCGGCGAGGACGTGACCGGTCTCCTCCTCGAACTCCCGGGCAGCGGCCGCGAGCAGCTCGTCGCCGAGGTCGGGCTCGCCCTTGGGGATCGTCCAGTGGCCGGCGTCGCGGTTGTGGAAGAAGGGGCCGCCGGGGTGCGCGAGGAGCACCACGAGCTCACCGCCTCGATGACGATACAGGAGGATCCCGGCGCTGACGGCGCGGCTCATGGGCCGGATCGTGCCACAGGCCCCGCGGCGGCGGCGCCGACCGTCCCATCCGGCGGCCGCCCCGCGTGTCGTTTCGACCCGCCGATGTACGCTCGCAGCGCATGCCTGTCGAGATTCGCCGCACCCGCCCGGACGAGCTCCTCGCGTGGCTCGATGCGCTGTCGACGACCTTCCTCGAGCGCCGGGACAACGCGCTCGTGGCGGAGCAGGTCGGGCCGGACTGGGACTTCGACCGGCTGTGGGGAGCCTTCGACGACGGGGTCGTGGGCACCCTACGGAGCTGGGCCACCGAGGTGACCGTCCCCGGTGGCGCGCTGGTGCCGGCCACGGGCATCGCGGCGGTGACCGTCCTGCCGACGCACCGCCGCCAGGGGATCCTCCGCCGGCTCATGGCCGCCGAGCATGACGCCGCGCGCGAACGGGGCGAGCTCGTGGCGATGCTCCACGCCTCGGAGGCACCCATCTACGGGCGGTTCGGCTACGGGGTGGGCGTCGAGACGTGCACGTGGACGCTCGGTACCCGGGCCACCACGTTCGCCGGCGATCGCGGCTCCGCGGGCAGCGTCGCGTTCGCCCCCGTGGACGCGGGCACCCGCGACCTGATCCGCGACATCTGGGACGCGTACCGCCGGCGGCACGTCGGCGAGCTCCGGCGGCAGGACTTCATCTTCGACTTCGCCCTCGGGCTTCGGCAGTTCGATGTCGAGAAGCAGTGGAAGGGCTGGGTTGCCGTCCACCGCGACGCGGATGGGACTCCCGACGGCTACGTCCGCTACACGGGCGAGGAGCATTGGGAGCACCATCAGCCGGCGTCCCGGATCGACGTCCAGGACTTCGTCTGGCTCACGGACGACGCCTACGACGGCCTGTGGCGGTTCATCGCGAGCCTCGACCTCGTGACGAGCGTCCGGGTCCAGCGACGGTCACCCGACGAACGCCTGCCGTGGCTGCTCGCGAACCGGCGCGCCGCCGAGATCGGCGACTACGGCGACGCCCTCTGGGTCGCGCTGCTCGACCTTCCGCGGGCCCTCACCGCCCGGTCGTACGATCGGGCCGGGGAGGTCGTGCTCGAGGTCCTGGAGGCCGAGCCGTCGACCGGTCGGACCCGGTTGCGCCTCGAGACCGCCCCGGACGGCGCCGCCTGCGCCGTCGCCGGCGCCGACCCGGACCTGACGCTCCATGCCGACGCCATCGGCGCCGCGTATCTCGGCGGGACGCCGCTCCGCCGGGCCGTCCTCGCCCGCGGCTACGAGGAGCACCGCCCGGGTGCGCTCGACCGGGCCGATGCGCTCTTCCGAACCCGGGACGTTCCGCGGGCGTCGACCTTCTTCTGAGGACGTCGGCGCCGCGTCGTTCCGCGCCTACATGACGGGTTCTGTCATGTTCCGCCGGTAGTCTCCGGACATCAACGAACCGCGGTCGATCGATCGCCCAGCGAGGTCGGTGTCCCGATGCTGCACATTGCTCTCGGTCAGCTCATCCACGAGGAGCGCCGGCGCGAGATCGAGCGCGCCATGGAAGTCCGACGGCTCCTCGAGATCTGCCGCAGCGCGACGTCCACGGCGTCGCGGGCCGCTCGGCGCGCCACCCGTCACAGGCCGGCCGGCGCGACCCCGTAGCGGTCGAGGACCCGCCGCGCGATCCGCACCAGCCGGTCGCGAATCTCGGGCGGGTCGAGGACCTCGATCGAGGAGCCGGCGGCCAGCAGCCGGGCCGGCACCTCGTCGGGCCAGTCGAGCCGCAGCCGGAGGTGGAGCCAGCCTTCGGGGTCGGTCTCGGGCAGCCGCTCGGCGACCTCGACCGCCCGGGATCCGACGGCGTCCCGGAGGTGATCGAGCCGGTCGGGATCGGCCCGGACGGTGACGTCGACCCGCGCGGCGTCGCGCTCGTAGGCCGCCGACGACTCCGCCCAGAAGGCCGCAAGTTCGAAGTCCGCCGGCCGCTCGAAGCGATCGTCGGTGAGCGTCGCGCTCCGGACGCGCGAGACGCGATAGGTCCTCGCCTGGCCGTCCGCGAGGGCCACGAGGTACCAGACCCCCGCCTTCAGCACGAGCCCGAGCGGCGCCAGGCGCCGGGCCGCCACCGTCTGGCCGCGGTCGTACTCGATGTCGACGACGTGGCCGTTCCAGACCGCATCGGCGATCGCGGCGAGGGCGGGCACCGGCTCGTCGGCCTGGAACCAGCCCGAGGCGTCGAGATGGAACCGCTCGACGAGCCGGGTCGCGCGTCCTCGGAGCTCGCCCGGCAGCGCGGCGAGGACCTTGAGCCGGGCCGCGGCCACCACCGTGCCGAGACCCAGCTCGGCCGCCGGGCCGGGCAGCCCGGAGAGGAACAGGGCCTCGGCCTCGTCGGCCGTGAGGCCCGTGAGCCGCGTCCGGTAGCCGTCGACGAGCCGGAACCCGCCGTGGGCGCCGCGCTCGGCGTAGATCGGGACGCCGGACTCGGCGAGCGCCTCCACGTCCCGGTGGACGGTCCGGATGGAGACCTCGAGCTCGGCGGCCAGCTCCGCGGCCGTCATCCGGCCGCGGGTCTGGAGGAGGAGCAGCAACGAGACGAGCCGCGATGCGCGCATCGCGGCGGATCGTACCCGAGAAGATGCCGAATGCTGTCAGGTTTCTCGTGCGTCATCGAAGGCAGGAGCCCCGGCGCCGGCAGACGGCCACGGCCACCGGGACTCCCACCTTCGCGTTTACCGACCGGGCACCACCGTCAGGGCTGGATCTGGATGGAATCCACGATCGCCTGGAGCTCCGCCTGATCGTCCGCCGGCGTTCCGGGGAAGTCGTGCGTCATGACGACCACCGTGGTCCCCCGCACGTCGAGGATCCAGAGATGGAACCGGCCTTCGGGCCCCTGGGCGTAGATCGTCTGTCCATCTCCGTCGGCCCAGACATGGAACTCCCCGGCGTCGCAGGCGGCGAGGTCGAGTCCGGCGGGCAGCTGGACGTCGATCCGCGTGCCGCTGAACCCTCCCAGCGCCACGTCGACGGGAGCCGTGGTCTCGTAGCCGGGATTCGCGGCCAGGGCGGTGACGAGGTCGTCGACGGCCGGCCCGATCTCGATGTCGGCGGGCTCGTACCAGCGGCAGGGATCGCCCTCGAGGCTGGCGATCGTCAGGAACCCGAAGGACATCCCGCCCGGCCCCTCGTGCCCGGTCGTCGGCGCAGCGCCGACCGGGGCGCGACCCGTCGGTCCGCCTGCCTCCCAGCCCGGCGGCAGGGTGAGCTGGAAGCCGATCGAATCGTTCGGGGCAAGGAACGGATGCACGACGTAGGTCCCGGCCGCAACGGGGCCCAGCGGCAGCGAGATCGGACCCGTTGCCTCCGGCGCCGCGGTCGGCTGCGGCGTGGCGGTCGGCGATACCGTCGGGCTCGGGCTCGGGCCGGGTCCGCCCGTCCCGCCGCCCCCGGGAAGCACGTTGTAGCCGACGATCACCACGGCGAGGACGGCCGCCGCGGCGATCGCGATCCGAGGAAGATTGGACATTCGAGGTTCCCTCCACGGGCCGATGACGACCCGTTGACGCGTTCGGTCGATGTCGGCGCGGACGACGTCGTACGACCGATCCGGGAGCACGGACGGGCCTTCGTCGAGGTAGGCCCGGAGGGATCGTTCGAGGTCGCGCGACGTGGTCATGCGAGTCGCTCCTGGGAGACGGACGGCGGCCGGGCATCGGCCTCGAGGCTGGCCCGGAGCGCCGCCACGGCGTGGTGGAGCCGGGACTTCACGGTCCCGACGGGGATGCCGAGGCGTTCCGCCACCTCGACCACGGGAAGGTCGAGGTAGTGGTGGAAGACGAGCACCGCTCGCTGCTCGAGCGTGAGCCTCCGGAAGGCCCGATCGAGCTGGTCGCGGTCGTTGACGGACCGGATGCCGCCGGCGCCCTGCTCGTGATCGACGGGCAGGATCCGGAGTTCGGCCGACCAACGGGTCCGGCGCCGGGCCTCGGCGTAGCACTCGTGGGTCAGGATGCGGTGGAGCCAGGGCTCGAAGCGATCGGGATCGCGCAGCGTGCGAAGCTCGCGCCAGGCGGTGATGAGCGCGGCCTGCACCGCGTCGTCCGCCAGGTCGGCATCGCGCAGGATCCGGTACGCGATCGCCATGCATTGATCGCCGACCGTCCGGGCGAGGGCGTCGAAGGCCTCGCCGTCGCCCCCCTTCGCACGGTCCACCAGCGCTCGATGCACCCGACGCTCCTTCCTGGCGATCGGACCTTGGCGGCCCGATCATCCTCCAGAGCCTCCGGGGGCCCGCGCGGGTTCAATCTCCGGCCGGCGCCTCAGAGCGTAGGCTGGTCTCCATGCGCCGCCTCGTCGCGTTCGCGCTTCTCGGCATGGTCGCCGCGTGGTTCGTCAGCTTCCTGCCGCCGGAGGCCTCCACCCTGGCCATCGTCCTCGTCATCGGCATCGGGGCCGGCGGCGGCATCGCCGCGACGAGGGGCCGCGAGGTGCTCGGGCTCGCAACGGGCGCGATCATCGGGACGGCCTGGAGCGGCGTCACCCAGGCCTTCGAACCGGGCGGCCCGGATGCCGCCGCCATCGCGAACGGCGCCGCAACGGTCGGCCTGATCGTGTTCGTGACCGGGGCCGTCGCCTTCGTGGTCGCCGACGTCCGGCGACCGCAGCCACCGGTCGAACGTGTCGGCGACGACGCGGACGCGGAGCTGGCCGACGACGACGCGGACGCGGACCTGGCCGACGACGACGTCGCGACCGATCCCGCGACGAACGGGCGTCGTTGACGCTTCGAGGCCTAATCCCGATAATCTAGGTCGGGATTACAGATCGACGCCGCGATCGGGCGCCGGACGACCTCCTCGACGCCACACCGGACACCCGGAGACCTGATGACCACCACCCGCGAGCTCGTTGCCGACCGCCGCGACCAGTACGCCTTCCACGACGACATCGCGTACCTGCGCGAGACGAAGCGAGGGCTGACCCGCGACACGGTCGAGGAGATCAGCCGGATCAAGAACGAGCCCGACTGGATGCTCCAGTCGCGTCTCCGGGCCTACGACCACTTCCTGAAGCGGCCGATGCCGATGTGGACGGACGGGCTCGACAAGATCGACTTCGACAAGATCGTCTACTACCGCAAGCCGTCCGAGCGCGAGGAGAAGTCCTGGGACGACGTCCCGGAGCAGATCAAGGCGACCTTCGAGCGGCTCGGGATCCCGGAAGCCGAGCGCAAGTTCCTCGCCGGCGTCGGCGCCCAGTACGACTCCGAGGTCGTCTACCACTCCGTCAAGGAGGAGCTCTCGAAGCTCGGCGTCGTGTTCATGGGCACGGACCAGGGGCTCATCGAGTATCCCGAGATCTTCCGCAAGTACTACGGCACGGTCGTCCCGCACGAGGACAACAAGTTCTCGGCGCTCAACGGCGCGGTCTGGTCGGGCGGCTCGTTCGTCTACGTCCCGAAGGGCGTCGAGGTCCCGCTCCCGCTCCAGGCCTACTTCCGGATCAACGGCGAGAACACCGGCCAGTTCGAGCGGACGCTCATCGTCGTCGACGAGGGCGCCAAGGTCCACTACATCGAGGGCTGCACGGCTCCCATCTACGCGACCGACTCGCTCCACGTCGCGGTCGTCGAGGTCGTGGCCCTGCCCGGCTCGAAGGTCCGGTACACGACGATCCAGAACTGGTCGAACGACGTCTACAACCTCGTCACGAAGCGGGCCCACGCGCACGAGCGGGCGACGGTCGAGTGGATCGATGCGAACACCGGCTCGAAGAAGACCGTGAAGTTCCCGAGCATCTACCTCCGCGGCGAGGGTGCCAGCGCCGACATCATCTCGGTCGCGGTCGCCGGCCGCGGGCAGCACCAGGACACCGGGGCGAAGGCCATCCACCTGGCGCCGAACACGACGTCGCGGATCGTCTCGAAGTCGGTGTCCAAGGACGGCGGGCGGGCGACGTACCGCGGCCAGCTGAAGGTCTCGCCGGGCTCGACCGGGGTCGTGGCGAGCGTCCGCTGCGACGCGCTCATGCTCGACGACGAGAGCCGCAGCGACACGTACCCGTACATCGACATCCAGGAAGACGACACGACGATGACCCATGAGGCCACCGTCGGGAAGATCAGCCAGGAGCAGATCTTCTACCTGATGAGCCGCGGCCTGACCGAGAACGAGGCGCAGAACCTCGTCATCCAGGGATTCCTCGAGGTCTTCACGAAGGAGCTCCCGATGGAGTACGCCATCGAGTTCAATCGGCTCGTGAAGCTCGAGATGGAGGGATCGCTCGGGTGACCTCGACCTCCACCCCGCCGGAGGCCGTCCCCGCCCCGAATCCGTCGACCGCCCGCCCGGCCCGCACGCCCCGGCGGGCGCCCGGCGACCTGTCGTTCGTCCTGGACGAGGCCCTCGTCGCGGCGTTCGCGGCCGAGGAGCCGGACTGGCTCGGCGACGACCGCCGCGCCGCGCTCGAGCGGTACCGGATCCTGCCGACCGAGTCGAACCAGCTCTACACCCCGTACATCGACCTCCGCTCCGCCGACCTGGCCGACGTCACCGCCTACCCGGAGCCCGCCGGCGTCCCGGACCCCGCGATGGACCCGCCGGCCGTGCCGACCGACGCCGCGGCCCTGGCCCACTTCGACGAGGACCGGGTGGTCGCCCTCTCGGTCGATGCCGCGGCAGGCGCGGCCGGCGTCACCGTCGAGACGCTCGGCGGCCTCATCGGCCGGGATCCGGAGACGGCCCACCGCCTCCTCACCGGGACGGACCTCCCCGCCGACGATCGCCTCGCGCAGCTGACCCGCGCCGCCTGGAACCAGGGGCTCGTCGTCCGGGTCCCGGACCGGGTCCGGCTGGATCGCCCGATCGTGGTCCGCTGGGCCGCGGGCGCGCCCGGCCGGGCCCTCATCACGCGGACGATCGTCGAGCTCGGTGCGGGGGCGTCGGCGTCGGTCGTCGAGGAGTTCGTCGCCTCGGACGCGGCGGCGAACGCCACCCCGGACGCCGGCCAGGCGCTCTTCACGTCGACCTTCGAGGCCCATCTCGGCGCCGGGGCCGAGCTCGCCGTCGCGAGCATCCAGGACTTCGGACCGCGGCAGATCCTGTTCCAGCACCGCACCGCCCGGATCGGCGAGGCGGCCTCGCTGCACTGGGCGCTCGCCCAGCTCGGCGCCCGGCTGGCGCGGTCGCGGGTCGACAACCGGCTCGACGGCGACCGGAGCGCGGTCGAGCAGGTCGAGATCGTCTTCGCGGCCGGCGAGCAGCTCTTCGACCTGACGAGCTACACGCGGCACGTCGGGCGGGACACGACCGGCAACCTCCTCTCGAAGGGCGCGCTCCTCGACCAGGGTCGGTCGTACATGAAGGGGCTCATCACGATCGAGCGCTCGGCGGTCGGCACGGACAGCTTCCTCGGCGAGTTCGGGATGAACCTCTCCCGTGCCGCCCGGGCCGTCGCGATC
>DASUMJ010000049.1:0-3400 GCA_036277775.1 Candidatus Limnocylindrales bacterium
GACCCGCGAACGTCGGCAAAGAGCATCGTGCACGGCGTCTCCGCGCCGCCGCGGTGCGAGGTCAGGAAGTCGTAGCACGAGTTGCAGAGGTTCGGATTGCGCCCGGACGGACGCTTGCCGATGAGCCGCATGACGTGGCGCCCGGCACCGCCGAATGGTGCGGCGCAGGCATGGCAGCGCGGGGCGCTCGGGATGTACTGGAGGACTCGGCGCAGGCGGCGCTCGGCCGGATCGCCGTGCAGGAGGAAGTCTCGCCAGAACTCCTCGCTTGCCTCGGCCGGCTCCGCCGATGAGCGCTTCATCGCCCTACCGTACGCAGGCCCGTCAATCCGGGTCGCGACCGCGGATCCCGTGGCCGTCGCGCGCCGCTCGCTCCGCGCCCGCGAGGCGCGAGGTCAGGCGGGTGCCGTTCCCTGCTCCTGTGCCGCCGCGTCCCCTTCGGACGAGCCGGCCGGCCGGACCTCCACGGCGTCGCCGTCCCAGGCGAGTCCCGGCCAGCCGGCGGCCATCTCGAGGACCGTGGCCTCGTCCGGCGCCTCGACGACGATGAAGCCGCCGAGGAGCTCTTTCGTCTCGAGGAACGGCCCGTCGGTGATGCCGCGTTTCCGGACGGTCTTGGCGGCTTCGGGCCAGCCGAGCTCTTCGCCGCCCGTGATTCGTCCGGCGGCGCCGTGCTCGCGGAACCAGGCCGTCACCCGGCCGATCTCCTCGCGCTTCTCGGCGACGCTGCAGCGCAGCCACCACTCCGTGTGCTCCCGACCGACGAACGTCATCAGGATGTAGCGCATGGGTTCCTCCTCGCTCCCGGGCCGGGATTCACCCCGGTCACCCGGGAGGTCGACGCTCGAACTGTGGCTCGTTCGACATTTCGCGCGGTCGTCCCGGCTAGCGCGACGGCGACGGCGACTGGGTCGGGGCCGGTGAATCGGTCGGTGCGCCCGTGGCCCCGATCGGGAGGATCGCCTCGATGAGGCGTTCCGCGTCCTCCCGGGAGAGCGGCCCGTTGACGATCGCGCGGATCCGCCCGTCGGGGTCGATGAAGAACTGCGTCGGCAGCGCGAAGACCCGGTACGTCCGGAAGACCGCGGCGCTGACGTCCGCACCGATCAGGTAGTCGAGCTCGTACGTGTCGGCGTAGCGGCGACCGTCCTCGATCGTCTGCTGGACCTGGATCCCGACGATCGTCAGGCCCCGATCGCGGTATTGCTCGTCCATCTCGCGGAGGATCGGCGTCTCCGACTGGCAGGGCGGGCACCAGCTCGCCCAGAAGTTCAGCCAGACGCCGCGGCCGCGGAGATCCTCCAGGCTGATGACGTTCGTGTCGAGGTCCGTCAGGAGGAACGTGGCGCCGTCGCCGGTGGGCCCTTCGAGCTCCGGTGCGAGGTCGCCGATCCGGAGCCCCGGGATCGGGGACCGGAGGAGGTACGCGGACGCGGCCGGATCCGGGAGGCCCGGTGTGGTCGAGCCGAGCGGTGCCGTCGCGATCGTGAGCGTGACGGCGGCCACGACCACCACGCCGAGCGCGGCCGCGACCTGGCGGAGGCTGAACGGACCCACGCCGCGGCGCCGCCGGGGCGCGGCGGGATCGGGCGCGGGTGCCGATCCTGGGCGATCCATCACGCGCTTCAGATGCCGCCGAAGTTGAAGAACCGTGGCAGGAGCGAAAGCCAGTCCATGAGCATCGCGACGCCGATCAGGGCCACGAGGATCCCGCCGACGAGCGACACCGTACGGCCGTGCCTGAGGAGCGGCCGAATGAGCCCCGGCGCGCGGTCGTAGGCCGCCGCGATGGCGAGGAACGGCAGTCCGAGGCCGGCGGTGTACGCGACGAGGAGGATCCCGCCCTGGGCGGCGCTCTCGCTCGTCGCGGCCATCGTCAGGATCCCGCCGAGGATCACCCCGATGCACGGCGTCCAGCCGATCGCGAAAATCGCGCCGAGCCCGAACGAGGCGACCCACCCGCCGCGGGCACTGACCAGGCGGCCGCCGAGCCGTTCCCCGAGGCCCGGGCCGCCACCCGGCCCCCCGGCCGGGGCGAGCGACATCGTCCCGGTCGCCGACGCGAGCGAACCGGCTGCGCCCGCGTCGAGCGGCCGCCAGCTGCGCTCGAGGGCCGGGATCCGCAGGATGCCCGCGAGGTTCAGCCCGAGGAGGATGAGGACGATCCCGCCGACCTGCCGGAGGAACGGCATGAGGTCGACGAGCGGACCGCCGACGTACGTCGCCGCAAGCCCGAGAACGGTGAACACGGACCCGAACCCCGCCACGTAGGCGATCGCGTGGCGGATCGCGAGCCACCGGCTCACCGCGCCCGAGGCACGCCCGACGACGGCGACCGCCGACAACTGGCCGACGTAGGCAGGCACGAGCGGCAGGACGCACGGCGACAGGAAGCTGAGCAGCCCGGCGCCGACGGCGACTGCGATCGTGAGGTCCGTGCCCATGGGTCAGGCGGGAGCGGGAGCGTCGAGGGCATCCGCGAGCAGACGCCGCAGCCGGGCGACGCTCGTGGCGAGGACCAGCCGCTCCCCACCCAGCTCGACGACCGGGATCCGCTCGAGGAGCCGGCGATGGAGCTCGGGGTCGGTCTCGATGTCGACCTCGACGACCTCCGGGACGGGCAGCCCGCGGGCCCGCCGGTCGGCGAACAGGAGCTCCAGCGCGGCGCGGGTCTCCTCGCACAGGTGGCAGCCCGGGCGCGCGTACAGGACGAGCTGGGGCAGGGGAGTGCTCACGCTCGGCATCGTACTCCGCTCGACGCCGCAGGCCCGGCGCGCGGTTCCGGGGCGGTTGGACTGCCCGGGCCGGCCGCCCGGCGCGTGCCCCTCGCTGGGGTACGATGCCGGCACGCCCCCGTAGCTCAGTGGATAGAGCGCAGCCGTCCTAAGGCTGGCGTCGGCGGTTCGAATCCGTCCGGGGGCGCCAGAGACACTTCGTGGCTGCCCGCCTCGCCATGTGACTGCCTAGGCCGGGATCACGGCCGAGCTTGTGACCCGCCTCTCAGGGCGCGTCGGACCGGAAGCGGAGGGCGTCGACGAGCCGAGTCGCATCGGGAAGCCATGCGTCCAGCGCGACGTCGTCTGATGCCCACGCCTGGACGAGCACGACGGACGACCCGACGTCCATCACCCAGACGCGGCTGGCCATGCCGAACTCGGCAGCGCAGCCCCGATCGCCTCCCCGGAGCGTGTCGATGTGCGACCACATCGGAACACCGTGGGGGACGCTGATGGTCGCCGACCAGGCCGGCACCCCGGCGATCTGCGTCGGGGCGACGTCGTCGACCTTGAAGTCGATGATCTTGTCCTGGTAGGGGAACGCCATGTCGAGATCGCGGAGGAAGGTCTCCGCGTCGGTCCCGAGGACTGGCTGCTGGACGAGCGAGCCATGGCGGACCGCC
>DASUMJ010000050.1:0-4150 GCA_036277775.1 Candidatus Limnocylindrales bacterium
CGACGAATGCACCTCTACGTGCTCGATGCCGGTGACGGCCCCACGGTGCTCATCAACGTGGAGTCCGCGGTCGCAGACCAGTTCGAGGTGTTCCGCAGCGCCGCCGAGCCGGTCGTCGAGAGCTTCGACTTCACGCCGTAGGCCGGTGGCAAGAACCTCGCGGCCGGGCGGCCACCGACCCGCCGGGGCCCCCGTCCGCCCGGCGGCCACCGACCCGCCCGGCGGGCCGCCGGTTCTCCGACCCGCCGACCCCCGGGTGCACGCACCTGGCCAGATCGACATCCGGGGTCGGTTCGGTCTGGTTCCGGCGCCCGACGCAGCCGGCCACCGCTCGCGCCGCGCTCTGACCACGCTCAACCGCAGGCACCGACGGGTCGTGAGCGGGCGGAACAGGTCACGGATCCTGACCTTGTCGACCGGGGGTGTCGATGTGGCCAAGTGGGCGGTCGGCGCGGCACCGCCGCGCTGCTGAGCGCCGGGGCCGCGCAACGAGCACGCCTCAGCCGATGAGCTCCTGCTCGAGCGGGGTCCGGAAGCGGGGCACGAACCGGAGGTTGCCGAGCCACGCCTGGAGCTCGGCCGCCTCCGCCGCGACGCGGTTCGAGGCCTCCCGCCCGACGTCCTCGAGCAGCCGGACGGCGATCTCGCCGTCCCTCCGCTGGGCCCAGCCGCCGACGACCCGCCCGTCCAGCCAGATCGTGGGGCCCGCATTGCCGTTCCGGTCGAAGAGGCGCCCGCGGTGCCCGCCGAGGTACCAGTCCCGGGCCTGCCAGCCCATCGTCGTCGGGTCGAGGGCGGGCAGCAGCGCGACCCATGGCGCCGGCGGCCCCGCGGCCGGCTCCTCGGGCGTCGCGAACCCGACCGGCTCCAGGTCGTCGGGGAGCGCCCAGCCCGTCGCGCCACCCTCGATATCGACCTCGACGGCGCGCGCGGCCCGGAGCGCCCGCGTCACCGTCGCGACCGTCCAGCCGGCCCACCAGCGGAGGTCGTCGCGCGTGCCCGGCCCGAACGTCGCGAGCCACCGCCGGGCGAGCTCGGCCTGGGCCTCCGACGCGGGGATGTCGCGGAGGCCGCCGGGAACCCAGCGGTCCATCGGCACCCAGCGGTAGAGGCTCGAGACGAGCGTGCCCTTCGGCCGCCCGCGGATGATCCGGCCTTCCGTGGCGAGGAGGAAGAGCAGCCGCGTCGAGACCCCGACCGTGCCCTGCCAGGCCTTGCCGGCCCCGAACGGGATCTGGGCCCGGAGCCCCTCGACCGCCTTCGTGAGGTCGGCCGCGGTCGCCTCGCCAAGTCGCTCGAGGGCGGCGATTGCCTCGTCCTCGACGCCGGCCAGCCAGCGCTCGGGATCGTCACTGATCCCGGCCTCCTCGAGCATCCGCAGGAGCCGGCCCCGCTCGCCCCGCGCGAGGGATGCGGTGCAGGCGGCCTGGATGATCGCGGCGAGCTCGACCGGTACGACGAACATCGTCCGGCGCATGCCGAGGACCTTGAGCAGGGACCGCTCGTCGTAGAGCGCCCGCTCGAGGTCGGCCGTCGCGAAGCCCCGGACGCGAGCCCGCGCGGCGAGGTAGACGGAGACCGGGTCCGAGGCGTGGAGGCCGACGAGGTCCTCGGCGGCCGCGACGACGGTTCCTGTCCGCGCCGCCGGCGCGAGGTGGTGCCGGACCGCGAGGCGGGCGCGCCGCTCCGCGTCCGTGATGAGGGGTCGTCCCGCCATGGCCGGGACGATACCCGGGTCGAGGCGACATCATCCGCGGATGCAGCTCTCGCGCGACGTCGCCCGGCGGTTCCTCCTCGGGCGCCAGGGACTGTGGCCCGGCCGCCGCTGGCGGGGGACCGACGGGACGGCCGCGGCGATGCGCCGGATGGGGAACCTCCAGCTCGACCCGCTCCAGGTCGTCGCCCGGGCCCAGGACCTCGCGCTTGCGGCCCGGGTCATCGACTACCGCCAGGACGACTGGGCGACGCTGACGTACGAGCGGCGCCGGTTCTTCGAGTGGGGCGGCTGGCTCGCCGTCCGGCCGATCGAGGAGCTGCCGTACTACCGCGTGCTCATGCGCCGCGAGCGGACGTACGGCCGGATGTGGCCGTACATGCAGGAGCACGGCGCGGCCGTCGAGGAGGTCCGCCGGCTCCTCCGGAAGCGCGGCGAGCTGAGCAATCGCGACTTCGCGATGGCCGATCGGACCCGGGTGCACAGCTATCGCGGCCGGAAGGACAGCGCGATCGCGCTCTACTACCTGTGGCGGACCGGCGACGCGATGGTCGCCCGGCGCGAGCGGTTCGAGCGGGTCTACGCGCCCGCCGAGAAGGTCGCCCCGCGCCGATTCCTCCGCGAGGCGGCCGATCCCGAGGCCGAGGACTTCCTCCTCCTGAAGGGCGTCGGATCGGTCGGGTTCTCCCGGCTGACCGGTGCCAGTCAGACGCTCCAGCGCGACATCACGGCCCGCGAGGTCGCCGCCTGGCGGGACCGGAAGCTGGCGGACGGCGAGCTCGTGGAGGTCCGGATCGAGGGGCTGCCGCTCCGCCACGTCGTGCTGGCTGCGGACGCGCCGGCGATCGAGGCGCTCGCGAAGGGCCGGATCCCGCGCGGCTGGGCGCCGCTGGAGACGACGACGACCGAGGAGGCGACGTTCGTCTCGCCGCTCGATCCGGTCATCGGCGATCGCGAGCGGACCCGCCGGCTCTTCGACTTCGACTACAAGTGGGAGGTCTACGACAAGGTCGAGAAGCGGAAGTTCGGCTACTACGTGCTGCCGATCCTGTGGGGCGACCGGCTCATTGGTCGATTCGACGCCCGGTTCGATCGGTCGAGCTCGACGCTCGTCGTCCTCGGCCTGTGGCTCGAGGACGGCGCGAAGGCCCACGACGAGGCGTTCGGCGAGGCGCTCGGGCGCGGGATGACCCGGTTCGCGCGGTTCCTCGAGGCTGGCCGAGTCGATGCCCGGGCCGTCGCCGCGCGGCCGCTCCGCTCGCGCCTCGCCGCGGCGGTCTGACGCGCGGACCACCCGACGATCGTCGCTCCGACCCTGGTACCGCGGGCGGGTCCCGGACCGCGATCCCGGGCGGCATACTTCGCCCGACCCGTCCCGGCGCCGTGGGGGAACAGCCGCGTGAAGAGCGAAGCCGACTTCTGGGCCTGCAACTTCTGCCGCTCGATCAACGGGATCAAGGTCGATCGGTGCTACAGCTGCCACACGCCGCGCGAGATCGCGGCCGTCAACCCGACCGAGCTGTCGGTCACCGAGACGAAGCCGCCGCCGATCGTGGCGGTCGGCACGTACGTCAGCTCCGAGGGCCGCGCCGTCATCGTGACGATCGCCACGGTCTTCTTCATCCTCGCGACGGCCGCCGGCCTGTGGCTGCTCTGGGCGACGACCGGGTTCCGGCCGGCCGAGGACGAGGCGGCGATGAGCGCCCTCCTCGATGCGCGGCTGCCGTTCCTCGTCATCCCGGCGGCCCTCGGGGTCGTGGCCCTCGTCGCGTACGGCGCCTGGATCAGCCGGGTGGTCTCCAACGTCGCCGCCCTCGGCGCGGGCTTCTTCCGCGTCGGCCCGAGGATGGCGTTCATCGAGCCGCTGATCCCGGGCGTCAACCTCTACTCGCTGCCGGCCCGGGTCGCGGAGGTCATCCAGAAGCTCGACGACTCGGGTCGCGGCCTCATCCTCGTCGGCGCCAGCTGGCTGCTGACCGTGGGTCCGCCGGTCGTGGCCGCGGTCGTCATCCGCTTCGGGTACATCTTCGAGACGAGCGAGGAGCTGCTCCGGACGGTCGGGATCGCGGCGACCGCCTCGTTCGCGGTCCAGTCGATCGGCCTCCTCGTGGGGCTCGCCGTCATCTGGCACGTGGAGGGGCTCTTCCGGGCGCGCGCGGCGGCGTGAACCGACGGCGGCCGGGGACGGTACGCGATGGCATGAACCGGCTGCCGGCCATCGTCCTGGTCGGGCTCGTCGTCGTCGCGTGTGGCCCGTCGCCGACCGTGGTGCCGACGACATCGCCGCCCGCGCCGACCGCGGCTCCGGCGACCGCCGGGCCGTCCGCGAGCGGAGGTGCCATGGAGCTCGTCGCCTCGTCCGAGCCGCTCCCGCCGGGGCGCTACACGCGGACCGGCTTTCGTCCGCCGGTAACCTTCGAGGTCGACGGTCCGTGG
>DASUMJ010000051.1:0-2037 GCA_036277775.1 Candidatus Limnocylindrales bacterium
CAGGAGCACGTAGATCGCCTCGCCGGCGTGCCGCTCCTCCTGGGTTCGATCCGCCATCTCGGCCATGTACGACGCCGTGCCGAACGAGACGAGGTCGTCGCGGAGGCGGAGCCACGGGTGGATGACCTCGACCTGGGTCACGACGTCGAACGTCCGGCCGTGGGCGAGCGCGAGCCGCAGCTCCGCGAACGGCTCCAGGCTGCCGCCGATCCGCGACTTCTGGCGCCGGATCCCCTTTGCGATGGCCTTGAGCTTGCCCCCGCCCGGCGTGAGCAGCGTGAGGATCCGGTCGGCCTCCCCATAGTCGAAGCGCGACAGGACGATCGCATCGGTGGTGTAGCGACGGGGTGCCGGCACGCCTCGAACGGTAGCACCAGGCGGTCCCGAGCTGCGCCCCACCGGTGTCCGCCGCGGCCGGGCCCGGCTCCGCAACAGGCTACCGCTACCTCGCATGTTTGCCCGGGTCCGGCTACACTCCCCTCGAGATGTCGACAGCGGCCCACGAGATCGATCTCGCCCAGCTCATCGCCGACACGGAGGCCGAGATCCTCCGCCTCGTCGAGGACCGGGACCCCTCGACCGCCGGCGTCTACGAGCAGTGCCGCTACCACCTCGGGCTCGACGGCCAGTCGGGCGTCTCGGGCAAGCGGATGCGCCCGCTCCTGGGCCTCCTCGCCTACGCCTCCATCACGGGCGATCACCGGGCCGCGCTGCCCGGCGCCGCGGCCGTGGAGCTCGGGCACAACTTCAGCCTCGTCCACGACGACATCGAGGACGGGGATCGCGAGCGGCGCCACCGGCCGACGCTCTGGAGCCTCCACGGCGTGCCCCAGGCCATCAACACCGGGGACATGCTCTTCAGCCTCAGCCGCATCGCCCTCCACCGCCTCAGCGACCTCGGGTTCAGCGACCGCAAGGTCCTCCGGCTGATGCGCCTGTACGACGAGACCTGCGTCGCGCTGTGCGAGGGCCAGTACATCGACATCGCTGCCGGCGAGGCCGACGAGCTGATGTCGGTCGAGCTCTACTTCGACATGATCGGGCGGAAGACCGCGGCGCTCATCGCCGCCTCGATCGAGGCGGGGGCGCTCCTCGCGACGGACGACGAGCACGTCATCGAGCGGTACCGGGCATTCGGCTGGGACCTCGGGCTGGCGTTCCAGCTCAACGACGACCTCCTCGGGATCTGGGGCGAGGAGCAGGCGACCGGCAAGGAGCCGACCGACGTCGCCCGTCGCAAGAAGACGCTCCCTGTCATCTATGCCTTCGAGCACGCCGGCCCCGAGGATCGGGATCGGCTCGCGGCGCTCTACGCGAACCATGCCCCGGAGGAGGACGCCGTGGCCGAGATCGTCGCGATCCTCGAGCGCACCGGCGCAGAGGAGTACACGCGGACGCAGGCCCGGCTCCACCGCGACCGTGCGCTCGCCGAGCTCGACGCCGCCGGCGTCGTCCTGCCCGAGGCCCGTGCCCGTCTCGAGGAGATCATCGTCCGCGTCATTGCGGCGTAGCGGCGCGAAGCCGCTCCGGCTTCAGGGCGTCGGGCTGAAGAGCAGCTCGACGTAGTTCCGGACCTGGAGGACCTGGTCCCGGAGCGCGTGCGGCCGACCCGTGGCCCGGGCCAGGACGTAGGCGCCCTCGTTCGTCGAGAAGACGAGATCGGCCACCGCGTCGAGGTCGACGGGGAGGCGCGGCGGATACCGCTCCGCGACCTCGTCGAGACGCTCCCGGAGCCGGCGACGCCAGGTGAGGACCGCGGCCTCGATGATGTCGTGGGCGTCGCCACCCCCGAGCTGCCGCTCGTAGAGGAACGAGACATAGAGGCAGCCGGGATTGTCGCCGGGGTCGGCGTCGAGCGCGTCCGCGAACAATCCGAGGAATACGAGGACGCGCTGGAGCGGCTCCCGGGCGAGCCGGTCCGCCTGGTCCCAGAGCGCGTCGAGCGTGGCGAGGTCTGCTCGGGCGTAGCGATCCACGAGGGCCGTCCCGAGCTCGGCCTTGGACGGGAAGTGATGGAAGAACGCACCCTTCGTGACG
>DASUMJ010000052.1:0-7488 GCA_036277775.1 Candidatus Limnocylindrales bacterium
AGCCGGACCGACCAGGTCCTCCTCGAGCGGAACCCGTTCGCCGTCATCGAGGGTCTCGCGATCGCCGCGTTCGCGATCGGTGCCGGCGAGGCGATCATCGCCGTCCGGGCGGAGGCGACGAGCACGATCCGGGTCCTCGAGGCGGCCATCGCCGCGGTCGCGGACGCGGGCCTCGTCGGCACGAACGCGCTCGGCGCCGGGCGGCACCTCGACCTGTCGGTCCGGACCGTCCAGGGCGCATACCTCCTCGGCGAGGAGACGATCCTCCTGAAGGCCCTCGAGGGGAAGCGCGGCGTGCCGGAGCAGCGGCCGCCCCATCCCGCGACGAGCGGACTCCGCGGCCTGCCGACCGTGGTCCACAACGTCCAGACCCTCGCCGCGCTGCCGTGGATCCTCGTCAACGGCGCGGACGCGTTCGCGAAGATCGGGGCGCCCGACTGCCCCGGGACGATCCTCGTCGAGGTCCGGGGCGGGGATCGGTCCGGTGTCGCGGAGGTGCCGCTCGGCACGTCGCTCCGCGAGGTCGCCGGCCTCGCCGGCGGGGGCGGGAAGGGCCGGACGCTCAAGGCCGTCCTCGTGGGCGGGCCATCAGGCGGGATCCTGCCGCCCGAGGCGCTCGACACGCCGTACACGTTCGAGGGCCTCCGGGCCGCCGGTGCCCACGTCGGTTCGGGCTCCGTGGTCGTGGCCGACGACCGGGCCTGCATCGTGGACCTCGCGCGCGTCCTCACCCGCTACTGCGCCGACGAGGCCTGCGGCAAGACGATTCCCTGCCGGATCGGCACGCGTCGCCTCTCCGAGATCGGCGACCGGCTCGCCGCCGGCACGTCGCGCGCCGGCGACCTCGACCTCCTGACCGACCTCGCGGCCGACATCGTCGGCTCGGCGCTGTGCGACCACGAGCGCCTCGCGACCCTCCCGCTCGTGAGCGGGATGCGATACTTCCGGGCGGAGCTCGACGAGCATCTCGAGCGCGGCTCCTGCCCTGCCGGCGTCTGCCATCCCATCGCGATGGCAGCGAGCGCGACGCACTGAGGCCCCGGACTTGGCTGACCTGATCACGCGCCCGGACACCCGCCCCGACACGCCGATCGTGTACGACACGGTCACGGCGCGCGAGGAGACGCTGGCCGAGAAGCTGATCACGACCCAGTCGCCCCAGCGCCCGCAGTCCACGCCGGCGATCCGGATCGAGGTCGACGGTCGCGTCGTCGAGGGGCTCCAGGGCCAGACGATCCTCGAGGTCTGCCGCGACAACGGGATCGAGATCCCGACCCTCTGCTACGAGCCGAAGCTGCCGGGCTTCGGGGCCTGCCGGATGTGCGTCGTCGAGGTCGAGGGCGAGGAGCACCCGCCGATCAGCTGCTCGCGGGCGGCCGAGGAGGGGATGAAGGTCCAGACCCAGACCGACGAGCTCCGCCGCCTCCGCCGGACGAACCTCGAGCTGATCTTCTCGGACCACAACGCCTACTGCCTGCCGCCCTGCCAGAACAAGTGCCCGAGCCACATCGACATCCCGGGCTTCCTGAAGCAGAACGCCGAGGGCAACTGGCGCGAGTCGACCCGGGTCTTCAAGCGGACGATCCCGTTCCCGTCGGTGCTGGGGCGGGTCTGTCCGGCGCCGTGCGAGGAGCACTGCCGGCGCGACGAGGTCGACGAGGCGATCGCGATCCGCGACAGCCACCGCTACGCCGGCGACCAGGTCCTGAAGCAGATGCTCGACGAGGGCATCGACCCGCCGGTGCCGTTCGAGGTCCTCCCGAAGACCGGCCGGAAGGCCGCGGTCATCGGCTCCGGGCCGGCCGGCATGGCGGCCGCCTACTACCTGCTCATCAACGGCCACGACGTGACGGTCTTCGAGCGCGACCCGGCTCCGGGCGGGATGCTTCGCTACGGCATCCCCCAGTACCGACTGCCCAAGGTCGAGGTCCTCGAGGCCGAGTACGAATCGGTGACCCGGCTCGGCGGCAGGATCGTCTGCAACCAGGGCCTCGGGCGCGACTTCACCCTCGACGACCTCCAGTTCCAGGGTTTCGACTCGGTCGTCATCGCGATCGGCTGCTACGACACGAACAAGCTCGGCATCCCGAACGAGGACGCCGACGGCGTCATCGACGGCCTCGAGTACCTCCGGACCGCGACCCTCGGCCTCGAGTACCCGGGCCACGCCGGGACGCGGGTCGTCGTCATCGGCGGCGGGTTCACCTCGATGGACTGCGTCCGGACCTCCGTCCGGCAGGGCGCGGCCGAGGTCACGCTCGTCTACCGCCGCGACATGAAGGACATGCCGGCCGCGGGCGAGGTCCACGAGGCGATCGAGGAGGGCGTCACCGCCATCTTCCAGGCCGGCCCGACCCGGGTCCTCGTCGACGAGAAGACCGGGAAGGTCAACGGCGTCGAGTTCATCCGGATGCAGCTCGGCGAGCCGGATGCGTCCGGCCGGCGCCGGCCGGAGCCCGCGCCCGGCACCGAGTTCACGATCCCCTGCGACCGGGTCCTCCTCGCGATCGGCCAGGGCCCCGAGCTCGACTGGATCGGTCCGGGCTCCACCGGCCCCACCGCCACCCGAAACAAGCGGCTCCAGGCCGACGCGGTCACGTTCGAGACCGGGCGGCCCGGCGTCTTCGCGACCGGCGACGTCCGGATCGGCGCCGCCACCGTCGTCCAGGCGATCGCCGAGGGCCGCCGCGCCGCGTACGCCGTCGACGCCTTCCTCCGCGGCCACGACCTCGCGGCGATCAAGACCCGCCAGACGCTCGCCGAGCCGCAGCCCGAGTTCCTCTCGATCGTGCCGTTCAGCGCCGAGGTCAAGGAGCCGCGCTACCGGATGCATGCCCTCGAGGCGGACGTCCGGAACAAGAGCTACGTCGAGTACGAGATCCCGTACTCGATCGCCGAGGCGGTCGCCGAGTCCACCCGCTGCCTCCAGTGCACCTGCGAGGCGATCGGGTTCTGCGACCTCCGGCGGCTCGGGATCGAGTACGGCACGACGCTCCAGACCCTCGAGCCG
Source organism: Candidatus Limnocylindrales bacterium (assembly GCA_036277775.1). Lineage (GTDB taxonomy): Bacteria > Chloroflexota > Limnocylindria > Limnocylindrales > CSP1-4 > UBA5189. Next base: position 3,011 of record DASUMJ010000052.1, read on the forward strand.
CAGCACCACCAGGGCGCCGGCTTCCGGAGCGTGACCGAGAACCGCTTCACGGGCGTCAACCACGACTACATCCGCGACGACAGTCACGCCTTCATCCTCCGCGAGCCGTCGCGCTGCATCGACTGCGGCCGCTGCGCGAACGTCTGCGCCGAGGTCGTCGGGGCCGCCTGCTACGACTTCATGCGGACGGGCTTCGACACGCTGGTGACGACGCCGCTCGACATGAGCCTCAACGACACGCCCTGCGTGTCGTGCGGGCGATGCGCCGAGACGTGCCCGACCGGGGCCCTCATGCCGAAGCCGCGGGTCCTCCAGAAGTACGAGGTCGACGAGAGCCGCTGCATCCTGTGCGGCATCTGCGTCGACGCGTGCCCCTACGACGCGCTCCGCGACGGCGGCGAGTTCGAGCTCTCGCACACGAGCCGGGCCGAGCCGATGATCGACCTCATGGCCCTCGCCGCGATCGACCGCGAGACGGAGGTCACGTACATCCGCAAGGAGCGTGACTGGCTCCAGCGCGCCGCCGACGAGGGCCGGTTCGTCGATCGCGGCCGGCTCCTGCCGGTCCTCCCGGCCAGCCTGACGCTCGGGGCCGGGGGCGGCGGCAACGGCGGCTCTGCCCTCGCGACGACCGGCCACGAGGCCGGCGGCCCGGGCGGCACGCACGCCCACGCGAAGTAGCGGGCCGATGCGCGCCTGGCTCTACCTCCTCGCCGCCGCGGTTGCCGGCGCGATCATCACGACGCCGGCGCTCGCGGTCCTCCTCCTCGCCGGCGGCTCGTTCGACGACGCGCTCTTCGCCTCGCTCGGGACGCTCATGCTCGTGTCGGCGATCGCCGTGGTGACGATGAAGGACATCATCCGGTGCGGGCTGGCGATGATCGTCTCGTTCCTGGCGCTCGCCGGGATCTACGTCGTCGTCGGGGCGCCGCTCGTCGCCGCCGCGCAGGTGATCGTCTACATCGGCGCGATCAGCGTCCTCATCCTCTTCGCGATCATGCTCACCCAGTCGAAGGACGCGCCGGCGCGGCTCGTCTTCCAGACCCAGGCCGTGCCAGCGGCCGTCGCCGCGGTCGTCCTCGCCGTCCTCATCGCGCTCGGCGTCGCGGCCACGGACTGGGGCGAGGTCGCGACCCGGGTCCGCCTCGCCACGGACGCCCTCGCCCGCGTCCTGTTCGACGAGTACGTCCTGCCGTTCGAGGTCGTGAGCATCCTGCTCCTCGCGGCGGTGATCGGCGGCGTCTTCATCGCCAAGCGCGAGGAGGGCCCGGGCTGATGGGCCTCGCCGACTCCCTCGACGCCTACCTGATCCTGGCCGGGGCGCTCTTCGCGGTCGGGACGTTCGGGTTCCTGGCCCGGCGGAACGCGATCAGCATGCTCATGTCGATCGAGCTGATGCTCAACGCCGTCAACCTGGCGATCGTGGCGTTCGGGTCGTTCATCCCGGGCCTCGAGGTCGACGGCTCGGTGATCGCGCTCATGGTCATGGCCGTCGCCGCGGCCGAGGCGACCGTCGGCCTCGCGATCATCATCGCGATCTACCGGAACCGGAAGACGCCGCTCGTCGACGAGTACGACGCGATGCGCCGGTGAGCATGGACGTCCTGATCCCGCTCATCGCGGCACTGCCGCTCGGCGGATTCCTGGTCACGTCCGCGATCGGTCGCCGGCTCGGGAAGCAGGCCCACTGGATCCCGGTCCTGGCCGTCGCCGCCTCGTGGCTGATCGCGATGGTCGTCGTCGCGACGGCGCTCACCGGCGGCGAGCCGTTCGGCGAGGAGGGCTTCGCGGTCCGGCTCTGGGAATGGATCCCGGCCGGCGCCTTCCACGTCGAGATGTCGTTCTTCGTCGACAACCTGACCGCGGCCCTGCTCATCGTCGTGACGACGATCGGGCTCCTCGTCCACGTGTACTCGATCGGGTACATGAGCCACGACCCGGGCTACTGGCGGTTCTTCGCCTACCTGAACCTGTTCATGTTCTCGATGCTCCTGCTCGTCCTCGGCGACAGCTGGCTGACGGTCTTCGTCGCCTGGGAGCTCGTGGGCCTGTCGAGCTACCTCCTCATCGGGTTCTGGTACCGGAAGAACTCGGCCGCGCTGGCGAGCAAGAAGGCGTTCATCGTCAACCGGGTCGGCGACGTCGGGTTCGCGCTCGGGATCATGGCGATCTGGGTGAACACGGGGACCCTGAACATCCGCGAATCGCTCCACGTCCTCACGAGCGAGCCGCTCGTGGCGTTCCCGATCCCGATCGGGCTCGTGGCGCTCCTCATCTTCGCCGGGGCGATGGGCAAGAGTGCGCAGTTCCCGCTCCACGTCTGGCTGCCGGACGCCATGGAGGGCCCGACGCCGGTCTCCGCCCTGATCCATGCCGCGACGATGGTCAACGCCGGCGTGTACCTGCTCGCGAGAGCCAACCCGATCTTCGCGAGCGCGCCGGAGGCGATGGTCGTCGTGGCCGGCATCGGCATCTTCACCGCGCTCCTCGCGGCGACGATCGCGATGACCCAGACGGACATCAAACGGGTGCTCGCCTACTCGACGCTGTCGCAGCTCGGCTACATGTTCGCGGCCTTCGGGGTGGGGGCCTGGACGGCGGCGATCTTCCACCTCATGACCCATGGATTCTTCAAGGGCCTGCTCTTCCTCGGCTCCGGCTCGGTCATCCACGCCGTCCACGAAGAGCAGGACATGCGGAAGATGGGCGGCCTGGCGAAGAAGATCCCGCACACCTACTGGACGATGCTCATCGGCGCCGTCGCGATCTCGGGAATCCCGCCGCTGGCGGGCTTCTTCTCGAAGGACGAGATCCTCGGCGAGGCCTTCAAGCTCGGGTTCCAGTGGGTCTGGGCGATCGGCGTCGTCGTCGCCGTCATGACGGCCTTCTACATGTTCCGGCTCATCGGCCTGACGTTCTGGGGCGAGAGCCGGGTCGACAAGGCGGTCGCCCCGAAGGTCCACGAGTCGCCCCGGGTCATGACGATCCCGCTGTGGCTCCTCGCGATCCCGTCGATCCTCCTGGGCCTCGTCCTCGCCTGGCCGGGCCCGCCGCTCGGGCCGCTCCTCGGCCTGGAGGGTCCCGGCCTCCTCCACCACTGGCTCGAGCCGGTCTACCACGAGGGCCTCGAGATCCTCGGCCACCACGAGGCCGAGTTCGCGATCTTCGGCATCGACGGCGTCCTGATCCTGATCAGCATCGGCGTGGCGGTCGCCGGGATGGTCGCGGCGTGGCGGCTCTTCGGCGTCGAGATCGGGCCGCTCCGCGGACGCCAGCGGCCGAAGCTCGTCGAGTCGCTCAGCGCCCGCTTCCCGTTCCTCTACCGGGCGTCACTGAACAAGTGGTGGTTCGACGAGCTGAACCACGTCCTCTTCATCGTGATCGGCGGGCGGCTCGCAGCCCTCGCCTGGTGGTTCGATGCCAAGGTCGTCGACGGGATCGTCAACGGCATCGGGACGGTGACCCGCCGGAGCGGCGGCGGCCTGGCGCGCGTCCAGACCGGCCGGGTCCAGAACTACGCCCTCGGCATCGCCCTCGGGCTCATCGTCATGGCCGGCTCGTACCTCTTCATCGTGGGGCGGTAGCCGATGGCCGACCTGCCGATCCTCTCGATCATCACCTTCGTCCCGCTCGCGGGCGCGCTCGTCGTCGCGCTCCTGCCGACGCGGTTCGCGCGGCTCGCCGCGCTCGCGACCGCACTCGTGGCCTGGGCTGCGTCCCTGCTCCTCGCGGTCGGGTTCTCGGCCGACCGCGGCGGCCTGTTCCAGTACGTCGAGGAGGTGAGCTGGATCCCGCTCTTCGGGATCGAGTACAAGCTCGGCGTCGACGGCCTGTCGCTCGCGCTCGTCGTGCTCACGACGACCCTGACCTGGATCAGCATCCTCGCGAGCTTCGGCCCGATCCAGACCCGGGTGAAGGAGTACATGATCTCCTTCCTCGTCCTCGAGGTCGGGATGACCGGCGTCTTCCTGGCCCTGGACTCGTTCCTCTTCTACATCTTCTGGGAGATCGTCCTCGTCCCGATGTACCTGATCATCGGGATCTGGGGCGGCGCGAACCGGATCTACGCGACGATCAAGTTCGTCCTCTACACGCTCGTCGGGTCGCTCCTCATGCTCGTGGCGATCCTCGCGACGGCCTTCGCCTACCAGGCGGCCCACGGCGGGAGCTGGGCGGGGGCGTTCGACTTCCAGGCCCTCCGCGAGTACGCGACCCAGGCCGGGGGCTTCGACCCGACGCTCCAGCTCCTCGCGTTCGCGGCGTTCTTCCTGGCCTTCGCGATCAAGGTCCCGATGTTCCCGTTCCACACCTGGCTGCCCGACGCCCACGTCGAGGCACCGACCGCGGGCTCGGTGATCCTGGCCGGCGTCCTCCTGAAGCTCGGCGGCTACGGGTTCATCCGCTGGACCCTGTCGCTCTACCCGGACGCGGCCGCGACGTTCGCGCCGGTGATCATCGTCCTCAGCCTCATCGCGATC
>DASUMJ010000053.1:0-18070 GCA_036277775.1 Candidatus Limnocylindrales bacterium
GTCGCCGCGGGACGGGCGGCATCGCTCCCCGACGGGGTCGCGCTCGCCGCCGACACGATCGCGGCCCGTGCCGCGCGCGAGCTCCTCGAACGGCTCCGGGCCGCGAAGGCGGCGGCCGACGCTGCCGCCACGGCCGCCGCCGCAGCCGGGCCGAGCCCCGCATGACCGTCGCGACGCGGTCATCGCGCCAGTCACGGGCCGGGGTCGTCGCCGAGATCGCGGCTCGCCGCCGCGTCGACGTCCGTGCCGAGCTCGCGGCCATCGACCGCGCCGAGCTCCGTCGCCGCGTCCGGTCGGCGCCCCGGCCGCGGCCCGTCGCCGAGCGCCTCGCGGCAGCGGGGCTCCAGTTGATCGCCGAGATCAAGCGCGCCTCGCCGTCAGCCGGCGCGATCGCCGTCGCGGGCGACGACATCGTCGCGCGCGCCCGGGCCTACCAGCGGGGCGGGGCCGCGGCGATCTCCGTCCTCTGCGAGCCGCACTGGTTCGGCGGCTCGCCCGCCGACCTGACGGCCGTCCGCGCGGCGGTGTCGATCCCGGTCCTGGCCAAGGAGTTCGTCGTCGAGTCGCGGCAGCTCGACCTCCTCCGGGCTGCCGGCGCCGACCTCGTGCTCCTGCTCGCGGTGCTCCATCCCGGACCGCGGCTCGCCCGGCTCGTCGACCGGGCGCGCGCCCTCGGCCTGGAGCCGCTCGTGGAGGCCCACGACGAGCGTGAGCTCGATGTCGCGCTGGCCACGGGCGCGAGGCTCATCGGCATCAACAACCGGGACCTCCGGACGCTCGTCGTGGACCCGGAGCGGGCCGCGCGCCTCCGCGAGCGCGTGCCGGAGGACCGCCTCGTCGTGGCGGAGTCCGGGGTCCGCGATCCGGCGATCGTCCGAGGCTGGCGGGCGCTCGGGTTCGATGCCGCGCTCGTCGGCGAGGCGCTCGTCCGGGCTGCCGATCCCGAGGCCGCCGCCCGGACGTACGTCGAAGCGGGGCGGCCACCCGCCGATCCGGCGAACCTCGACCGGATCCCGTTCGTGAAGATCTGCGGGGTGACGGACGCGGCCGGCATCGAGGCCGCCGTCCGGGCCGGCGCCGACGCCGTCGGCCTCAACCTCGTCCCGGGCACGCCCCGGGCCCTGGAGCTCCGCGAGGCCGTCGCCCTGGCCGCCCGCCTCCGCGCGGTCGCCCCGCCCGGCGCCCGCCCGGCGATCGTGGCGATCACCGTCGACCTGCCGGCCGACGAGCTGAACCGGATCGGCGCGGCCCTCGACGCGGACGCGATCCAGTTGAACGGCGCGGAGCCGCCGTCGGTGATCGCGGCCCTGGATCGTCCGGCCTGGAAGGTCCTCCACCTGCCGCGGGCCGCGGGCGGCGGGGCCGACGCGGCCGCCACGGACGGCGGGACCGCCACGGACGGCGGGACGGCTCCGGACGGCGCGCGGGCCGCGGACGGCGCCGTCTCGACCGTGGTCTCGGCGGCGCGGGCGGCGATCTCGGCCGGCGCGACCCGGATCCTCCTCGACACCGCCGGCGGTCCCCACCCGGGCGGGACCGGCACGCGGGCCGACACCGGCCTCGTGGCCGCTGTGGCCCGCGAGGTCCCGGTCGTCCTCGCGGGTGGCCTCGATCCGGGGAGCGTCGGACCGGCGCTCCGGGCCGCGCCGATCGTCGGGGTGGACGTTGCCTCCGGCGTCGAGGCCGTCCGCCGGCCCGGAACGCGGCCCGTGAAGGACCCGCTGCGGGTCGCCCTGTTCGTGAAGCGGGCGCGCGCGGCCCGCATCGACCGTCCCAACCTCCTCGCACGCCCGAGTCCGGTCCACGCCGGCCTCGTCGAGGCCGACGCCCGCGGTCGGTGGGGGATGGAGCGGGACTTCGGCGGCCGGTACGTCCCCGAGACGCTCATCGGCGCCCTCGAACAGCTCGAGGCCGCGTACGACGCGATCCGCCACGACCCGCGGTTCTGGGCCGAGCTCCGGGAGCTCCTCGAACGCTTCGCCGGCCGCCCGACCGCGCTCTATCGCGCCGACCGGCTTGTCGAGGCGGCGCGCGCCGAGGCGGCCCGCCTCCGGGCCGGCCGGAACGGCGGCGCGGGCACGATCCCCGCGACGCGTCTCTACCTGAAGCGCGAGGACCTCGCCCACACCGGGGCCCACAAGATGAACAACGCGCTCGGCCAGGCGCTCCTCACCCGCCGGCTCGGCAAGTCGCGAGTGATCGCCGAGACGGGCGCCGGGCAGCACGGCGTGGCCACCGCGACCGCCTGCGCGCTCCTCGGGCTGCCGTGCGTCGTCTTCATGGGCGAGGAGGACATCCGGCGCCAGGCCCCGAACGTCCTCCGGATGCGCGCGCTCGGCGCCGAGGTCCGGAGCGTCACCTCCGGCACGGCGACGCTCAAGGACGCGGTCAACGAGGCGATGCGCGACTGGGTGACGAACGTCGAGACGACCCACTACGTCCTCGGCTCGGCCATGGGTCCGCATCCGTACCCGACGATCGTCCGCGACCTCCAGCGCCGGATCGGGGACGAGGCCGCTCGGCAGCTCCGCGACGTCGAGGGCCGCCTCCCGGACCTCGCGCTCGCCTGCGTCGGCGGCGGCTCGAACGCGATCGGGCTGCTGGCGCGGTTCATCGGCGAAGCCTCGGTGAGGCTCGCTGTCGCCGAGGCCGCCGGCGACGGCGTGGCGACGGGGCGACATGCGGCGGCGATCGCCGGCGGCACCCCGGGCATCCTCCATGGCTCGCGGAGCCTCATGCTCCAGGACCGCGACGGCCAGGTCGTGGAGGCCCACAGCGCATCGGCCGGTCTCGACTACCCGGGGGTCGGGCCGCAGCTCGCGGCCCTCGCCGAGGCCGGCCGCCTCGAAGTCGCCACGGCCACCGACCGCGAGGCGATCGCCGCGATGCGGGCCGTCACGCGAACGGAGGGGATCCTCCCCGCGCTCGAGACGGCCCATGCCGTCGCCGCGCTCCCGAAGCTCCTCGCCGGGATCGAAGGTTCCGGCCGGCCGCTGCCCGACGGTGGCGTCGTCCTCCTCGGGTTCTCGGGGCGCGGCGACAAGGACATGGCGGCCCTCGAGCGGTTCGCCGACGTCGAGGCCTGGGAGGGCGCCCGGTGACGGCGGCGCCGGGGTCGGATCCCCGTGGGTCGGGTGGCGTCGCGGCGGGCGTGCGGGGCCGCTCGACGAATGACACGCCCGGCGGCCGCAGGATCGCTGCGGCCTTCGAGTGGGCCCGCTCCCAGGGTCGGATCGCGCTGATCCCGTACGTCGTCGCGGGCTATCCGGACGACGAGGGCTCGTTGGCGGCCGCATGCGCGGCGATCGACGCCGGCGCGGACCTCCTCGAGGTCGGCTTGCCGTACTCCGACCCGCTCGCCGACGGGGCGACGCTCCAGCGCGCTTCGCACGCGGCACTCGTCGCCGGGGCGACCTTCGATCGGTCGCTCGCGCTCGTCGCCCGGATCGCCGCTGCCCGTCCCGGGACGCCGCTCGTCCCGATGGGCTACGCGAACCAGCTCATCGGCGGCGGCGACGGCCGCGACCGCGCCATCGCCCTGGCCTCGGCCGGCGCCGCCGGCGTGATCGTTGCCGACCTCACGCCCGACGAGGGCGAGCCGTTCGAAGCCGTTGCCGCGGCGGCCGGCCTCGCCGTCGTCTACCTCGTCGCCCCGACGACCTCGCCCGCTCGGCGTGCCGCCATCGCCGCCCGGAGCGGCGGCTTCCTCTACTGCGTGAGCCTCGTCGGCGTCACCGGGGCACGCGCCACCCTCCCGTCGAGCGTCCGCGGCCTCGTGGCGGACGTCCGGGCGGCCTCGCCCGTGCCGGTCGCGGTCGGGTTCGGGGTCTCGCGGCCGGCCCACGTCCGGGCGCTGGCCCGGGCCGGGGCCGACGGCGTCATCGTCGCCTCGGCCCTCGTGGATGCGCTCGGGCCCGAGGGCCGGGACGTCGCCCGGATGGGCCGCCTCGTCGCGGCGCTCCGGGCCGCCGCGTCGGGTCGACCCGCGACGACGCGGTAACCTGCGGCGATGAGCACGCGAATCGCCGTCGCGATCGAAGAGACGTCGAAGAAGTCGTTCGCGACGGCGATCGACTGGCCCGGCTGGTCGCGGTCCGGGAAGACCGTGGCCGGGGCCCTCGAGGCGCTCAGGGCCTATGCCGACCGGTATCGAATCGTCGCGCGGCTGGCGGGGGTCGACTTCCCGGCCGACGACCTCGAGCTCGAGGTCTACGAGACCGCCACGGGCGGCACCGGCACCGAGTTCGGCGTCCCGAGCCGGGTCACCGACGCCGATCGCCGCCCGACGACCGCGGCCGACGCGGAGCGCCTCGCCGCCCTCGTCGAGGCGACCTGGACGCGGCTCGCCGCGATTGCGCAGGACTCGCCCGAGATCCTCCGCAAGGGCCCGCGCGGCGGCGGGCGCGACAGGACCAAGATGCTCGGCCACGTCGTCGAGGCCGACTCGGCCTACGCTCGCGAAATCGGCCTCGCATCCAAGCCGCCCGCTCCCGACGACGCGCGGGCGGTCGCGGACCTTCGGGCCTCGATGCTCGACGTCCTCCGGACGCCCTCGGACGGCTCGCCGATCGCCGGCCGGAAGTGGACGGCTCGATACGCCGCCCACCGGATCGCCTGGCACGCGCTCGACCACGCCTGGGAGATGGAAGACCGGCGCGACCCGGCGCCCGGCTGATGGAGATCGTCCTCGAGACCGACCGGCTCATCCTCCGGCGGTTCACCCTCGACGACGAGGACGCGATCGTCGCGCTCGATGCCGATCCCGACGTGATGCGCTACCTCACCGGCGGGCTGGCCACGCCGCGCGAGGAGATCCGCGACGACATCCTGCCGCACTGGCTCCGGTACCACGACGACCCTTCGGGCTACGGCTTCTGGGCCGCGATCGAGAAGGCGTCGGGCGAGTTCCTCGGCTGGTTCCACCTCCGCCCGCACGCCGGCGCTCCGCGGGATGAGCCCGAGCTCGGCTACCGGCTCCGAAAGGCCGCATGGGGCCGAGGCTTCGCCTCGGAGGGATCGCGGGCGCTCGTCCGGCGGGCCTTCACCGAGCTCGGGGCGCGGCGGGTCTACGCCGAGACGATGGCGGTGAACACGGCCTCGCGCCGGGTCATGGAGAAGGCCGGGCTGCGGTTCGTCCGGGCGTTCCACCAGCCGTGGCCGTACCCGATCCCGGGCGACGAGCACGGCGACGTCGAGTACGCGCTGACCCGGGAGGAATGGGAGGCGGCGGAACGCGCGGCGGGCGAGAGCGACCGCGCTGGGGCCACCGCGTAACCGGGCGGCCTCAGTCCTCGAGCTCCGGGCAGGTCTCGGGCGCCGGATCCTCGACGCAGACGGTCATGACGACATCGATGCCCTCGCGGACGCGGACGACGTCGTCGTTGAGCCGGTAGCGGAGCCGGATGGCGGTCACCTCGTAGCGGCCCGGGGCATCGGCCGTGAGCTCGGCGACGATGCCGACCGTGTCATTGGGGTCGGGGGTCTCGCCCCGCGGCTTGATGACGACGCCCTCGAGCGGCTCGAGCGCCTCGCCGATGACGAACGTCCCGTCGGCGTGTGCGACCGGGCGCGACGCGAAGAGCTCGACCGTCGTCCCGGCGATCGTCCCGAGCGCCTCGGCATCGACGAGCTCGAGACGGTCTCCGGCCCGCGCGGGGATCCAGAGCACGACCGTGTGCCGGGGCTGGCCGACGGCGGCCGGAAGGAGCGCCCCGCCGCCCGCGGTCCCGGGCATCGGGTACGTGTCGGTGGGACCGCAGGCGGCGAGCAAGAAGGCCAGGCCGAGGACCGCGAGCCGAGTCGACATCCGCGGAATCATTGGCCATTCCGCGCGCTGCCGAACAGGGCCGGAGCGCCCGATCTCACGCGAGCCCGATCGCCGCCGCCGCCCGACGGCGGAGCTCGGCCGGCCGGGTACCCTCCCGGAGCAGCTCGCGGACGCCCGTCGCCCCGTCGGCCTTCGAGAGCTTCCGGCCGTCGGGCCGGTGGATGAGCGGGTGGTGGAGGAACCGCGGCGGCTGCCCGCGGCCGAGCAGGCTCCCGAGCCGGACCTGTGCCGGGGTGGCCTGGAGGAGGTCCTCGCCGCGGACGACGAGGCCGATGTCGTGGCGGATGTCATCGACGACGACGCAGAGCGCGTACGTCCAGTTGCCGTGTCGATCCCGGATCGGGAGGTCGCCGCCGGCCGCCGGCGAACCGGCGCGTGACCCGAGGACGAGGTCCGTCCAGGCCTCGTCGGCATCACCGAGCGCGACGCGCCACGCGACCCCGGCGGTCGCTCGCGGAATCCCCCGCGCGGCGCACGCACCCGGACAGCCGGGCCCGCGCCAGCGCTCGCCGTGTTCGGCTGCCCAGTCCGAGAACGTCGCGCGACTGCAGTCGCACGCGTACACGAGACCCAACCCGTCGAGCACCGCGACCGCCGCGGTGTACGCCGCATCGTTGTCGGACTGGCGCCACGGCGAGGGCTCGCCGGTGCGCAGCGCCGCGATCGACGGCTCGTCCGGCTCGAAACCGAGCGCCTCCAGGTCGTCGAGGATGGCGGCCTCGAACGCGGGGCGGCAGCGCTGCCGGTCGTGGTCCTCGATCCGGAGGACGACCGTCCCGCCGGTCGCCGTGGCCGCACCCCAGACCGCCAGGGCGTTCGCCACGTGCCCGAGATGGAGGTAGCCCGTCGGTGCCGGCGCGAACCGCGTTCGGAGGCCTCGCGGCAGCGCCTCGATCGCCGTCCGGAACGCCGCGCCGAACGCTGCCTCGCCCAACGCCGCCGTGCCGTCGCGCCCGGGCTCAGCCGTCGCCGGGCTCCTCCGCCGCGTCGGCCCGCCGCCGGCGGTCCTCCGTCTCGAGGGCGCGGGTGGCGGCGAAAAGCCGCCGGTAGAGCGCGAGGAGGTCGGCCTGCGGCATCGGCCCGGCGTTCGCGACGGCGATCCGGACGAGGATCTCGCGTTCGCGGGCGGCGTCCCGGATCGCGCGCCGGCCGGCGCTGGACTTGGCCCGCCCGACCTCGAGCGCGAGCCGGGCGCGCTCGTTCAGGAGCTCGACGAGACGTCGATCCAGGGCGTCGATCCGCGCTCGCAGCCGCTCGATCTCGGCGCTCTCGGCCGCGCCGTCACGCTTCGTCACGGCCACCCCCGAACCGGGCCGCGATCCGTTCGAGCGCGAGGTCGTAGCCGCGGGCGCCCTGGCCGACGATCGAGGCGATCGCGACGTCGGCGATGAAGTTCACGTGCCGGAACGCCTCCCGGGTCGACGGGTCCGAAAGGTGGACCTCGATGAACGGCCGCTGGACCCCGACGAGCGCGTCCCGCAGCGAGACCGAGGTATGGGTCAGCCCGCCGGCGTTGACGATCGCGACGTCGAAGTCGCGGGCATGGAGCCGGTCGATGAGCGCTCCCTCGTGGTTCGACTGGAAGAAGTCGACCTCCAGGCCGAGCTCGGCGGCGCGCGCCGCGATTCCCGCGTGGAGCTCGTCGAGGGTCGCCCGGCCATAGATCTCCGGCTCGCGCGTCCCGAGGAGGTTGAGGTTCGGTCCCTGGAGGACGAGGACGCGCGTCACGCGGCACCGCCCACGGCCATCGGGGCGAGGAGTCCGGCCGCGACGTCGCGGACGAGGCCCGGGTCGACGTCGTCCCGGACGACGGAGCCGGTCTCGGTCGGGAGGACCCACCGGAGCCGGCCGCCGCGATGCTTCTTGTCGGACCCGAGGTGGTCGAGCACGGCGTCGCGGGAGTAGGGGAGGACGCCCGCACCCAGGCCGACGGCATCGAGGGCCCGTTCCACGCGGGCCGCGCGCTCGGGCGGCGTGACGCCGACCGCGACGCCGATCCGGCAGGCCGCCCGCAGGCCGAAGGCGACGGCCTCGCCGTGTCGGAGGTCGGCATACCCGCCCGCAGACTCGAACGCATGGCCGAGCGAGTGCCCCAGGTTCAGCGCGATCCGCACGGCGGTCTCCTTCTCGTCGGCGGCGACGACCTCGACCTTCGCCCAGGCGCAGCGCTCGACGACCTCCGCGAGGGCCCCGTCCTCGACCGCGGCCGGGTCGCCGGACGCGAGCGCCGCGCCCCGGGCTTCGAGCAACTCGAACAGTCGCTCGTCGCCGAGCGCCGCCATCTTCACCGCCTCCCCGAGTGCGGCCCGTCGCTCCCGCTCCGGCAGCGTGGCGAGGAGCGCGACGTCGATGACGATCGCGACCGGCTGGTGGAACGCCCCGACGAGGTTCTTGCCCTCGGGCAGGTCGACACCGGTCTTGCCGCCGATCGAGCTGTCGATCTGGGCGACGAGCGTCGTGGGGACCTGGATGAACGGGATCCCGCGGAGGTACGTCGCCGCGAGGAAGCCGGCCGCGTCGCCCAGGGCGCCGCCGCCCACCGCCACGAGCGCCTCGCCCCGCTCCACGCGCCGGCGTGCGAGCTCCCGCGCCGCCGCCTCGATCGTCCCGAGGGTCTTCGCGGCCTCGCCCTGCGGGAGCAGGACCAGCTCGAGCGGCAGTCCCGCCGCGCCGAGCGCTTGCTCGAGGGCCGGGCCCACGGCGCCCCATGCCCCGGGCTCGCTCACGACGATCGCCCGGCCGGCGCCCAGCCGCGCCAGCTCCTCGGAGACGATCCGGCCGGCGACGCCCTCGCCGATCGCGAGCCGACCGAGGGTCGTCTCCGCGCGGACGAGGGTCGTCCCGGTCGCCGCGGCGGCCTCGGCGACCGCTCGATCCACCGCGTCGACGACGCCGTGGACCTCGGCCATGCCCGCGATCCGCGTCGCCGCGCCGTAGAAGCGGCCGCGCGCGGCGGTGAGCTCGCGGAGCGCCCGGATCGGCTCGCGGCCGGCGATGAGGGGCCGGACCGTCGGCGACCGGCGGAGCCGCTGGGCCAGGACCTCGGGCCGGGCATCGAGCCAGATCGGGACGCGGCCGCGGTAGAGCCGCCAGCGGTTCCGGGGGTCCACGACCGCGCCACCGCCGGGCGCGATCACTCGCCGGATCGAAGGCGCCGGGTCCGGGGGACCCAGGGCGATGATCGCCGCGCGCTCCCGGGCCCGGAACCCGGCCTCGCCCTCGTCGGCGAAGATCTCGGGGATCCGGACGCCGGCCTCGCGCTCGATCACCTCGTCGAGGTCGGTGAACGACGCGCCGTGGCGCGCAGCCAGTCGCCGCCCGACGGCACTCTTGCCGCTGCCCGGCAGCCCGATGAGGACGACGTCCACGGCCGTCTTGCCTCGCCGCGCCTAGTCGTCGCCGCCGGAGCCGGCCTCGTCGCCGCCCGGCGCGCTGGCTCGGCCGCCGATCGTCGGCGCGGGCGGCGTGGTGGCCATGAGCCGGCGATGGGCCGCCATCCGCTCGCGGACGACGTCCATCCGGTCGCCACCGAGCGCCTCGAGGGCGAAGCGGGCGAGGGTCAGCATGACCATCGCTTCGCCGATCACGCCCGCGGCCGGCACGACGCTGATGTCGCTCCGCTCGTAGTGGGCCTTGTCCACCGGCATGCCGGTGATGAGATCCGCCGACGGCAGCGGCCGGGCGAGGGTCGAGATCGGCTTCACCGCGCCCCGGACGACGATCGGCTCGCCATTCGAGATGCCGCCGGTCGTGCCGCCGGCGTTGTTCGAGCGGTGGATCCAGTGGCCGTCGTCGGCCCGCCCGTCGATGATGTCGTGGACCGTGCTCCCGAACCGGCGGGTCTGCTCGAACCCGAGCCCGAGCTCCACGCCCTTCACGATGTTGATGCTCATGACCGCCGCGGCGAGGGCCGCGTCGAGCCGGCGGTCCCACTGGACGTACGAGCCCAGGCCGATCGGGACGCCGTGGGCGACGACCTCGAAGACCCCGCCGATCGTGTCGCCGTTCGTCCTCGCCTCGTCGATCCGGGCGATCATCCGCTCCTCCGCTTCGGGATCGGGGCAGCGGAGGGGTGACGCGTCGGCCTCCTCGCGGGAGCGCGTCGCGGCGGCGGGATCGATCGCGACCCCGCCCACCTCGGCCGTGAACGACCAGACCTCGATCCCGAGCTGCCGGAGGAAGGCCCGGGCGACGCCGCCCGCGGCGACCCGCGCCGCGGTCTCCCGCGCCGACGCCCGTTCCAGGACGTTCCGGACATCGGAGTGGCCGTACTTCAGGGCACCGGCGAGGTCCGCGTGCCCCGGCCGGACCCGCGTCACCGGCGTGGCCCGCTTGTTGCCACCGTCGGCTGCGGCGCGGAGCTCCGCGGCCGCTTCCTCGGACAGCGGTTCGGCCTGCATGACCGGGCCCCAGTTCTCGAAGTCGCGGTTCGCGACGAGGAGCAGGATCGGCGAGCCGAGCGTCAGCCCGTGGCGGACCCCGCCGACGATCTGAGCCCGATCCGTCTCGATCGCCTGGCGGGCGCCACGCCCGTAGCCGCGCTGCCGCCGCCCGAGGTCGACCGCGAGGTCGTCCGCGGTGAGGGCCAGCCCGGCTGGAACGCCCTCGACCGTGACGCCGAGCGTCGGCCCGTGCGATTCGCCGGCGGTGAGGAAGCGGAACGCGTCCACGGGCCGTCCGTCGGTCGCCGGTCAGCCGGCCGCTGCGGCCGTCGCCCCGCCGGCGACACCGTTCGTCGGCTCGTCCCCCGCCGGCTCGCCCTCGGCGGATCGGAGCCCGCCGGCGCGGGCCGCCGCAAGGGCCTCGCCCATGACGTCGAGCGGCGCTGCTTGCCCCGTCCAGAGCGTGAACGCGGCCGCGCCCTGGTGGAGGAGCATCGTCTCGCCGTCGCGCGCGGTCGCCCCGGCCGCCTCGGCGTCCCGGAGGAGCCGCGTCCGGTTGTAGATCAGGTCGAGGACGAGGAGGTCGGCGGTCAGCAGCTCCCCCGGGATGGGACTCTCGTCGCTCGTCAGGCCGATCGAGGTCGCGTTGACGAGGATCTTCGTTTTGGCCAGCTCGGACTCGATGATCGAGGGATGCCACGGCATCGCCCGCAGCTCCATGTGCGCGGCGCTCCGGCCGAAGTGCTTCACGAGCCCCTCGGCCCGGTGGAGATGGCGATTGAAGACGACGACCCGGGTGAAGCCCTCGCGGATCAGGCCGTAGACGACGGCCCGGGCGCCGCCGCCCGCGCCGAGGACGACCGCCTGACGAGGCATCTTGGCCCGGCCGACGAGCGCATCGAGGGCGGCGGCGAAGCCGGGGACGTCGGTGTTGTGCCCCACGAGCCGGCGACCCTCGCGGGTGATCGTGTTCACCGCGCCGGTGGCGTGGGCCTCCTCGGTCAGCCGGTCGATGAGGGGCACGACCCGCTCCTTGTGCGGGATCGTGATGTTGGCCCCGAGGAACGCGTCGTCGCGAAGCTCCGCGATCGCGTCCGGGAGCTCGATCGGCGGCCTGTCCCAGAGCTCGTAGGCCGCATCGATGCCGCGCGCGTCGAACGCCGCCTGCTGCATCGCCGCGGAGAGCGAGTGCGCGACCGGGTGGCCGATGAGCACGACCCGCTTCGTCATGATCGGATCCTTTCGAGCTCGGCGAAGAAGCCGGGATAGGAGATCGCCGCGCTCTCGGGCCGCCCGACGGTCGTCCGTCCGGCGGCGATGAGCCCGGCGATCGCGAAGGTCATCGCGAGGCGATGGTCGTCGAGGCTGTCGGTGACGGCACCGGTGAGACGCACGGGCCCGTCGATCGTGAGGTCGTCGCCGTCGATCGAGACGCGGGCCCCGAGCGCCGCGAGGCCGGCGGCGATGCCGGCGAGCCGGTCCGACTCCTTGTGGCGGAGCTCGCCCGCGCCGCGGATCGTCGTCCGCCCGTGGGCCTGGGTCGCGGCGAGGCAGAGGATCGGGATCTCGTCGATCGCGGCGGCGACGTCCGCCGGGCCGATGTCGATGGGCCTGAGCTCCGAGCTCCGGACCACGAGGTCGGCGATCGGCTCGCCGACGGCGTCGTCCGCCGGCACCCGTGTCGGCCGCTCCTCGATCCGGGCGCCCATCCGGGCGAGGAGGTCGAGCACCGCCCGACGGGTCGGGTTGACGCCGACATCCGGGAGGAGGAGCTCGGCGTCCGCATGGATCGCCCCGGCGACGAGCCAGAACGCGGCCGCGGACGGATCGCCCGGGATGCGCTCATCGATCGCCCGCACGGCCGTCCCTCCCTCGATCTCGATCATCGCCCCGCCCGCACCGTCCGGCGTGCTGCCGACGGCCACGCCGCGTGCCCGGAGCATCCGCTCCGTGTGGTCACGGGTCGCGACGCGCTCCCGCACTCGCGTCGTCCCGTCCGCGTGCAGCCCGGCGAGCAGGATCGCGGACTTCACCTGTGCCGACGGCACCGGTGTCGTCCAGTCGATGGGTCGGAGGGGACGGCTCCCGGTGACGGTCACCGGTGGGAGGGAATCGGCGACGCGGGCCGAGAGCGTCGCGCCCATCGCTCGCAGCGGCTCGATGATACGAGCCACCGGGCGCCGTCGCAACGAGGCGTCGCCGTCGAGGACCGCCGTCAGCGGCAGCCCGGCGAGGATCCCGGCGAACAGCCGGAGGCTCGTGCCCGAGTTGCCGCAGTCGAGCGTCGCCGCCGGCTCGCGGAGGGCGTCCGCGCCCGGCGAGACCACGCGATACCCGGCACCCCGACCATCGCTGTCGTGCCGCTCCACGGTGGCTCCGAGGGCCCGGAGGATCCCCGCGGTCGAGCGGACGTCCGCGCCGTCGCCGGCGCCCTCGATCCGGCTCTCGCCGGCCGCGAGGAGCGCGAGCATGAGCGCCCGATGGCTGATCGACTTGTCGCCGGGCACCCGAAGCTCGCCGCGGAGGCGGACGGAGGGCCGGATGACCGCGAAGCCGGCGGGTGCGCCGCCGGGCGGGGCCGCGAGGGTGTCCACCGGGCGCCCCTAGTGCTTCGAGAGCCCGCCGGTCCCGATGCCGAGCGCGGCACCGGTGACGAGCGGGTCGCCGTGGAGCGAGCGGACGTGCTCGTGGACGGGCAGGAGCGCCGCCATGAGGTCGGCGAACTGGGCCGGGTTGAGCTGCTGCTCGGCGTCCGAGAGGGCCTCCTCCGGGGTCGGGTGGACTTCGACCATGATCCCGTCCGCCCCGACTGCCGCGCCGCCGATCGCGAGCGGCTTCACGAGCCAGCGCTTGCCGGTCGCATGGCTCGGGTCGACGATCACCGGGAGGTGGGTGAGGTGGTGGAGGAGCGGCACTGCCGCCAGGTCGAGGGTGTTCCGGGTGTACGTCTCGAACGTCCGGATGCCCCGCTCGCAGAGGATCACGTTCGGGTTGCCGGCCGCGACGATGTACTCCGCGGCCATGAGGAGCTCCTCGACCGTCGCCCCGAAGCCGCGCTTCAGCATCACCGGCCGGGCGACCCGCCCGGCCGCGTTCAGGAGCGAGTAGTTCTGCATGTTTCGCGTGCCGATCTGGAGGATGTCGACGTACTCGGCGACGATGTCGACCTGGTTCGGCTCCATGACCTCGGTGATCGTCGGCAGGCCGGTCCGCTGGCTCGCCTCGGCGAGGTACCGGAGCGCCTCGACGCCCAGCCCCTGGAAGCTGTACGGGGAGGTCCGGGGCTTGAACGCGCCGCCGCGGAGCACCGTCGCGCCGGCCGCGGCCACGGCGTCGGCCGTCTCCATGAGCTGGTCCCGGCTCTCGACCGAGCACGGACCGGCCATGACCGTCAGGCCGCCGTCGCCGATGACCGCGTCGAGTGCGCGGATCACGGTGTCCTCGGGGTGGAACTCGCGCGAGGTGAGCTTGAAGGGCCGCGAGATCGGGGTGATCGTCTCGACGCCCGAGAGCGCCGCGAGCCGGCTCGCGAGGACCTGCTTCCGCGGGCCGACCTCGCCGACGACCGCGATCACGACGCGCTCCGCGCCGGCGTGGTCATAGGGCGTCATCCCCTCGGCGAGGATGTGGCTCTTGACCCCGAGGATCTCGGCCTCGGTGGCGGTGCGGGCCATGACGACGAACATCGAGCGACCTTCCTTCGGGACGGTCGGACCGGAAACAAAAAAGCAGAGGTCTGCGCCTCTGCTTCGCCCGGCACGACGTGTGCCCCCGGCTCAAGGGCCGGGAACGATCATGCCGGGTCGGTAAACCAATAGAAGCGAGCCATCTCGGTCTCGCGACGGTAGCGGAGGCTCCGCCTCGGTGTCAACCGCGGGAGGCCCGTGGTAGCCTATCGACCGCCGTAGACGGAGAGGTCGCATAGAGGCCTAGTGCGGCGGTTTGCTAAACCGTTATGGGGTTACACCCATCGGGGGTTCGAATCCCCCCCTCTCCGCCAGCATTCCGGCATCGTGCGCCCGTAGCTCAGCGGATAGAGCGTCAGGTTGCGGACCTGAAGGTCGTGGGTTCGAGTCCCGCCGGGCGCGCCAGCTCCCCTCTGCGTGTCCGCCGATTGGGAACTCCATCGGCCTCGAACCCCGGCGGGCGAGGACCAGCTGGACGGCCCTGGTACGAGGGGCCATTTGTACCGGATGGTAGAGGCGACGGCCCACGCTTGGCGTGTACCGATCGCCGGATTGCCGCCCGCCAACCACGAGCCGACGATCGAGCGGTTCCTGCCCCGTTGTCGGGCAGGGCTCGCCGGTCACCACGGCGACCGAGCGATCCCGCGGTCCCGCCCATCGACTGGGTCGAGGGATGGAGGCTGACGCCATGACGAAGGTACGACGGCTCACGATCGTAATGGCGGGCGGCGCTCTCTGGCTGATCCTTGCCGCCGTTCCCGCCCTGGCCGACGGCGGACCCCACGTCATGACCCAGAACAACGGGTCGCTCGGGATCAACGCCGACGGCTGTGCCGGGTGCCACCGGGCCCACACGGCCCAGGGCCCATTCCTCATCAACGCCGCCGACGAGACGGCTCTCTGCCAGACCTGCCACGGCGCTGCCGTGACGGGTGCCACGACCGACGTCATGACCGGCATCCAGTACGCGCTCGTCGGTCGGTCCGGTGGGACCCAGCTCGGCGCGCTTCGGGGTGGCGGGTTCGTGAGCGCGCGGATTGACAGCTCCGACGCATATCGCTACACCGCGGCGCTCGCTGCGGAGCCCGCTCATCCCACCGTCTTCGGCTTCTACAAGAAGATTGGCGTCCTCGCGGCAGCCGAGCCGGTTACCTCCGCCCATCTCGGGACCGCCGCAAACGGCCTGTCGATGCCGGGTGTCGCCTGGGGCAATGGGGCGTTCTCGGCCGTCGCGAACCCCGGTCCCGCGGTCAGCCTGGCCTGCGGCAGCTGCCACAACCCGCACGGGAACGGCCAGTACCGCATCCTCAACCCCCTGCCGAATCCCGTGACGGGTGCCATCGTCGCGGTCTCACCGTACGTGACGGCGACGTCAGTCACAGACGCTCCGCTCCCGCCGCCTGGCGACGCCCGCAACTACACAGTGATCCAGTACGACACCGTTGATTCCGACCGACTGCTGCTCGCCAGCGAGGTGACGGCGCGCGCCGCCGCACCGGCCACGGCCGCCGATTACGACCCGGCGTCAGCCGGCGACTACTGGCATCAGGTGGTCCCGTATAACTCCGGCGTCAGCGACAGTGCCAACACGAATCACGACGCACCCAACGGCCTGCCGCTGTCGTTCAACGGCCAGATCAATGCCTGGTGCGCGGTATGCCACTCGCGCTACACGCAGTCGACCCAGTGGCCTCAGGCGGGGGGCGTGCCCGTTCCCGGCGTTCCCGTAACCGGCGAGGTCGCCGGCAATCTCCGGACACGTGTCTGCGTCCTCGATGCCGGTGGCGTCTGCACCTACCCGACCAACGGTCAGCCGATGGTGACCGGGACCGGCGACGGCGTCTTCGACTTCCGCCACACCACCTCGAGGAACCGGGCCTGCACGACCTGCCACGTTGCGCACGGCTCCAACGCGACGATGGCGGGCGCCTTCAGCTCCACCGTCACGTACCCGAATGGTGACCCGAGCGCCAGCAGTCGGCTCCTCAAGGTGGACGACCGCGGAACGTGCCAGCTCTGCCACGACCCGACGATGACGACACTCGTCGGCGACGAGAGTGGCACCACCCCGCCAGGGTTGCCCTAGTACCTGACGCCACCGCCGATGACGGTCGCCGGGGTGGGCGCCGGATGACGACCGGCGCCTCCCGGCCGCGCGCTACCCTGACCGGCGATGAGCACGTCGTTCCCGCGCCTTCGGCTCCACGAGCCCAGCCCGGCGCTGCTCGAGCTGCCCTGGGAGCTGCCGCTCGAGGCCTGGCCCCAGGGTCTCCCGTTCCGTGAGCTGCCCGTCGGGCCGTCGCGCCACCTCGTCCGGTTCCTCGACGTCGACGGCGGTCTCGTCGCGCTGAAGGAGGAGCCGATCGGGATCGCCGAGGGCGAATACGAGGTCCTCCGCCATCTCGAGGACGCCGACCTCCCGGCGGTCGAGCCGCTCGGAGTGGCCGCCGATGCCTCCCGTGATGCGGCGATCCTCGTGACCCGCTACCTGCCGAACTCGCTCCAGTACCGGCTCCTCCTGTCGCGCGTGCCGCCGGGCCCGGGCCACCTTCGCGACCAGCTCCTCGACGCCATGGCCGGGCTCCTCGTCGAGCTCCATCGGGCCGGCGTCTACTGGGGCGACTGCTCGCTCGCGAACACGCTCTTCCGGCGCGACGGCAACAAGGTCCAGGCCTACCTCGTCGACGCGGAGACGAGCGAGATCCACCCGTCGCTCTCGGCCGGCCAGCGCGAGTTCGACCTCGAGGTCCTCGTCGAGAACGTCGCGTTCGGGCTTGCCGACCTCGCCGCGGCCCAGGGTCGGGACGACCTGCTCGACGACGCGCTCGAGGCGGCGGAGACCGTTCGGGAGCGGTACGAATCGTTGTGGCGGGAGCTGCACGCCGAGATCGAGGTCGGGGCCGGTGACCGTTTCGCGATGACGAGCCAGGTCCGGCGGCTCAACGACCTCGGGTTTGCCGTCGACGAGATCGAGGTCGAGCCCGGTCGGCCGGGGTTCGTCCGCGTCCGGGCCGCCGTCACGAACCGGCGGTTCCACGCCGCGGAGCTCGAGCGCCTGACCGGGATCCGGGCGCTCGAGGGCCAGGCCCGGCTCCTCCTCAACGACCTCCACGAGTACCGGGCGTGGCTCGAGTGCACCGAGGGCGCGGCGATCGCCCCAGCGGACGGCGCGCGTCGCTGGCGCGGCGAGGTCTTCCGTCCCACGATCGCCCGGATCGCCTCGCTCATCGGGCCCGGGGGCGATGCCGTCCAGGCGTACTGCGACATCCTCGAGCTGAAGTGGCTCCGCTCCGAGAAGGCCAATCGCGACATCGGGCTCCAGGCCGCCGTCGAAGCGTACGTCGCAAGTGGTCCGGCCGGCCCCGAGATCACCGGCTCCCTCAGCGCCGTCCCGTGACGACCGCCGATCCGGAACGGCTCCTCGGCGCGGAGGCTCTCGGCGATGCGCTCGAGCGGCTCTGGGCCGCCGTGAGCCCGCGAAAGGCCGTCGGTGGGTGGGGGACCGTGGAGCTCGACCGCGCCGAAGTCGAGGTCGCGGCGGCACTCGCCGAGCGCCACGATCTCCGCGATCCGCGGGTCAAGGATGCGCCCGACGAGCGTCTCCTCGGTGCCCGCTGCCGGCTGCTCCGGTACGACGGTGACCGGGACATGCTCCTCCTGGAGCCCTCGACCGAGGGCCGGCTCGCCGCCGCGCTCGCCCGCCACGGGGAGGGCAGCCTGGCGCTCTACCTCGTCGTCGACGCCGGGGCCGCGGATCGTGCCCGGAAGGCCGGGTTCACGGTCGGGTCGGCCGGGGCGGGGCCGCTCGGTCCGGAGCGGCTCGTCGTCGCCGGCCCGCGGGACGGCCCGTTCCTTCTCCTCGCCGGCCTCGACTGAACGCCCGCCGCCGTCGGCGCTAGGATCGGCCGGAAGGAGGCGCCGGGATGCGGGTCGGGTTCGTGGGGTTGGGGACGATGGGCGGGGCGATGGCGGCGAACGTCGCCCGGGCCGGGTTCGAGGTGACCGCCTGGAACCGCACGCCGGGGCGGGCCGCCGAGCTCGGCGAGCTCGGGGTCACGCTGGCCCGGAGCCCCGCCGAGGTCGCCGCGGCGTCCGACGTCGTCGTCACGATCGTCTCCGACACGCCCGACGTCGAAGCGGTCCTCTTCGGCGAGGGGGGCGTGGCCGCCGGTGCC
>DASUMJ010000054.1:0-9406 GCA_036277775.1 Candidatus Limnocylindrales bacterium
GTGGGTCAGCCCTGGCCGGAGTGGTCGTCCGAGGGCTCCGGGGAGCCGTCGTCGCCACCATCGTCATCGAAGGTCGCACCCGGCGAGGCGGACGCATCGTCGTCGTCATCGTCGTCGTGGTCGTCGGT
Source organism: Candidatus Limnocylindrales bacterium (assembly GCA_036277775.1). GTDB lineage: Bacteria > Chloroflexota > Limnocylindria > Limnocylindrales > CSP1-4 > UBA5189. Next base: position 129 of record DASUMJ010000054.1, read on the forward strand.
CGCGCCGGGCGACACGGAGGCGTCGTCGTCATCGTCGCCAACGTCATCGTCGTCGTGGTCGTCGGTCGCGCCGGGCGACGCGGAGGCGTCGTCGTCATCGTCATCGAAGGTCGCATCCGGGCTCGCCGCCGCGTCGTCATCGTCGAACGAGGCATCCGGGCTGGCCGACGCGTCGTCGCTCGCCTCGGGCGACTCGCTCGCCTCTGGCGCCTCGGACGCCGCGGGTTCGGCCGTAGCCGTCGGGGCCGAGTCGTCGCGACTCCCGGACTCGGCCAGCTGGCTCGCCGCGTATGCGCCGCCGACGATGAGCAGCAGGCTCACGACCGCGACACCGATCATCCGTGCGGCCCGAAGACCGAAACGCTCCGTCATGGTGGTCCTGTTCCCTTCATGTCCCCCGGATCCTCGTCCGGTCCGTCTGTCCCCTTGAGACAGCGGCCACGCGAAAGGTTTCAGGCGTCGACGGGTACCTCCGGCGCGCGTCCCGGCTCCGGGGGCGCCAGCGCCGCGCTCGCTGCCGCGCTCGCTGCCGCGCTCACGGCCGTGGTCGCGACCACGCCCGCGCCGGTCGCCGCCGGCCGTTCCGGTCGGAGTCGCCGGAGCTCCGGCCGGAGGACCGCGGCCAGCACCGCGACCGCGAGGGTCAGCGCGCCGCCGACGGCGAGGACGTTCGGGACGCCGACCCGCTCGGCGAGCGCCCCGGCCACGAGATTGCCGACCGGGATCAGGCCAATCGATGTCAGCACGTAGAGGCTGTGGACGCGACCCCGGAGCCGGGCCGGGACCCGGACCTGGATGAGCGTGTTCGTCGTCGAGTAGTAGGCGACCTGGCTGGCGCCCAGGAGCGCGAGGGCACCGCAGGTGAGCGGCACGAACGTCGACTGGGCGAACGTCGCGAGCGAGATCCCCATCGCCATGAGCCCGCCGACGACGAACCGGCCGCTCCCGCCGGCCGGCCGTCGCGCGGCCATGAACAGCGCCCCGGCCAATGCCCCGACGCCGATGGAGCCCGTGAGCAGCCCGAGCCCCTGCGCCCCGATCTCGAGGATGTCGCGCGCATAGACCGGCAGGAACGTCAGGTAGCTGAGGACGAGAAGCGCCGGCGCCGCGGCGAGGAGGACGAGGGCAGCCAGGATCGGGTCGCCGGCCGCGTGCCGCACGCCGTCCTGGAGGTCGCCCCAGAGCGCGGCCTGGAGTCGCCCGGCCTGGCGGTTCGATGGCACCGTGAGGCCGGCGAAGATGACCGCGACGACCCCGAGCGCGACGGCGTTGGCCCAGAACCCGAGGGCCAGCCCGCCGGCGGCGATCGCGAACCCGGCGAGCGACGGGCCGATGATCCGCATGAGGTTGAACTGGGCCGAGTTCAGGGCGATCGCGCTCCCGAGGGCCGCCCGGTCCACGATCGTGGACACCATCGCCTGGCTCGCGGGCATCTGGACCGTGAAGAGCACCCCGCCGGCGAACGCGATCGCGGCGACGTGCCAGTAGGCGACCGTTTCGGTCGTGGTGAGGACCGCGAGGAGCGCCGAGAGCACCGCGGCGGCGGCGTACGACCAGGCCAGTAGCCGGCGCCGGTCGAGGCGGTCGGCGAGGACGCCGGCGATGACCGCGAGGAAGAGCGTCGGCAGGCCGGCGATCGCGCCGAGGAGGCCAAGCAGGCCCGGCGAGTTCGTCAGCTCGAGGACGAGCCAGCCCTGCGACGTCGCCTGCATGAACGCCCCGAGGGTCGCCAGGGTGTTGCCCGCGAGCAGGCGGCGATAGACGGGCGACTCGAGGGCCGGGAACCTGGACCGCTTCGAGGGCGGGGCGTCGGCAGGGTCAGTCGGCGTCGCCGTCGGTCGCCTCCGTCGGCGGCTCCGGCGCCGGGTCGCGCTCGATCTCGATCGGGCCCAGGCCGGCCGCCTCGAGCTCCGGCAGGAACGCATCAACGTCGCCGACGAGGACGATCGCCATCTCGGCCGGCCGGATGTGGGCCGCAGCCGCGGCCGCGACGTCGTCGACGGTGACGGCTTCGATCGCCGGGCGGTACCGCGCAAGCTCGTCGTCCGGCAGGCCCATCGTGACGAGGCTGGCAAGCGCGCCGACGACGGCCCCGGGCGTCTCGAACCGAAGCGGGAAGACACCGACGAGGTAGTCCCGGGCCTCCGTCAGCTCCGCGTCCGTCACGCCCGCGTGGATCGCCTCCAGCTCGGCGAGGACGTCGAGCGTCGCCGGGATCGTGACGTCGGTGGCGACGGCGAGCCGGGCACCGAACGGGCCGGCGGCCCGCCGGAGATCGAACCCGGCGTGGGCTCCGTACGTGTACCCCTTCTCCTCGCGGAGCTTCCGGTTGAGCCGCGAGTTGAACAGGCCGCCGACGATCGTCCCCGTCACGGAGACGGCATGGAAGTCCGGGATCCGCCGGGCGACGCCGGGATGGCCGATCCGGATCTCCGTCTGGACCGAGCCGGGCCGATGCACCGCGACGACCCGCCGGTGCCGCGCGGCCGGCGTGGCATCGGTGGCCGAGACCGCTCGCGCGGCGGCGCTCGGCTGCCAGCCGCCGAAGCGGGCCGCGGCGAGCTCCGGGACGTCGATGCCGGTGAGGTCGCCGCCGACGACGAGCGTCATCTCGCGGGGATCGAACCGCCGCGCCAGCACCGAGCGGATCGCGGCGCGGTCGAGACGCCCGACCGTGGCCTCGAGGCCGGCCGATGGCCGTCGGTACGGCGACGAATCGGCGTAGACGGCCCGGACGAAGGTCTCCTCCGCGCGGCGGCGCGGATCGGCGCGCGCCTGGAGGATGTCGTTGAGGCGCTCGTCGCGGAGCCGCTCGACCTCGGTCTCCGGGAACGTCGGGCGGGCGAGGATCTCCTCGACGAGGTCGAGGGCCGGCGCCAGGCGCTCCGCCGGGACGTCCACCGACAGCCCGATCGAGTCCCAGCCGGCCTCGGCGTGGATCGACGCGCCGAGTCGCTCGCCGGCCTCGACGAGCTCGATCGCGTCGTACCGCTCGGTCCCCTCGGTCAGCGCCCGCGCCATCAAGACCGTCGCGCCGGCGAGGTCGTCCGGCTCGTCGGCCACGCCGCCGGTCGCGACGAGCGACGCGGCGATGAGGGGCCGGCCCGGGAGGTGGATCGCGATGACCGAGAGGCCATTGTCGAGGCGCGAGCGTTCGAACGGCGGGAAGGCGTACGGCCGCGGCTCGCCGGGGCTCGGTCGCTCGGCGACGACCGTCGAGCGCGGGCCGCTCATGCCGCCGCCTCCGCGTCGCCGCTCGCCTGGTCGGCCGGAAGGTACGTGAGGACGAGGCGATTGTCGGCGCGGAAGACGTCGCGGCAGGCGTCGCGGATCTGCTCCGCCGTGACCGAGAGGTAGCGCGGCAGCATCCGGTTCACGAGATCCGGGTCGTCGAAGAGCGTCGCGTACATCGAGAGCCGGTCGGCCCGCTCCTCGACCCGCTGGAGCGACCCCAGCTCGTCGGCCTCGGTGAGGGCACGAGCCCGGTCGAGCTCGTCGGCCGAGGGCGGCTCGCTCGTGATCCGCTCGAGCTCCTCCCAGTAGACCGCCTCGAGGCGGGCGAGGTCCACGCCCGGGCGGGCGGTCGCCCAGCCAGCCGCGATCGACGGCCCGCCGATCAGGCCCATCGAGAAGAGGGTGACGTCCTGGGCCAGGCGCTCCTCCCGCACGAGCCGCCGGTGGAGGCGACTCCCCTTGCCGCCGGCGAGGATCTGGCCGGCGAGATCGAGGGCGTCGAGGCGCGGGTCGCCGTAGACCGGCGCGCGGAAGCCCCAGTGGATCCGCGGCAGCGGGACCCGGTCGGCGACGACCTCGCGGCGCTCGCGACCGAGGAGCGGCGGCAGCGAGTGGTCGCCGAGGTCCACCGGCAGGGCCGGGTTCGCGGGGATGCCGCCGAAGTAGCGCTCGGCCCATGCCCGAACCTGCGGCCGGTCGACGTCGCCGACGACCGAGAGCACCGCGTTGTTCGGCGCGTAGTGGGTCCTGAAGAACGACTTGACGTCGTCGAGCGAGGCCGCATCGAGGTCGGCCATCGAGCCGATCGTCGTGTGATGGTACGGGTGGCCCGGCGGGAAGAGGCCGGCGAGGAGCCGCTCCCACCACGAGCCGTACGGGCGGTTGTCGTACGACCAGCGCTTCTCGTTCTTCACGACGTCCCGCTGGTTGTCGAGGTTCTCCTGGCTCAGGGCGTCGAGGAGGGTCCCCATCCGATCGGCCTCGAGCCAGAGCGCGAGCTCGAGCTGGTGCGACGGGACGGTCTCGAAGTAGTTGGTCCGGTCGAGCCAGGTCGTGCCGTTCATCGTTCCGCCGATCGACTGGATGAGCCCGATGTGCTCGGCCTTCGAGACGTGGGCGGAGCCCTGGAACATCACGTGCTCGAACAGGTGGGCGAAGCCGTGCCGGCCCGGCGGCTCGTGTCGCGATCCGACCGCGTACCAGATGTTCACCGCCGCCACCGGCGCCAGGTGGTCCTCGGCGACGATCAGGCGGAGGCCGTTCGGGAGGCGGTCGTCGCTGAATTCGATCGTGGGTACGCGCATGGGCGGGCGGTGCTCCGGAGTCGAGATGGGAAGCTCGCAGGGGTCGGGCGAAGGGTACCGCAGCGGGCCGCGGAACCACCGCTTGACAACCATCGTCCATGTGTTAGCTTTTCATCTAACATCAACGCCGAACCCGTCGACCACGCAGGAGCACCCGAAGCCATGGCCCGACCAGCCACCCGCCGAGCACCGGTCGCCGCCCCGAGCGAGACCACCGCGCGCCCGGCCGTCCGTGACTTCACGGGCGGGGCCGCGGGCCACGTGATCGAATGGGACGTCCGAACGGTCTACGACTTCCTCTTCTCCCTCTCGGGCGAGGCAGGCGCGACCGACGACCTCCCCGCGGAGGATCGCCAGTGGCTCGCCGCCGCCAGGGCGGGCCTGCCGGAGGTCCAGCGGGGCGTCTTCGACCGGATCTGCGACACGGATCTCGCGATCCACCTCGCGGCTTTCGTCGTGGAGCATCGCGAGCTCTCGACGGTCGACGAGCTCGTCGCGGCCCTCGAGGCCGCCGGGCCCGCGCCGCTCCTCCGGAGCGTCTTCTCCGAGGCAGTCGCGAACCACCCCGAGGCTGCGCCGCTCCTGGAGCGTGCGCTCGACGGCGACGTGAGCGCGGTTCGCGAGCTGGAAGAAGCCCTGCCGGACTGGAAGAAGAAGGAGCGCCTCACGCTGCTCGAGAACCCGGCGTCGACGCATGACGACATCGTCGGGCTCGCGCGGGCATGGGCAGAGGCGTTCCGACCGATCGAGGATCGCATCCGGTCGATCCTCGTCCGGGACTACGACCTGCGGGCCGGCGACCGGGTGACCACCACGGGCCCCGACCTGATCGAGCGGACGACCGGAGGCATCCGGTGGCTGCCAGAGGCAGGCGTCCGGCGGGTCGTGCTCGCTCCGTCGTACTTCTCGCGGCCGTACAACTTCCTCCTCGCGGGGAGCGACTGGCGGTTCTTCGGCTACCCGGTCGCCGATGAGGCGCTCGACCGGGTCGATCCCCTCGCCCCGCCGCTCCAGGTCCTCCGCCTCCACCGCGCCCTCGGCGACGAGACGCGGCTCCGGATCCTGAAGCTCCTCGCCGAGCGCGACCTCTACCTCACCGAGATCGCGCAGCAGCTCGAACTGTCGAAGCCCACGATCAAGCATCACCTCGCGCAGCTCCGAAGCGCGGGCCTCCTCACCGTCATCGAGGCCGGTGCGGTCGTCTACTACAGCCTCCGCCGCGACCGCCTCGACGACGCGTCGTTCGATCTCAAGCGCTTCCTCGTCGGCTAGCGCGTCCCCACCGGGCCGCGGGCGACCGCGGCCCATCCTTGACCGGGAGGGTTAGACAGATGACTAACACACAGCAGATCAGCATCAACCACATGGAGCTTGCGAAGGGAATCGCCACGATGCACGGATGGACCGAACAGACCCAGCTGGTGGTCCGGGCTCGGATCCGCGAGCGCGAGGTCGAGGCCGCCAGTGAGCGGCTGGCCGCGACCGCACGCACCACCACGCCGCGCAGCCTCCGACGGAGCGTCGGGCGGCTGCTCATCCTGACCGGGCGCCGCGTCGCCGGCGAGGTGGCTCCCACCGCCTCGCCGGCCGCCCGGTCCTCGCACCCCGCCCGCCCGATCGCCGCCTGACGGCGGCGATCGGCGCCGGCCGGGCAGCGTCAAGTTGGGATCGGCAGCACGGCGCCGGTGATCACTGCGCCATAGAGCACGCCTTCGAGCACCGCGGCACCCGGGCGGACGTGCACCGGGGCGACCCGCGCGAACGTTCCGTACACTGCGCGCCATGCACCGGACCCATCCCCGCGCGACGCGGCGCGGCAGCCTTGCACGCGCACGGGCGGCGATCGCCGCCCTCCTGCTCCTCCTCCTGACGCCGGCCGCCGTCCTCGCAGACGCCGAACTGATCGCGTCGACGCCCGCGAGCGGCGAGTCCCTCACGGCCGTTCCGGCTGAGGCGATCCTCACCTTCGACGAGCCGCTCAACGACAACTCCTCGTTCGACATCCGGGATCCGAGCGGCGCGACCGTCGCCACCGGAGCCCTCGACGCCGCGGATCCGACCGTCGTCCGCGGTCCGCTCCCGGACCTGCTGCCCGGCACCTACCAGGTCCAATGGGTCGCCGACAGCGCCGACGGACACCTCGCGAGGGGGACCTTCACGTTCTCGGTCGCTGCGCCCACGCTGCCCCCCGCCACCGCAACCCCGGTCGGGTCGGACGCGCCGTCCGCGGCAGCATCGCCAACGGCCGAGCCGACGCTCGCCCCGTCCCCCAGCCCCGGACCGAACGGCAGCGGCGACGGCTCGGCGGGCGACGCCCTGCTCCCGATCGCGATCGTGGGCCTGCTCATCGGCGGCGGGCTCGCGGTCATGCTCCGTCGCCGGTCGCCCGCATGAGCGGTCGGTCGGGGCGGGGGGCCGTCGTCGTCGCCGTCGCGGTCGCCACGCTCGCCCTGCCCGCGACTGCCGCCGCGCACGCCCTCTCCGCGGGGTTCGAGAGCCGACTCCCACTCGTCGTCTACGTCTTCGGCGCGGCGCTCGCAGTCGGGCTGTCGTTCGTCTTCGTGCTCGTCCGCGACATCCGCTCGGAGCTGCCGCGCGACGGCGGCCGGCCCATCCGGGTCGCCGCGCCGATCCGGATCGGGCTCCGCGCCATCGGGCTCGCCGGCCTCGCGTGGGTGGTCGCGCAGGGGATCGTCGGCGGCGAGTCGACCGCCGAGGTCTCGCGGCTCTTCGCCTGGGTCTACGGCTGGGTCGGGGTCGCGCTCGTGTCGGCCTTCGGGTTCCCGATCTGGACGTGGCTCAATCCGTTCACGACACTCCACGACCTGGGGGCGCGGGCGCTGCGAGCCCTCGGCGTCGAGGCGATCGCACCGGCCGAGTACCCGGCGGCGCTCGGGCGGTGGCCGGCCGCGATCGGGTTCGCCGCGGTCATCTGGCTCGAGCTCGTCGGGTCGGGCCTCGGGTCGCGGACGCTCGCCCTCGTCATCGCCGGCTACACCGTCTTCAGCCTCGCGATGATGGCCCAGTACGGGCGGCGGGCCTGGACGGAGCACGGCGAGGTCTTCTCGGTCTGGTTCGGGCTCCTGAACCGGCTCGCCCCGTTCGCCCCGGCCGGGCCCGACGACCCGGACACGGTCCGGCGGCGGCCCCTCGGTGGCGGCCTCCTCGAGGGCGGCTGGCAGACCTCGGACCTCGTCCTGATCGGCCTCGGCACCGGCTCGATCCTCTATGACGGGCTGTCGCAGACGCAGGTCTGGGTCTCGATCGTCGGGCTCCCCGCGGCGCTGCCGCAGACGTTCGTGCTCGCCGCGTTCCTCGGGCTCATCGTCGGCGCGGCGCTCGTCGTCGCGCGGCTCGTCGGGCTCGCGGCCACGGCCGCCGGCCTCCTGCCGATCGCGGTCGGGTACCTCCTCGCGCACTACTTCACGTACCTCGTCATCGACGGGCAGCGGATCCTCATCGCGATCTCCGATCCGCTCCAGCAGGGCGAGAACTACTTCGGGACGGCCTTCCACGAGCCGTCGGCGGCGTGGCTGGCGCCGGGGTTCGTATGGACCCTCCAGCTCGCCGCGGTCGTCGGGGGGCACATGGTCGGGGCGTGGGCCGGGCACGTCGTCGCCGCGAGCCACGCCGGAGCCCAGGGCACGCTCGCGGCACGGACGATCCGCCTCCGTCAGGTGCCGCTCGCGGTGATCATGGTCGGCCTCACGACCCTGACCCTCTGGTCGCTCGGTCAGGCCCTCTTCATCCCGACGTCCTGACGAGGGCTGCCTCGCCGGCACGGCCGCGGCCGCCGACCCGGCCCGGCGGCACCCAGTCGGTGAGCGACCGGACCTCCGACAGCCGGCCGGCGATCGCCGGGTCGAGCGCCTCCGCGGCGGCGACCGCGGTCTCGATCGCGGTGAGGCAGAGGATGCCCTCGGCGATGGCCACGTGGCGGATCTCGGCCGCGTCCCGGACCGCCCCGGAGCGCGGCGTCGGGGTGTTCACGACGAGGCGAACGCCACCGTCGGCGATGACCTCGAGGATCCCGGGCCGCTCCGCCGACGCGGCCTCGCCGAGCTTCGCCACGACGTCCGCCGCGAACCCGCGGGCCTCGAGCGCCGCGGCCGTGCCGGGCGTCGCCGCGATCCGGTAGCCGGCCGTCACGAGGGCCGTGGCGAGACGGGGCAGGAGCGCCTTGTCGCGATCGGCGATCGAGAGGAGCGCGACCGGCGCGACCGCCCCCTCCCCCACCCCGGCCCGGGGCGGCACGAGCGCGGCACCGCGGAGCGCCTTCGCGAGGGCGACCCGCGGATCGGTGTGGATCCCGATGACCTCGCCGGTCGACTGCATGAACGGGCCCACCGACGGGTCGACGCCCCGGAGCTTCGCCGTGGAGAAGGCCGGGGCCTTCACCGCGACGAGGGGCGGGACCGGCAGGAGCCCGCCCGGCCAGCCGAGCTCCTCGAGCGTCGCCCCGAGGGCGATCCGGACCGCGAGCTCGACCATCGGCACGCCGGTGACCTTGGAGAGGAACGGCACCGTCCGCGACGCCCGCGGGTTGACCTCGATGAGGTAGACGCCGTCGTCTCGGACGATGAACTGGGCGTTGACGAGGCCGCGCGCGCCGAGCGCCAGGACGATCCGTTCCATCGTCGCGACGATCAGGCCCTGGTCGCCGTCGCTCACCGTCTGGGGCGGGAAGACCCCGACCGAGTCGCCGGAGTGGACGCCGGCCCGCTCGACATGCTCGAGGAG
>DASUMJ010000055.1:0-12092 GCA_036277775.1 Candidatus Limnocylindrales bacterium
AGCAGGCCCGTCGCCGTCGCCGGCGAGTCCCGCACCCGGGGCGTCATTGTCGTCGTTGTCACGGCCTTCTGCCAACCCCGGCCGGAAGGCCGCGATCCCGACGACCCGGTCGCCCTCGTTGAGGCGCATGACGATCACGCCCCGGGCCCCGGAGGAGTAGCGGTTGATCGAGTTGAGCTCCGTCCGGACGACCTGGCCGTGGGCCGAGATGAGGACCAGTTCTTCGTCCAGCTCGGTCACCTGCTGGACCGCGGCCACGACCCCCGTCTTGCGCCCTTCGAGGGCGATGAGCCGCACGCCCTGCCCGCCGCGGTGCTTCACCCGGAACTCGGTCAGCGGGACGCGCTTGCCGTAGCCCGTCTCGGTGAGGACGAGGAGGTCGGCACCGGGCTGGACGACGCTCATCGAGACGACCCGGTCGCCCTCGCGCTTCAGGAGGCGGATCCCGATCACGCCGGCGGCGTCGCGGCCCATCGGCCGGACCTCCGACTCGGCGAACCGGGCGAGCATCCCCTGGGCGGTCGCGATGATCACGTCCTCCTGGCCGGTCGAGATGTCGACCCACGCGAGCTCGTCCTGCTCGTCGAGGGTGATCGCCCGGATGCCGGTCGAGCGGACGCGCTCGAACTGCTCGAGCGGCGTCTTCTTGATGATCCCGCGGGTCGTGGCGAGGACGAGGTAGCTGCCGGGGGCGAACGTCGGCAGCGTGATCGTCGCCATCGGGACCTCGCCGGCCTCGACCTGGACGCCGGGCATGTTGATGATCGGCATCCCCTTCGCCTGGCGGGACGCGTCCGGGATCGCGTGGACCTTGGCCGAGAAGACCCGGCCGCGGTTCGTGAAGAAGAGCGCCCAGTCGTGGGTGTTCGCGACGAGGAGGTGCTCGACGGCGTCCTCTTCGCGGGTGACGTGGCCGATGATCCCCTTCCCGCCGCGGTGCTGGCGGCGGTACGTGCCGACCGGCTGGCGCTTGATGTAGCCGCGGCCGCTGATCGTGATGACGACGTCCTCGTCGGCGATGAGGTCCTCGTCGGTGAGCTCCCGCGACGCGTCCTCCTGGACCCGCGTCTTGCGATCGCCGGCGTAGCGCTTCTTCACGTCGGCCAGCTCGTCCTTGATGATCGCGAGCACCCGGGCCGGGTTGGCGAGGATGTCCTCGAGCTCGGCGATGAGCTGGATCACCGAGAGGTACTCGTCCTCGATCTTCTTCCGCTCGAGGGCCGCGAGGCGGGCCAGCCGCATGTCGAGGATCGCCTGGGCCTGTCGCTCGGACAGGTCGAACTTCGTCATGAGGTTGGTGCGGGCGACCTCGGTGTCGGCCGAGTCGCGGATCGTCTTGATGACCGCGTCGAGGTTGTCGAGGGCCTTCTTCAGGCCCTCGAGGATGTGGGCCCGGTCACGGGCCTTGCCGAGGTCGAACTCGGTCCGGCGCCGGACGATCTCGCGCCGGTGGTCGACGTGGTGCTGGAGGACCGACTTCAGCGGCAGCGTCTGGGGCTGGCCGTCGACGAGGGCGAGCATGTTCATGTTGAACGCCATCTGCATCGGCGTGTGCTTGAAGAGGTTGTTCAGCACCTTGTGCGGGTTGAAGTCCCGCTTGATCTCGATGTAGATGCGCATGCCGTCGCGATCGGACTCGTCCCGGAGGTCGGCGATCCCGTCGATCTTCTTGTCCTTGACGAGCTCGGCCATCTTCTCGAGGAGGGTCGACTTGTTCACCTGGTACGGCAGCTCGGTGACGATGATCGCCATCCGGTCGCCGCGGACCTCCTCGAACGCGCACTGGGCCCGCATGACGACCCGGCCGCGGCCGTGGGCGTACATCTGGCGGATCGCGTCGACCGTCTCCCACTCGCCGGTGATCGAGTTCCGCTGGCGCTCGAACCGGAAGATCGTGCCGCCGGTCGGGAAGTCCGGGCCGCTGACGTACGTGCAGAGGTCGTCGGTCGTGATCTCCGGGTTCTCGATGAGGGCGATCGTCGCGTCGACGATCTCGCCGAGGTGGTGGGGCGGGATGTTCGTCGCCATCCCGACCGCGATCCCGGAGCTGCCGTTGATGAGGAGGTTCGGGAGCTTTGCCGGCAGGACGGTGGGCTGCTTCTGGGTCCCGTCGTAGTTGTCCTCGAAGTCGACGGTCTCCTTGTCGATGTCGGCGAGCATCTCGGCGGCGATCGCCGTGAGGCGAGCCTCCGTGTACCGCATCGCCGCCGCAGCGTCGCCGTCGACGGACCCGAAGTTGCCCTGCCCGTCCACGAGCGGGTAGCGCATCGAGAAGTCCTGGGCCAGCCGGACGAGGGCGTCGTAGAGCGCGACGTCGCCGTGCGGGTGGTACTTGCCCATCACCTCGCCGACGATCGCGGCGCACTTCCGGAAGGAGCTCGTGGCCGAGAGCCCCATCTCCCCCATCGTGTAGAGGATCCGGCGATGGACGGGCTTCAGGCCGTCGCGGACGTCCGGCAGCGCGCGCGCCACGATCACGCTCATCGCGTAGTCGAGGTACGAGGTCCGCATCTCGTCCTCGATGCGGATGTTCCTGATGGTGCCGGCGTTGTCGGTCACGGGTCGGGGGCTCCTTCGGTCAGGTCAGCGGTGGTTCGGGGAGCGGCCGACCCAGCGGGAGGTCGCCGAAGCGGGCTGCGGTCTCGGCCGCGATCGAGGTCGACGGGGCGCCGGGGCGGCGCCGGATGCCCTCGAGCTGTGCCCGGATCCGGGCGGCGTCGCTCGGGGCGAGCTTGGCGAGGACGTCGCGGACGACCCAGGCTCGCTGGCCGTCGGCGGTCCTGGCCGCGCGAGCGGCCTCGGCGTCGAGCGCGACGGTCGTGGCGGCGAGGTCGACGAGGGCCATCGAGCGATACGCCCACGAGAGCGCCTTCTGGACGTCCGGCTCGGCGTCGCCGATCAGCTGGCCCAGGATGTCGAGGCCGCGGCGGGCGATCTCCGGCGCACGCCCGGCCGTCCGGTCCACGAACGGGATCGTCGCGATCGTGGATCCGACGAGGCGCCGCTCCCAGCGGGACGGGGCGTAGACGAGCTGCTCGAGCTCCGCCCAGCGGTACGGCTCGGTGAGGATCCCCCTGGCGACCGGCTGGGCGAGGCTGTCGACGGTGATCCAGTCGGACGCGTCGCGGGCCGCCCGCCGCAGGAGCTGCCACGTCCGCTCGGCCTCGCGGCTCAGCGTCCGGGCCAGGATCCCGAAGGCGAACCAGCGGGCCTCGAGCTCGGGCTCGCGGAGGAGCCGGTCGGCGACGAGGAGGAGCGAGGTCGTCGAATCGCGTCGGGATGCGCCCCGGAAGCCGCGGCCGACCGCCCCCTGGAGCGGGCTCCGGACGCCGTGGGTCGTCCCGATGCCGGGCGCCACGAACTGCTGGCCCGCGTGATACGCCGGGTCTGCGAGCTCCCTGAACGCGGCCCGGAGCGCGGCGGCGAAGGCGTCGGCGTCTGGGATGTGGTCGGCCAGGGCGGCGCCCAGGCGCTCGGCCCGCTCGAGCCGCGCCGCCACGAAGGCGCGCGCCGCATCCGTCGTGGTCGGTGGGGCGACGGGCGTGCCGGGTTCGCGGAGGGTGCCGGATCCGCCGGATCCGCCGGTTCCAGCAGGCTTGCCGGGCTTGCCGGCTGCGTGGGCGGTGGGGATGGTGGCGGAGCCGGCGACGGCTCCGCTGGTGCCGGGACGTCGGCCGCGGGCGCCGGCAGCGGCTCCGCTCGCGCCCGAGCCCGGGCCGGCGCGACGACGCGGCGTGGATCCGTCGATCACGCGTCCACCATGTCGGGTGCATCGTCGCTGGGCCGGAGCCGATAGCGAGCTTGGAGCTCGGCCAGCCGGTCCGGCGGGGCTGCGACGTACGTGCCCGTCGCGGTGGCGAGGACCTCGCCCGAACGAGCGTCCAGGATCCGACCGGCCGTGCGGGCGAGCCGCCTCTTCGACTCGACGACCTCGCCCTCCGCGCGGATCGGGGTCCCGACCGGCACCGGCCGTCGGTAGTCGATGGTCATCCGGGCGGTGACCCCCCAGGTGCCCCGCCCGATCACGGCCCAGGCCATCACCTCGTCGAGGATCGTGGCGAGGATGCCGCCGTGGGCCACGTCCTCCCACCCCTGGAACCGCGGATCCAGGACCAGCTGCGTCCGGCAGCCGCTGGCGTCCGTGTGGAGCTGGAGCCGCAGGCCGTGCTCGTTGAGCTCGCCGCAGGCGAAGCAGCGATGCGGCTCGAACCGGAACGGGCGGCCCTCGATCTCCGTGATCGGGCGGGTCTCAGATGTCAAGGTTCCGGACCTTTCGGGCCTCGCTCTTGATGAAGTCCTTCCGCGGCCCGACCTTCTCGCCCATCAGCATCGTGAAGATCCCGTCGGCCTCGACCGCGTCCTCGATCTCGGCCCGCAGGAGGACCCGGGTCTCCGGGTTCATCGTCGTCTCCCAGAGCTGGTCGGCGTTCATCTCGCCGAGGCCCTTGAACCGCTGAACGGACAGGTTCTTGACGTTCATCTCCTTGACGATCCGGTCACGTTCGCGCTCCGAGTGGGCGTATTTCGTGACCTTGCCGGTTGAGACGCGGTAGAGCGGCGGCTGGGCGACATAGAGGTAGCCGGCCTCGATGACCTGCGGCATGTGGCGGTAGAAGAAGGTCAGGAGCAGGGTCCGGATGTGAGCCCCGTCGACATCGGCGTCGGTCATGATGATGACCCGGTGGTATCGGAGCTTCGCGAGATCGAAGCTGTCGCCGATCCCCTCGATCCCGGCGCCCAGGGCGATGATCAGCGGCCGGACGTTCTCGCTCGCGACGATCTTGTCGAGCCTCGCCTTCTCGACGTTCAGGACCTTGCCGCGGAGCGGCAGGATCGCCTGGAAGCGCCGGTCGCGGCCCTGCTTCGCCGAGCCGCCGGCCGAGTCGCCCTCCACGATGAAGAGCTCGCTCTTCGCCGGGTCCCGCTCCTGGCAATCCGCGAGCTTGCCGGGCAGCGACAGCCCGTCGAGGGCGCCCTTCCGGATCACGAGGTCGCGAGCCTTCCGAGCCGCTTCCCGGGCACGCGCGGCCGTGAGGCACTTCTCGATGATCCGGCGACCGTCGCCGGGGTTCTCCTCGAGGTACTGGGTCAGGCTGTCGGCGACGGCCGTCTGGACCTGGCCCTTCACTTCGGCGTTGCCGAGCTTCGCCTTCGTCTGGCCCTCGAACTGCGGGTCCGTCAGCTTGACGCTGATCACGGCGGTCAGGCCTTCGCGAACGTCGTCGCCGGACAGGTTGCCGTCGGCGTCCTTGAGCACGCCCGCCTTGTGAGCCCAGTCGTTGAGCGAGCTCGTGAGGGCGGCCCGGAAGCCCGTGACGTGGGTCCCCCCGTCGACCGTGTTGATGTTGTTCGCGAACGCGAGGACGTTCTCGGTGTACGTGTCGTTGTACTGGAGGGCGACCTCGACCGCCGTCGATCCCTGCCTCCGCTCGACATAGATCGGCCGGGCGTGGAGCGCCTCCTTGTTCCGGTTCAGGTGCCGGACGAACGACTGGAGACCGCCCTCGAAGTAGAACGACCGCTCCCGGTCCGTGCGCTCGTCGATGAGCGTGATCCAGACGCCCTTCGTCAGGTACGCCGACTCGCGCAGCCGCTGGACAACCGTCTCGAACGAGTACTCGGTGCTCTCGAACATGTCGGGGTCGGCATGGAAGACCGTGCGGGTGCCCCGACGCGTCCCCTGTGGCCCGATCTTCGTGACCGGCATCGACGGCTTGCCGCGCTTGTACTCCTGGGCCCAGACATGCCCGTCGCGGGCGCTCTCGACGCGGAGGAAGTCGGACAGGGCGTTCACGACGCTCACGCCGACGCCGTGGAGGCCGCCCGAGACCTTGTAGCCGCCGCCGCCGAACTTGCCACCCGCATGGAGCACCGTGTGGACGACCTCGAGGGCATCCTTGCCGGTCGTGTGCTTGCCGACCGGCACCCCGCGACCGTCGTCGACGACCTCGACGGTGTCGTCCTTCCCGATCGTCACCCGGATCGTCGTCGCGTGGCCGGCCATCGCCTCATCGATGGAGTTGTCGACGACCTCCCAGATGAGGTGATGGAGGCCCCGGACGTCGGTCGAGCCGATGTACATGCCCGGGCGGCGCCGGACCGCCTCCAGGCCCTCGAGCACCTGGATGCTGGCGGCGGTGTACTCCGACGCCCCGCCGGCCTTCCGTCGTCCGCCGGTGCGCCCCGTGGTGCCCCCGGCGTCGGCTGCCCGAGTGGGCTCCGTCACGCAGTCCCTCCGATCAAACGCTCATACAGGCGGCCGAGCTCTTCGTCGCTGTAGTACTCGATGACGATCCGACCCCCACGCCGGGAACGGGCCAGCCGGACCTTCGTCCCGAGCGCGCGCCGGAGGTCCTCCTCGACGCGCTCGAGGTCCGGGTCGCCGGCTCGCGACGCGGCTCGCTCCGAGACCGGCCGTGGCTCCCGGATCCGCCGGACGAGCTCCTCGGTCTGCCGCACCGACAGGTCGCCGTCCACGACCGTCGTGACGATCCGCTCCTGGAGGTCGGTTGGCAGCCCCCCGATCGCACGGCCATGGCCCTCCGTGATCGTCCCCGCGGCGATCGCCGCCTGGACGCTCGGGTGCAGCTGGAGCAGGCGGAGCGTGTTCGAGACGGTCGTCCGGGCGCGCCCGAGGCGCTCGGCGAGCTGCTCCTGGGTGAACCCGAACTCGTCGATGAGCTGCTGGTACGCGCGAGCGGCCTCGAGCGGGTCGAGGTCCTCGCGCTGGAGGTTCTCGACGAGCGCGAGCTCCAGCTGGTCGCGATCGGCGAGCTGCCGGACGACCGCGGGGATCCGTTCGAGGCCGGCGAGGCGCGCGGCGCGCACCCGTCGCTCGCCGGCGACGAGTTGGTAGCCGTCGATCGTCTCGGTGACGAGGACCGGCTGGATGACGCCGTGCTCACGGATGCTCGCGGCGAGGGTCGCGAGCGCGTCCGGATCGAGCCGGACGCGCGGCTGTCGGGGGTTCTCGGAGATCCGGTCGAGGGCGATCTCGATCGAGCCGGCGGCCTGCGGAGCGCGCTGCGGGATGAGCGCCGCCAGGCCGCGACCGAGGCCGTGCGGCCGATCCGACATGCCGCCCATCAGGCCACCAGGGCGCCGGTTGGCGGCGCCGCGGCCGGCGCCGCGGCACGACCGAGCTGGGCGCCGACCTCGCCCGCGAGCGCACGGTAGGCGACGGCCCCCGACGAGCCGGGGGCGTAGAGGTGGATCGGCTGGCCGTGGCTCGGTGCCTCGGAGAGCCGGACGCTCCGCGGGATCGACGTCCGGTAGACGCGCTCGCCGAGGTGCGCGCGCACCTCGGCGGCAACCTGGGCGGAGAGGTTCGTCCGTGCGTCGAACATCGTCAGGACGGCCCCGTCGATCGCGAGGTTCGGGTTGAGGTGGTCCCGGACCAGGTTGATCGTTGCGATGAGCTGGGTCAGTCCCTCGAGCGCGTAGTACTCGCACTGGATCGGGATCAGGGTCCCATCGGCCGCCGTAAGGGCGTTCACGGTGAGGAGGCCGAGCGACGGCGGGCAGTCGATGAACACGATGTCGTACCGGTCCGCGATCGGGGCGAGGAGACGTCCGAGGCGACGCTCACGCTGTTCGAGCGGGGCAAGCTCGACCTCCGCGCCCGCGAGCGCGATCGACGACGGCACGATGTCGAGCCCCGCGACGGCCGTGGGGAGGATCAGGCTCTCGAGGGCCTGGGAATCGACGACGGCGTCATAGACGGACGCGACCGACGATCGATCGATCCCGAGGCCGCTCGTCGCGTTCCCCTGGGGGTCGAGGTCGATGATCAGGACGCGTTTGCCCGCCAGCGCGAGATAGCTGGAGAGATTGACGACCGTGGTGGTCTTGCCGACGCCGCCCTTCTGGTTTGCACAGGCGAGGGTGCGTCCCACCTAGGTCCCCGACACTGGGTGATTCACAGGATGCAATTCTACCATTGCAGGCCCCTCCGACCGAGGTCCGCGCGGCTCGCGAGCGCGCTCGTGACGCGCGCGACCGCGCCAGCTGACAGCGTGCCATCGGCCGCTTGGCGGACGCTCATCGGCCACGCATCTGCGGGTGATCTGAGTGTCCGCCGGGGCCGTCGCTCCGGTCCGTCGCCCGTTTCGCCCGCCGGTGTTTCACGTGAAACATCGACGTCCGCCTGGTCCGATCCTCTCATCCGATCGGGTCGTTGCCCGACCTCGGGCCCCGTGGGATACTTCGGCGCGGACGTGGCCGGGCCGTCCGTCGTCGGGGTTCGCGCGTCACCACGACATCAGGCCGGAACCCGAGGACACCGCCGCTCAGATGAGCCACCTACTCGCCGCGGTCGGAGCGACGGCTGCCGCCCTCGTGGAGCTCAGCCTCGTCCCGTATCTCGGCGTCGGCGGCACGATTCCGCACCCGGTCCTCGTGTTCGGGGTCATCTGGACGATCGCGGCGGGCGTGGAGAGCGGCCTCACGTGGGCCTTCGTGGGAGGAATCGCACTCGACAGCCTGACAAGCCGACCGCTCGGGGTCTCGGCCTTCGCCCTCCTCGTGGCGATCGGCGGGGCAAGCGTCATCGGGCGGTCGTTCATCCGGATCCGGCCGCTCGCGCCCATCATCGCCACACCGATCCTGAGCCTCGCCTACTCGATGATCCTCTTCGCTCTCCTCGCCGCCATCCGTCCGCCCGTCACGACCCCGGACGCGGTCGCCCTGTTCATGCCGGGCGCCGCGTATGACGCCGCCCTCGGGCTCCTGTTCGGCCCGCTGATCGTGTCGATCCACGATCGACGCAGCGTCGAGGAGCGCGTGGACTGGTGAGCGCGGGCACGACCTATCTCGACGGCCGCCGCGGCGAGGAGCGATCACCGATCCGGTTCATCGCCTTCGGGATCACCGTCGTCCTGGCGGCGTCACTGCTGCTCGTGCGCCTGTTCGCGCTGCAGATCGGCAGCGGCGGGCGCTTTGCCCAGCTCGCCGAGTACAACCGGACGACGAACCAGGCGATTCCGTCGACCCGCGGCGTGATCTACGACCGCAACGGCGTCCCGCTCGTCACGAACGTCCCCGGCTACACGGTGAAGATCCGGCCCTCGGACCTGCCGGAGCCGCAGCGAGCGGAGGTCGTGGCCCGACTCGCCGCGCTCCTTCGGCTGTCGCCCGCCGACATCAACGTCGCGATCGACTCGAACCCCGGCTCGCGGTTCGACCTCGTGCGCATCGCGACGGACGTCGATCCAAACGTCGCGAACTTCATCTCCGAGTCGCGGATCGATCTCCCCGGCGTCGAGGTCGTGGTGGAATCGCGTCGCGACTACACCACCGGCCCGCTGCTCGCGCACGTGATCGGCTACACCGGGCCGATCAACGCGGCGCAGCTCGAGGACCTCAAGCCTGCGGGTTACCTGCCGGACGACCTGATCGGGAAGGCGGGGGTGGAGGCCACGTACGAGGAGGTCCTGCGGGGCACATACGGCCTCGAGAGCGTCGAGCGCGACGCGTCAGGACGGAAGCTCCAGGTGCTCCAGACGATCGAGGAACCGGTTGCCGGCTCGTCGCTCGAGCTGACGATCGACGTCCAGTCGCAGCGGTGGGCCGAACAGGCGCTCCGGTGGGGAATGTCCGAGGCCGGCCTGCGACGAGGGGTCGTGCTCGTCATGAACCCCCAGACGGGCGAGATCCTCGCGATGGTCAGCCTGCCCGCCTACGACGACAACCTGTTTGCGCGCGGGATCAGCAACGCCGACTACCAGGCGCTCGTCACCGATCCGAACAAGCCGCTCACGAACCACGCGATCGCCGAGCACTTCCCGCCAGGATCGACGTACAAGCTTGTCGCCGGGACCGGCGGGCTTGCCGACGGCAAGATCACGCCGTCGACGAAGATCGCGACGAAGTCCTACCTGACGCTCGGCTCAACGCGATTCTGGGAGTGGAACCGACGCGGCTGGGGTGCCTGCAACCTGATGTGCGGCTTCGGCCACTCGAGCGACACGTACTTCTACCAGGTGGCCGGGATGCTCGGCATCGACCGCCTTGCCTACTGGGCAAACCAGTACGGATTCGGCGAGCGGACCGGCGTGGACCTGCCGGGCGAGGTGCCCGGGATCGTTCCTTCGAACCAGTGGAAGCTCGAGACGATCGGGACGGAGGTCTTCCCCGGCGAGGTCTACCAGGCGGGGATCGGGCAGGGCTACGACGTCGTGACGCCGCTCCAGCTCATCAACGCCTACGCCGCCCTCGCGAACGGCGGCACGCTCTATCAGCCGCGAGTCGTCCGGAACGTCCTGGACGCCGACGGGAACGTCGTCAAGGCCTACGAGCCGACCGTCCTGCGCGAGCTCGACGTCGACGACGCCGCGCTCGAGGCGATGCGGAAGGCCGCGCGCAACACGGTCCTCATCCGCCACACCTACAACCTCGTCGATCTGCCGATCGTCGTCGCCGGGAAGTCGGGCACGGCGGAATACGGGCTCCGCGACGAGAAGAACCGCCTCCCGTTCCACTCCTGGTTCGTCGCGTTCGTGCCGAAGGACCCGGCGAAGACCTCGGGCGATCCGTCCGGCCTCCGGGCCGTCTCCGGAACGGACTCCGAGCTCGCGGTCCTGGCCTTCGCCTACGACTCGCGGACGAAGGGCAACGCCGCCACCGAGATCGTCAAGTACTACCTGCAGCTCCACTTCGGGATCGAGAAGGACTACCGCAACTTCGACCTTCTCGAGCGCGGCAACTTCTACCAGTCGAACTGAGCGAGGGCGATGGGCGTCATCAACGCGCGCGAGGCACGCATCGCCGACTGGACGAGCCGGTCGGTGGGCGCGATCTGGCGTGCGTTCGACCTGCAGCTCGCCACGTATGCCGTGCTGCTGACCTGCTTCGGCCTGGCGATGGCCTACAGCAACTCCGTGGCCGGCGGGGACGGGGCCCTCGCCACCGGATCCGTGTTCCTGCGCGGCCTCATGTGGACCGGCATCGCGCTCGTCGTCTTCACGATCGCCGCGTCCTTCGACTACCACTGGCTGAAGACGCTGTCGTGGCCGCTCTACGCGGTCCAGCTCGGTCTGCTCGGGCTGACCCTGGCCGTGGGGACGGGCGTCGGGGGGTCGTCTCGGTGGGTCAGCGTCCTGGGCCTGCAGTTCCAGTTCAGCGAGATCGCGAAGATCCTCATGATCGTGATCCTCGCGAACTACCTCGGGGCTCGGCGCGGCCGGCTCAACTCGATCTGGCCAATCCTCGGGGCGTGCATCCTCGCCGGGCCGCCGTGGCTGCTCGTCATGGCCCAGCCGGACCTCGGCACGTCGCTCGTCTTCGCCGCGATCCTCGGCGGGATGCTCTTCATGAGCGGGGCCAGCCTCCGCTGGCTCGGCGCGATCGCCATGGCGGTGCTCGCGGCGCTGCCGTTCGTCTGGACCTACGTGCTCCGGGACTACCAGAAGGAGCGCCTGACGTCGTTCCTCGACCCGCTCGCGGACGTCCAGGGCGCCGGCTACCAGCTCTTCCAGTCGCAGATCGCCGTGGGTTCCGGGGGCTGGCTCGGGAAGGGGCTCACCAACAGCACCCAGAACCAGCTCGACTTCCTGCCGGTCCAGACGACCGACTTCGTCTTCGCGATCCTCGCCGAGGAGCTCGGCTACATCGGGGGGCTCGTCGTGATCGGGCTCTTCATCGCGCTGCTCTGGCGGATCCTCGTCGCCGCCTGGCGCTCCAAGGATCCCTTCGGGACGCTTTTCGGCGCGGGACTGGCATCGATGATCCTGTTCCAGCTGTTCGTGAACGTCGGGATGGTCACCGGGATCATGCCGATCACCGGCATCCCGCTGCCGTTCATCACCCACGGCGGGGCGTCGCTCATCAGCATCGCCGCGGGACTCGGGATCCTCCAGAGCATCAACATCCGGCAGGGCCGCGCGGAGTGGTGACCGGCGCGTATCCTCACGCGGTGGAAACGAACCGCGTCCTCGTGGAGTCGATGAGCGTCGGGCCGCTGGGCCGGGCGCTGCCGGTGGTGGCGGCCGGGGACGAGCGGACGGGTTGACCCGGCGGATCCGGCTGGCCCGGGACACGACGGTCGAGGACTGCCAGGCACTCCTCGGGATCGAGCCACTGCTCGTCGACGTCGA
>DASUMJ010000056.1:0-8979 GCA_036277775.1 Candidatus Limnocylindrales bacterium
GCTTCGCGGGCGTCCGCGGCGTCGACCGCATCGTCGCCCACGCGGCCGCGGCGACGATGCCCGAGAACGCGAGCCCGGCGTGCGGGACGAGGAGACCCGCCGGCAGGGCGGTCTCGAATGGGCGAGCGGCCGGCCGCGGGAGCCCCGCCGCCTCGTCGAACAGGTCGCGGACCATCGCCTCGAGGACCTCCGGCACGCCGGGATAGAACGAACCCGCCACCGCGGGATCGCGGCGTGGGCCGGTCGCCGGCACGGACCCGACCGACGTCGTCACCTGCGGGTCTCCGCGAACCCGCCGCCGGCGGCCTCGTTCGTCACCGGCCTGTCGCCGGTCTCCCCTCCGCGCCGGAGCCCGATGCCCTCGAGCGGCCGGCCGCATCGCGGACACTCGCCCCCGTCCGTCAGGAGCGAGCGTGTGCGGTAGCCCTGCCGCTCGATCAGGAGCCGGTCGCAGCCGGCGCAATGGGTGTCCTCCAGCCCAAGCTGCGGCGCGTTCCCCACGTACACGTGTCGAAGCCCCGCCGCCCGGCCGATCTGGGCGGCGCGAAGGAGCGTGGCCGCCGGGGTGGGAGGGACGTCGAGCATCCGGTGGGCAGGGAAGAACCGGCTGACGTGCCACGGCGTCGTCACCCCGACGTTGGCGACGAGCCAGCTCGCGAGCGCGCGCAGCTCGGCGTCCGAGTCGTTCCAGCCGGGGATGACGAGCGTCGTGATCTCGAGCCAGATGCCGGCGTCCCGCATCGCCTCGATCGCCTCGAGGACGTGGCCGAGCCGCGCCCCGCAGAGCCGCCGGTAGAACGCGTCGTCGAAGGACTTGAGGTCGACGTTCGCCGCGTCGAGCACGGTCGCGAGGAGCCCCACCGCCTCGGGCGTGGCGTAGCCGTCGGTGATGAACAGGTTCCGCATCCCGGCCGCGCGCGCGATCCGGCCGATGTCGAGGGCGTACTCGAGGAAGACCGTCGGCTCGACATACGTGCATGCGATCGACCGGGCGCCACTGCGCAGCGCCGCATCGACGATCGCGCCCGGCGTCATCGGGTCCGCAGGGAGATCGAGGCCGAGTCGGGGCGCCTGGGCGATCTCCCAGTTCTGGCAGAACCGGCAGTGGAAGGGACATCCGGTCGTCGCGATGGAGTAGCTGAGGGATCCCGGATCGACGTGGAAAAGCGGCTTCTTCTCGATGGGATCGAGCCCGACCGCCGCGACGGCACCGTAGGCGTGACAGCGGAGCTCCCCGCCGACGTTCTCGCGAACCCCGCAGATCCCGCGCCGTCCGGGCCGGACGAGGCAGCGGTGCGCGCACACGGCGCAGCGGACGCTCCCCTCGGGCAGCGACTCGGCAAGCACCGACGGGACGGAGGTCACGGGCGGCGGGGCATCGACAGCCATGGGCGCTCGGATCGAGTCTCCCGCGCGGACGAGCGCGCGGCCAGTGCTGCACGGTCCGGTTTCCGGGACGAAGTGCCCTCGCAGGAGGAGCGCGAAGGGAGGATCGTGGTGGACGGACGAGGGTCGAGATCGCATGGCGACGAGCACGCCCAGCCTGACTCGCGCGCAGGACGAAGTCGGCGGACCGGGAGATCCGGCCGTCCCGAACCTGCCGTCCGAGGTGCAGCGGGCGCTCCTCGAGATCGCGCGAGCGGCCCTGGCGGCCGCCACCGACCTTGCGTCGGGCTGGACGCTTGCGGCCCGCGTCCGTCGCGGCGTGGGATCCGATCTGCGGGCCCCGGTGTTCGTCACGCTCCACGAGCTCGGCGCGCTCAGGGGCTGCATGGGGACCCTGGACCCGGACCAGCCGATCGCGGAGGCCGTGGCCGCCGGCGCGATGACCGCGGCCCTCGACGACCCCCGCTTTTATCCCATCGCCGCGGAGGAGCTGCCGGACCTGCGCCTCGACGTCTCGGTCCTCGGCCCGCCCGTGGAGCTGCGCGATCTCGACGCGTTCGTGCCCGGCCAGGACGGGGTGATCGTGGAACGTGGACCCCGCCATGGCCTGCTCCTGCCGGAGGTCGCGGCCGCGCGGGGCTGGGATGCCGCCCGAATGCTCACCACCGCCTGCCGGAAGGCCGGGCTCCCGGGTGACGCATGGCGCGAGCCGGGCACGCGGCGCTGGCGGTTCCGGACGGTTCGCTTCGGCGGACCGGCCGTGGAGCCGGTGCCGGCGCGCTGACGCTCCCGCCGCGGAGGGCTGCCCGTCCCGTGCCGGGTCAGCCGCCCGAGACCGCCGGGATGATGTGGACGGCGGCACCGGGCGGCACGGGCGTGTCGAGGTCCGCGCGCTCCCCGGCGACAAAGACGTTGATGTGCGTCCGGATCGATGGCCCGGCGTCGAGCACCCGGTTCCGGAGACCCGGAATCCGCCGGTCGAGGTCGTCGATGACCTCGGCGACCGTCGCGCCGTCGGCATCCAGACGCCGCTCGGCGCCCGGGAAGAGCGCGACGAGCGATCGCGGCAGGTGGACGAGGGCGGGACGGACGCCGTTGTCGCGCATCGGGTCGGTCAGGCCACGACCGCTGCCTCGACCGACCAGATCGGCGGCAGGTTGTCGGCGATCCGGGACCAGGTCCGGCCCTCGTCCGCGCTCGCGTAGAGCTGGCCGGTGCTCGTCCCGAAGTAGACGCCCACGGGATCAAGACGGTCGACGGCCATCGCCTCGCGCAGGACGCCGACGAAGGCGTCCTCCTGCGGCAGGCCCTCGCCCGAGCGGGTCCAGCTCGCGCCGCCGTCGTGCGTCCGCCAGACGGCCGCCTTCGCGTCGACCATGTAGCGCCCGGCCTCGGGCGTCGTGAGCGGGATGTTCCAGACCGTCAGCGGGTCCCGCGGGTGCGCCACCATCGGGAACCCGAACTCGGTCGGCAGGCCCTCGGTGATCTCCTCCCACTGCCGCCCGCCGTCGAAGGATCGGTAGACGCCGCAGTGGTTCTGCTGGTAGAGGTGCTCGCCCCCGTCCGCGGCCATGACGAGCTTGTGGACGCACTGCCCGAACTCGGGATACCGGTTCTCGGGGTTGAAGTCGGCGCGAACGCCGTTGTTCCTGGTCTCCCACGTCGTGCCGCCGTCCCGTGTCTCGAACGCGCCGACCGCCGAGATGCCGACCCACAGCCGGTCATGGTCGTGGGGGTGGGGGACGATCGAGTGGAGGATCAGCCCGCCGTTGCCGGGCTGCCACTCGGGCCGGCTCGGGTGGTTCGTGAGGCCCTCGACGTGGGCCCAGGTCTGCCCGCCGTCGGTGCTCCGGAACAGCCCGGCCGGCTCCACGCCCGCGTAGATCGCGCGGCTGCCGGCCGCGCGGCTCGCAGCCGAGGGACTGCCGGCCGCGCCGTTCGAGGCGGTGACGTTCCAGACGGTCTTGAGCTTCGGCGCGCCGTCGCCGTCGCCGTACGTCAGGCCCTCGCTCGAGTGCGTCCACGTCGCGCCGAGGTCGTCGCTCCGCCAGACGGCCGGTCCGTACCAGGGACTACCGCCGCCGGCAAGGATCGCGCCGCTCGAGGGGTCGACGGAGATGTCGTGGATCGGCCAGCCCTCGCACAGCGGCCCGCGCACCGTCCAGCTGCGCCGGGTCGCGTCGCCGTCGAGGATGAACGCGCCCTTCGGCGTCCCAACCAGCAGTGCCACTCGCTCGGCCACGGAGCCCTCCTGCCTGTCCAGCGAACCCGCCACTCGGTCGACGGTCACAGGGTAGCGCGAAGGCCCCGGGGTGGCCGATCCGGCCTCGACCGCGCGGCTGCGGTGGAGGACTCGGGAGGCGCGAACGGGGGCGACCGGCCCGCGATGGCACAATCGCCCGATGCAGGCCAATGCGTCGTGGTCGCCCCAGCCCGGCGCGGGCGGGCACGGGCTTGCGCGCCGCGCTCCGCTCGCGATCGTCGCGCTCCTCGTGGCGGCCTGCACCTCCGGGACGAGCCCCGCGCCGACGGGAACGCCGGGCGGCACGCCGGCGCTGCCGTCCGGGCCGGCGACGGCGAGCCCCACGCTCGCCCCCGGCGCGACCGCCGGACCGACCACCGACCCGCCGCCGGCCCTCGTCGCGATGTCGACGTTCGGTGTCCCCGCCGGCTCGCATCCCCACGACGTCGCGCCGGCCGCGGACGGCGGCATCTGGTACACCGCCCAGGCGACCGGCACGCTCGGCTGGCTCGACCCGGTGACGCGCGACATCGTCGAGACCCGGCTCGGCTCCGGATCCGCGCCGCACGGCGTGATCGTCGGGCCGGATGACGCGGCCTGGGTCACGGACAGCGGTCTCAACGCGATCGTCCGTGTCGACGGGACGACACGGGCCGTCACGGCGTTCCCGCTCGACGGACCGGATGCCAACCTGAACACCGCGACGTTCGACGGCGACGGCCGCCTCTGGTTCACCGGCCAGAACGGGTTCTACGGCCGGCTCGATCCCGAATCCGGAGCGCTCGAGACGTTCCCGGCACCCAACGGCCGCGGACCGTACGGGATCGCGACGACGCCCGACGGCGAGGTCGTCTACGGCTCGCTGGCGGGGAGCTACCTCGGGCTCATCGACCGCGAGACCGACGAGGTCACGGTCGTCGACACACCGACCGCGGGTGGCGGCGCCCGCCGCGTCTGGGCCGACTCCGCCGGCGGACTCTGGATCACGGAATGGTTCGCCGGGAAGATCGCGCGTTACGACCCTGGCGCGGGAACGTGGCAGGAGTGGGACCTTCCCGGCGATGCCCAGCCGTACGCGGTCTACGTCGCCGAGGACGACGGTGTCTGGATCTCGGACTTCGGCTCGAATGCGATGCTTCGCTTCGATCCCGGGACCGAGACGTTCATCAGCCTCGTTCACGACAGCGACCCGGCGAGCGTCCGCCAGCTGCTCGGGCGGCCGGGCGAGGTCTGGGGCGCCGAATCCTCGGCCGATCGCCTCATGGTCGTCCAGTTCGGGGGCTGATGGCGTCAGCCCCCGGCGGTGGCACAATCCACGCATGACCGAGGTGACGTCCCCGGCCTCGTCGAGCCCGGCGGATCCGCTCGAGGCCGGTCGGGCCGCACTGGCCAGTCACGACTGGACGTCGGCATTCGAGCTGCTCTCGCGGGCCGACGCCGAGCGCCCGCTCGGGGGCAGGGACCTCGAAAGCCTGGCCACGGCTGCCTTCTTCGCCGCCCGCGCCGATGCTGGGATCGCGGCGAAGGAACGGGCGTTCAGGGTCTGGCTGGATGACGGCGATCCCATCCGGGCGGCGGCCGTGGGGCTCGATGTCGCCCGCGAGTATGCGTTCCTCGGCAAGATGTCGATCGCGGCGGGCTGGATCCGGCGAGCCGAGCGGCTGATCGGGGAGGGGGACACCTACGCCCATGGCTACCTCGCCCTCATGCGCGCCGAGATGGCCGCCGGGTCGGGAGATCCGGACACGGCGCTGCGCGAGGCGCAGCGGGCGGTCGAGATCGGCGAGCGATCGACCGACGGCGACCTCCGGGCGTTCGCGCAGGGAGCCCTCGGCCAGCTGAAGATCGCCACGGGCGACATCGACGACGGGTTCGCGCTCCTCGAGGAGGCGGCACTGGCCGCAGTGAGCGGCGACATCTCGCCGCTGGCGAGCGGCGCGACGGCGTGCCGGATGATCGCCACGTGCCGCGACTTGACCGATTACCGTCGGGCGACCGAATGGATCGAGGCGACCGAGCGGTACTGTGCCAAGCAGGCCGTGTCCGGCTTCCCCGGCGTCTGCCGGATCCATCGGGCCGAGGTGTCCGCCGTTCGAGGCGCGTGGGACCAGGCCGAGACCGAGCTCGTCCGCGCGACCGCGGAGCTGGGCGGCTACAACGTCACCCCGATCCAGGCCGAGGGGTACTACGCGATCGGTGACGTTCGCCGAATGAAGGGCGACCACGCGGGAGCCGAGGCGGCGCTCCGCGACGCGCACGCCCTCGGCAAGTCGCCGCAGCCGGCGTTGGCCCTCATCCGCCTCGCCGAGGGCAAGGTCAAGGCCGCGTCCTCCGCGATCGACGCCGCCCTCGCCGAGACCTGGGACAAGTGGACCCGCGCGCGACTGCTGCCCGCGCAGGTGGAGATCGCCATCGCGGCCGGTGACGTCGATCGGGCGCGAGCCGCCGCCGCGGAGCATGCCGAGATCATCGCCGTCCGGCCGTCGCCGGCGCTGAACGCGATCCACGCCGTGACCGAGGCCCGGCTGGCGTTCGTGGACCGCGACCCGGCTCGCGCGAACCGAGAGCTGCGGGCGGCAATCCGGGAGTGGCGCGACGTCGGGGCGCCCTACGAGATTGCCCGGGCACGCGCGATGCTCGCGAGGGCACTCCGGGAGCTGGACGACGAGGAGGGTGCCGACCTCGAGCTCCGGGCGGCGCTCGACGAGTTCCGGCGCCTCGGGGCAGCGCCGGACGCTGATGCTGCGGACCGCGAGCTTCGGGCGGCCGAGGAGCGCCGGTCCGGGCCGGTCCACGTCCGCAAGACCTTCGTGTTCACCGACATCGTCGGCTCGACGCACCTGGCCGAGGCACTCGGTGACGAGGCCTGGGAGCGGCTCCTGCGGTGGCACGACGACATGCTCCGCGCCATCGCGGCGCAGGCCGGTGGGGAGGTCGTCAACTCCACGGGTGACGGCTTCTTCCTGGCGTTCGACTCGGCGAGGACGGCGCTCGACGGAGCGATCGCGATCCAGCGTGCCCTGCGGGACCATCGCCGGTCGAGCGGGTTCGCGCCGCCGGTCCGGATCGGCATCCATACCGCCGACGCGAACCGGCGCGGTGCCGACTACAGCGGCGTGGGCGTCCACGTGGCGGCCCGCGTCGTCGCCCTCGCCGAGGGCGGGGAGATCATCGCCACCGCCGAGACGCTCGAGGCCGCGGGCGACGCCACCGGGCCCGACGTCCGGGAGACGACGGTGAAGGGCGTATCGGCGCCGGTCCGGGTCGTGCCGGTGGCCTGGTCCTGATGCACACGGCGGGATCGACCGTCTATCCGCCGGCCCCGCGTCGCCGTCCCCGCCACGCCCACCCGGTGCGCGGGCGCCGTGGTCCTGCCCTGCCGCTGCTCGTGCTCGTCGCGGTCATCTTCGGGGCGTTCTCGATCGGAACGGCGATCGCGATCGGCCCCTCCGGTGACTCGCCGGGCAGCGCCGCATCGAGGTCCGCCGGCGACGTGACGACGGCCCGGCCGACGTCCGAACCGGAGGCCGCGCCGGCGACCCCGCGCCCCGGCGGCGCCTCCGCGCCGATCACCGGGGCGGGGACAGCGCTCGTCAGGCCGGAGTTCGCCTGCGCCGCGCCGGCCGCTCCGACGGCGCCGCCGCGCGGCCCCCATCCCGGGGCCGGCCTCCGGACCGAGCCGTCCGCCGCGCGCCATCCCCGCCACCTCGCGGTCTTCCTCGGCGACTCGTACACCTCCGGATACCGTGGCGTCGGGGAGGGGGCCAACGGCTGGCCGG
Source organism: Candidatus Limnocylindrales bacterium (assembly GCA_036277775.1). Lineage (GTDB taxonomy): Bacteria > Chloroflexota > Limnocylindria > Limnocylindrales > CSP1-4 > UBA5189. The sequence continues at coordinate 7,408 of DASUMJ010000056.1, forward strand.
CCCGCGTGGGCTCGTCATTCGGCTGGCAGGTCCGCAACCTCGCCGTGCCGGGGATAGGATTCGTGAACCCGGGCTGGACGGGCCAGCCGATCCGGACGCTCGTGGACGACGCGATCGCGGCACGGCCGAGCATCGTGGTCGTGGCCGGCGGGCACAACGACCTCAAGTATGGGACGGCTCGCGTTGCCGACGCGGCCGACGCCGTCCTCGATCGGCTCCGGGGCGCACTCCCGAACGCCCTGCTCGTCGTCGTTGGCCCGATCTGGCACGAGGCCGACGTCCCCGACACGATCCTCGCCCTCCGGAATCACCTCCGGACGAAGGCCGGGCGGATCGGGGCCCTCTTCATCGACCCGATCGCCGGCGGCTGGTTCACGGGCGCGAACCGCCAGTACATCGGCGCTGACGGCGTCCACCCGACGAACGCCGGGCATCGGCACATCGCCACGAAGGTCCTCACGATCCTCCGGTCCGACGCGCGATTCGCGGCGACCCAGACGCGCATCCCCGCGATCGAGCCGATCATCGCGCCCACGCCCGTGCCGGTCCCCACGCCGACGCCCTGGGTGCTCGTGACCCGGGCGGGCAGCACGGCCGAGTGCCCCGGCTGATCGGGCGAAGGGTCGGCACCCGATGCGGGGGTGGCCGTCGGCGCCAGGCCCCGTCGGTCGCCCAGCCCCCTGGGAGTCGTTCTGATCAGCCGATGGCCGCCGCCTCGGCAGCCGCGCGCTCCGCGGCCAGCACGAGCGGGCTCTGCTGGACGGCCCAGCCGTTGCCGTCCGGGTCCTGGAAGAAGAAGAACGAGTTGTAGTCGCCGCCCGGGCCGTCGACGAAACCGCTGCCGTCGTGGTGCTGGATGGTGCTGACCGGGACACCCCGGGAGGACAGCTCCGCGTGGGCGGCCTCGATGTCGCCGACGCTCAGCTGGAGGCCGTTGAGGGAGCCCGGCTCCATCTTGGCGATGCCCTTGCCGATGGTGACCGAGCAGCCTGAGCCGGTCGGCGTCATCTGGACGACCCGGAACTGCTCGTTCGGCGCATGGTCGACGTCGACCGGAAAGCCCATCTGCTCGGCGTAGAAGTGCTTGGCGCGATCGACGTCCGAGACGGGGACGACGACGACCTCGAGGCGATAGTCCATCGCTGGTTCTCCTGACGGAGGTGGCGGCGATCAGCGGCCGGCGCCGGCCGGCGTCGCCAGCCGCTCGAGGAGCTCGTCGAGACGGTCGAAGCCGTCGTTCATGCCCTCTTCCATGCCCGACTCGACCATCGCGTCCCGGGCCTCGATCGACTGGTAGACGGCGTGGTTCCGGACGAGCGTCCGGCCGTCGCGCTCGATGAACTCGAGGGCCTCGAGCGAGACATGGCCCGGCGCCCCTTCGAACTCGAACGTCTGCAGCATTCGTTCCTCGGTCTGCGGTCCGTGGAAGACGCCGTGGAAGGCGTACGCGTTGTCCGCATCGCGGTGGATGAACCGCCACCGGCCACCGTCTCGGGGTTCCCAGACCTCGATCTCCATGACGTACTTGCGCGGCCCGAGCCATTGCTTCAGGAGCTCGGGATCGACGTAGGC
>DASUMJ010000057.1:0-9780 GCA_036277775.1 Candidatus Limnocylindrales bacterium
GAGGAACGCGATGTGGGTCGAGACGAGGAAGACGAGGCCCTTCTGGATGTTGTCGACGATCCGGCGTCCCTCGCGGAGGCCGTAGAGCAGCGTCGCGAAGGAGTCGTCCCCGAGGACCAGGTCGGCGGCCTCGCGGGCCACGGCCGTGCCGCTGCCCATCGCGACGGCGACGTCGGCGTTGTGGAGCGCCGGGGCATCGTTCACGCCGTCGCCCGTCACTGCCACGAGGCGCCGGTTCGTCCGCGCGACGCGGACGAGCCGCTCCTTCTGCTCGGGCGTGGACCGGGCGACGATGTGGAGGTCCGGCAGCTCGCGGGCGAGGCGCTCGTCGTCCCAGTCGGCCAGCTCCGCACCCGTGGCGATCTGCGCCCAGCCCAGGCCGGCCGAGCGGGCGATCGCGGCCGCCGTCGCCGGGTGGTCGCCGGTCACCACGATGGTCTGGATCCCGGCGTCGGCGGCCTCGCGCAGGGCGGCATCCATGCCGGGCCGGATCGGGTCGGCGAAGCCGAGGAGGGCGAGGATCCGCCACGGGCCGGCGCCCCCGCCGGGAGGCACGGCGAGCCCTGGCTCGCCATCCGGGAGGGTTGCTGTGCCCGGGCCGGGCCCGCGTTCGGGCTCCGCGCTCGCAACCCGGTCGCCGCCGCGCTCGGCCCGCGCGATCGCGATGAGGCGCTCGCCGGCCTCGGCGCCCGCGTCGATCTGGCGATGCCATGCCGCGCGCTCCGCCTCGCCGGCGGTCGTGTCCATGGCGAGGACGGCTTCCGGAGCCCCGGAGGCGAGCCACTCGATCGTGCCGTCCCGTCGCGACTCCGTGATCGACACCGGCCTGGCGGCCGTCGGCGGGTCCGCGTCGACGAGCTCATCGATCGGGAGGTCGTGGGGCAGGCCCTCGGCCTCGAGCGCCCGCTCGAGGGCCACGGTGAACGACCCCGGCGGCGTCCCGTGGGCCCGGGCCCAGGCGTCCGCCTCCGCCCGGAGCGCCGTCACGAGGATCCCGCGCCGCGCCGCAGGATCCGCCAGCGGCCCGTCGATGCCCCGGACCGCGGCGACGTCGAGCCGGTTCAGCGTGAGCGTCCCGGTCTTGTCGGTGACGATGAGGTCGATCGCCCCGAGGACCTCCTCGGCGTTCAGGCGCCGGACGAGGACGCCGCGCTTCAGGAGCCGGTAGGCACCGAGCCCGAGGATGACCGCGAGGAGCACCGGCGGCTCCTCGGGGATGGCCGCGATCGCCGCGGAGATCCCGGCGAGGACGTTCTCGCCGAGCGTCTGGCCGCGGACGAAGCCGAGGCCCGACACGATCGCGATGAGCGCGATCGCCACGATGAGGAGGATCCGGACGAGGCGGTCGAGCTCGCGCTGGAGCGGCGACCGCCGCGTGACCGTGCTCGTCAGCCGGCCGGCGATCCGCCCGACCTCGGTCCGCGTCCCGGTGGCGACGACGATCCCGTCGCCCTGCCCGCCCACGACGCTCGTGCCCGCGAACGCCATCGACCGGCGGTCGGCGAGCACGGCGCCCGCGTCGTCGGGATCAGCCGCCGCCGGCTCCGGCACGGATTCACCGGTCAGGACGCTCCGGTCCACGAGGAGCCGGTCCGCACGAGCGATTCGGAGATCGGCCGGGACGACGTCGCCGCCGCGCAGGATCACGACGTCGCCGGGCACGAGGGTTGCGGCCGGGACGTCGATCGGCGCCCCGCCGCGCCGGACCCGGGCCATCGGGGCGGACGCGTCGCGGAGCGCGTCGAGGGCGCGTTCCCCGCGGTACTCGGTGATGACGTCGGCGCCGACGATCGGCAGCAGCCCGATGAGGATGAGGATTCCGTCGCGGACCTCGTTCAGGAGGATCGCCCCGATCGCGGCCGCGGCGAGGAGGAGGACGAACGGCTCCGTCGCCGAGTCGACGACCATCCCGAGGATGGATTCGCGCTTCCGCGGCTCCAGCTCGTTCGGGCCGGCGGCGGCCGCGCGTCCCTCGACCTCGCCCGGCTCCAGGCCGACGGCCGGATCGACGGCGAGGCTCGCGGCGACGTCGGCGACGGGCATCCCGTGCGCGAGCGCGCCGATGTCCGGGTGGTTCGACGGGGCCATCGCCCAATGATCGCCCGTCACGCCACCCGGCTCACCGGTCGGTTGGGCCGGATCGGACGGGCCGATCGGTCCCCCACCCCGCCGCGGGCCGTCCCGGTGCACAATCCCCCGGTGACCAGTGCCCGCGGCGTCAGCGCCACGTACCCGCCCGAATCCACCACCCCGGTCCGCATCCACGCGGACCGCGCGGCCGGCACGCTCGAGATCGAGTGGGCCGACGGCCACGGCTCGACGTTCGGCGCCGTCGGCCTTCGCTGGCTGTGCCCGTGCGCGTACTGTCGTGGAGAGGCCGGCTTGCCCGGCTGGCTCGACACGAACCCGACGCTCACGCCGGACCAGACCCGGCTGGTGGACGTCCATCTCGTGGGTTCGTACGCCCTCGCGCCGTCGTGGGCCGACGGCCATCACACCGGCTACTACCCGTTCGTGCTCCTGCGCGACCGGTGCCCGTGCGAGGCGTGCACGGCCGGTCGCTCCTCGCCAGCCACGCCGCAGTCCCGGGAGGTCGCCACGTGATCGTCTCCACCGCGCCGTTCGTCGCCGGCCATCGCGTCGTCGAGACGAAGGGCCAGACGTTCGGGCTCGTCGTCCGGAGCCGCGGCTTCTCGGGCAATCTCATCGCCGGCCTCCGCTCGCTCGCCGGCGGCGAGATCCACGAGTACACGGAGCTCCTCGAGGACACCCGCCGCCAGGCCCTCGACCGGCTCGTGAAGAACGCGACCCTCATGGGCGCGAACGCGGTCATCTCGATGCGCTTCGACAGCTCCGAGCTCGCCGGCACGATGTCGGAGATCGTCGCCTACGGCACCGCCGTCGTCGTCGTGCCGGACGCCGACGCGCCGCAGCCCGTCGAGTAGCCGCGATGGGCGCGCTCATCCGCGGGGCGATCGTCGTCCTCGGTCTCGTGATGATGCTCTCGGGCCTCGCGGCGATCGTCCTCCTGCCGGACGATGCCCCGGGCGGGCTCTGGCTCGTCGCGCTCGGTGCGTTCCTCGTCGTCGTCCCGCTCGTCGAGAAGCAGCGCTACCGGTCGGAGGCGGCGGAGAAGGCCCGCGACGCGGCCGGGCCCGGCGGTGGCGAGACGCCCGGCGGTCCGATCGAGCCCCGATTCCGGCCGACGGCCGAGGTCTTCGTCGACCCGACGACCGGCCACCGGATGCGGGTCCTCGTCGACCCGGGGACCGGCGAGCGCCGGTACGTCGCCGAGGGCTGACCGGGCCCGGACCGACCCGCGGCCGCGGGCCGGTTACCAATCGTTAACACGCCACCGATTCGCGGTTCACGCCGCGGCTCGACGCTCCAGCCATCACGAACGGCAGTCCAGCCACGTCCGCCGCGCCGGCGGACGCTCCTGATGGAGGAACGATCGAGTGACGACACCCGGGCCGAGGCGGATCACCGCGCTCGCCATCACCGGCACCCTTGCCCTCGCCGCGTGCGGCGGCGGGGCGAGCGCCGGCCCCAGCGGCGCCGGACTGAGCGGAACGATCACGATCGACGGTTCGAGCACGGTCTATCCGATCACCGAGCTCGTGGCCGAGGAGTTCCAGCTCGCGAACTCGGCCGTCCAGGTCCCGGTGGCCTTCTCCGGCACGGGCGGCGGCTTCAAGAAGTTCTGCGCCGGCGAGACCGACGTCAACGACGCCTCGCGGCCCATCAAGGCCGACGACGAGGGCGAGGGCGTGGCCTGCGACACGAACGGCGTCGAGTACGTCGAGCTCCAGGTCGCGATCGACGGCCTGACCGTCGTCGTCAATCCGGACAATGACTTCGTCACCTGCCTCACCGTCGAGCAGCTCGCGATGATCTACGGGCCCGATTCGCCCGAGGAGATCAGCTGGCGCGACGTCGACCCGGCATTCCCGGATGAGGCGATCGAGCGCTACATGCCCGGGGCCGACTCCGGCACGTTCGACTACTTCACCGAGGAGATCAACGGCGAGCTCGACGCCGCGACCTCCTTCGCCACCCAGTCCGAGAACGACAACGAGCTCGTGACGGGCGTCGCCGGGGACACCTACGCGATCAGCTTCTTCGGCTACGCCTACTTCGTCGAGAACGCCGACAAGCTCAAGGCGGTCGAGGTCGACGGCGGGGACGGCTGCGTCGCCCCGACCGAGGCGACGATCAACGACAACTCGTACGCGCCGCTCTCGCGGCCGCTCTTCATCTACCCGGACGTCGGGAAGGCGAAGGATCGGCCCGAGCTCAAGGCGTTCATCGACTACTACCTCGAGAACACGAACGAGTTCTCGGCCGAGGTCGGGTACATCGCCCTCCCGGACGAGCTCCTCGCGGCCGAGGTCGCCGAATGGGAGGCCGCCGTCGGCGGCTGACCTGACCAGCTCCTCCTCCGGACCCACTCCGGACCCGAGACTGGAGCGAACAGATCGAATGACCGCCCCACCGATCAGCCTGACGCATCGGCGCCCCATCTCCGAACGCATCATCGAGCGGCTGCTGTTCGCGGCAGCCGCGCTCGGCGTCCTCACGACCCTCGGGATCGTCGCCGTCCTCGCCTTCGAGACGTTCGAGTTCTTCCTCGAGGTGAGCCCGATCGAGTTCTTCACCGGGACGCGCTGGTCGGCGCTCATCAAGCCCCAGTCCTGGGGCGTCCTCGCGCTCGTGTCGGGGACCGTCCTGGTCGCGACGATCGCGCTCGTCATCGCGATCCCGCTCGGGCTGCTGGCGGCCGTGCTCCTCGCCGAGTACGCGACCCCGCGCGTCCGGAACGTCGTGAAGCCGATCCTCGAGACGATCGCCGGCGTCCCGACGATCGTGCTCGGCTTCTTCGGCCTCAACTTCATCGCCCCGCAGGTCCTTCGGCCGCTCCTCGGACCCGACAACATCGGCGTCTTCTCCGCGCTCTCCGGCGGGATCGTCGTCGGGATCCTCATCACCCCGCTCATCGCCTCGATCAGCGAGGACGCCATGCGGGCCGTGCCGCGCGGGATGCGCGAAGGCGCCTATGCCATGGGCGCCACGAAGTTCGAGGTCATCCGGAAGGTCGTCTTCCCGGCCGCGCTCTCCGGGATCATGGCCTCGATCATCCTCGCGATGAGCCGGGCGATCGGCGAGACGATGGCCGTCGTCCTGACCGTCGGCACGAAGCCACAGCTCACCTTCGACCCCACGGAGAGCGTCCAGACGATGACCGCGTTCATCGTCCAGATCTCGATCGGTGAGACCGCCCAGGGCTCGATCGAGTACAAGTCGCTCTTCGCCGTCGGGGCGACCCTCTTCCTGCTGACGTTCGTCCTGAACCTCCTGAGCGGCTGGGTCGTGCGCCGCTTCCGGACCGCGTACTGATGGCTGCCGCGACCCCGGCCGCGCGCCCGGCGACCCGGTTCGAGCCGGCGCTCATGCGCCGGAAGCTCAGCGGCACGGTCTTCTACGGCGCGTGCCTCGCGGCCATCGGGCTCCTCCTCCTGACCCTCGTCGCCCTGCTCGTCGACGTCTTCGTGCGGGCCGCGCCGTGGCTCGACGTCGACTTCCTGACGGGCGTCCCCTCGAGCCGGCCGGCCCGGGCCGGGATCCTGCCGGCGATGGTCGGGACCTTCGAGATCGGCCTCATCGTCGGGGCGGTGACCTTCCCGATCGGGGTGGCGGCCGCGATCTACCTCGCCGAGTACGCCGCCGACTCGCGCCTCAACCGCCTGCTCCAGACGAACATCAGCAACCTCGCCGGCGTGCCCTCGATCATCTACGGGATCCTCGGGCTGGCCGTCTTCGTCCGGGCCCTGGCCCTCGGGCCCACGATCCTGTCCGCCGCGCTCACCCTGAGCCTGCTCATCCTGCCGGTCGTGATCATCGCCTCGATCGAGGCCCTGAAGGCGGTCCCGCAGGCCCAGCGCGAGGGCGCCTACGCGCTCGGGGCGAGCCGCTGGCAGATGGTGCGCCGCTCGGTCCTGCCGGCCGCCGCGCCCGGGATCATGACCGGCATCATCCTCGCGATGGCCCGCGCGATCGGCGAGGCCGCGCCGCTCATCCTCATCGGCGCGTTCACGTTCGTGACCTTCCTGCCGAACCCGATCGAGGGCCAGTACACCGTCCTGCCGATCCAGATCTACGGCTGGGCGACCCGCCCGCAGGCCGACTTCCAGGGGATCTCCGCGGCGGCCATCGTCGTCGTCCTCGGGCTGATGCTCGTCCTCAACGGCCTCGCCCTCGTCGTCCGAGCCCGCCTCTCGAGGCACATCCAGTGGTAGAGGAGCGAACCTTGAGCTCACAGCTTGCCGAGCCGCCGCCGCTCGAGGCCGTTGACGACCGGCCGCCGCCGGCGGTCAGAATCACGGCCATGACCGTCCCCGGGGTCGCCGCGAGCGACGTCGATGCGGAGCCCGTCATCGAGCTGGACGGGGTCTCGTGCTGGTACGGCTCCTTCCGGGCCGTCCGCGACGTCGACATCAGCATCGAGCGGCAACGGATCACCGCGCTGATCGGCCCGTCCGGCTGCGGGAAGTCGACGCTGATCCGGACGATGAACCGGATGAACGACCTCGTCCCGAGCTACCGGACCGAGGGCCGGGTCACGTTCGAGGGCCAGGACCTCTATGCCCGCGGGGTCGATCCCGTCGCCGTCCGGCGACGCGTCGGGATGGTGTTCCAGAAGCCGAACCCGTTCCCGAAGAGCATCTACGACAACGTCGCGTTCGGGCCGCGGATCAACGGCTATCGGGGCGACATGGACGAGCTCGTCGAGCGGTCGCTCCGCCGGGCGGCCCTCTGGGACGACGTGAAGGACAAGCTCGGCCAGTCCGGGATGGCGCTCTCGGGCGGCCAGCAGCAGCGACTCTGCATCGCCCGGACGATCGCCGTCGAGCCGGAGGTCATCCTCATGGACGAGCCGTGCTCGGCGCTCGATCCTCGCTCGACGCTCCAGATCGAGGAGCTCATGGCCGAGCTGAAGCGGGACTACACGATCGTCATCGTGACCCACAACATGCAGCAGGCGGCGAGGGCGTCGGACACGACGATCTTCATGACGATGGGCGACGATCGGGCCGGGTACGTCGTCGAGCGCGGTGCGACGACCCAGATCTTCACGAATCCGAAGCACCGCCTGACCGAGGACTACGTGTCCGGCCGGTTCGGGTGAGCGAGGAGATGGCGATGGACGACGAGCTGTCCCGGGCCGGTGCCGAGCCGTCCGCCGCGGGCTCGACGGCAGCCCGCGAGGAGGCCGCGACGACGGTCCCGGTCGGGCTTGCCTCGCGACCGGGCCTGGATCGCGACGAGCAGCAGATCAAGGACGGCGTCCTCCGGATGGGCTCGCTCGTGGAGGCGCAGATCCTGGCCGCGATCGATTCGCTCGTCGACCACGACGCGGCGCGGGCCGAGGTCGTCATCGCCGGCGATCGCCGGATCAACGAGGCCCAGCGCGAGGTCTCGTCGCTCATCCTCCGGACGATCGCCACGCAGCAGCCGGTGGCGCGGGACCTCCGGTTCCTCCTGGCGCTCGACCACGTCGTCTACGAGCTTGAGCGGATCGGCGACCATGCGGCGTCCGTCGCGAAGCAGGTCACGCGGCTCGTCGCCGAACCGCAGCTGAAGCCGTACGTCGACGTGCCTGAGATGGGCCGCCTCGGGGCGGAGCTCGTCCGGGGCATCCTCCGGGCGCTCGTCACGATCGACGACCGGATCGCCCGCGAGGTGGCGGCCCGGGACGACGAGATCGACCACCTCTACCATCGGATCTTCGGCGAGGTCGTCGAGCTCATGCGGAAGGATCCCGCGAACGTCGAGCGCGGGACGCGGATCCTCCTCGCGGCGCACTACCTCGAGCGGATCGGCGACCGGGTCACGAACATCGCCGAGGATGTCGTCTACCTCGCGAGCGGCGAGGTCGAGGACCTGAACCCCTAGGATCTGCAGCCATGAACGAGCCCGCCGATCGATCCGCCGCGATCCTCGTCCTCTGCACCGGGAACAGCGTGCGGAGCCAGATGGCCGAGGCCTTCCTCGAGCGCGCCGGGGGCGGGCGGCTCGACGTCGAGTCGGCCGGCACCCATCCCTGGATCGTCCATCCGCTGACGATCCAGGTCCTCGCCGAGCGCGGGATCGACTGGTCCCGGGCCCGGTCCAAGTCGATGCTCGAGTTCCTCGACCAGCCGTTCGACGTCGTCGTGACGGTCTGCGACGACGCTGCCGAGCAGTGCCCCGTCTACCCGGGTGCCGCTCGCCGCGTCCACCGGGCGTTCGCGGATCCCGCGTTCGCCAGGGGCACGCAGGCGGAGCGCCTCGATGCCTTCCGCCTCGTCCGCGACGAGATCGAGGCCTGGGCACGGGAGCTCGCCGCCGAGGTGCTCGCTCCCGCCGCGGGCGGCTGAGCCGTCAGCTCGTCGGGCCGACCTGCGCGAGCGGGAAGGGCTCGGTCGCGATCGCGGCCCCGGCCGGGCGCCGGCCGCGGAGCAGGTCGCCGGCCGGAACGAAGTCCCCGGGGACGAGATCGCGGACGATCGCGTTGAGTCGCCCGATCGCCTCCGGCGCGAGCCGGTACCAGATCCACGAACCACGTCGCTCCGACGTCACGAGGCCGGCCTCGCGGAGCACCTTGAGATGGTGCGACACGGTCGGCTGGGAGACGTCGCACGACTCGGTGAAGTCGCAGGCACAGATCCCGTCACAGGCCGCGAGCTGCCGCACGATCGACAGGCGGACGGGGTCCGCGAGCGCGGCGAGGAGGCGGACATCGGGATCGGACGATCGGGCCATGCCCGGATCATATCGATGAAATTCCATATTGACAACCATCAATCTCCATGCCATATTGACGCTCGTCGATACACAAGGAGCGTGCCGACCGGCACGAGAGAGGGACCGACCACGATGATCCACACGCATCCGGGCAGCTGGCTCACCGGCCGGGAGGACCCGAGCGCCGACCGCGACCGCGCCCACCGCGTGGCGCTGCAGGAGGCCAGGTTCGCGACCGAGTACCGCGCCGGCGCCTCCGACGTCGCCCGCACGGCGTCGCCGGTCCGCCGGCTGTCGCTCGCGAGCGCCGGCTCGAACGCCGACCTCGCGGCTTGCTGCGCGTAACCTTCGAGCACACACCCACCCCGACCGGCGTCCCATGGCGCCGGTCGTTCCATGTCCCACCACTCGTCGTCCCGAGGAGCCACCGATGACCAGCCAGCTCGATCGAGTCCCAGCCCCGACCTCCGGCGACGAGGTGCATGACGCTGTCCGGGCCCGCTATGCCGAGGCCGCGGTCGCCGCCGGGGTCGCCGCCGACGTTGCCGACGCGGCGCGCCGCTCGGCCGCGCTCGAGCCCTGCTGCGGCCCCGACGGCAGCGTCTCGTACGGGTCGCTCCTCTACGCGGCCGAGGACCGGGCGGCCCTTCCGGATGCCGCCGTCCTGGCCTCCCTCGGCTGCGGCAACCCGACCGCCGTCGCCGAGCTCCGGGAGGGCGAGACCGTCCTCGACCTCGGCTCCGGCGGGGGCATCGACGTCCTCCTGTCGGCGCGTCGCGTCGGACCGACGGGCCGGGCGATCGGGGTCGACATGACCGACGAGATGCTCGAGCTCGCGCGGCGGAACGCGGCCGAGGCCGGCGCGACGAACGTCGAGTTCCGGCGCGGCACGATCGAGGCCCTGCCGCTCGACGCCGCATCGGTCGACGTCGTCATCAGCAACTGCGTCATCAACCTCGCGGCGGACAAGGCCGCCGTCTTCACCGAGATCGCCCG
>DASUMJ010000058.1:0-4816 GCA_036277775.1 Candidatus Limnocylindrales bacterium
CTCGAGCGACTCGATCTCGAGTTCATCCTGGCCGACCTCGCGATGGTCGACCGGCGCCTCGAGCGGCTCGGGTCGTCGGGACGGCACGGGACGCCCGCGGAGCGCGAGGCGAACGAGCGCGAGGAGGTCATCCTCCGGCGCCTGAAGGCGAGCCTCGAAGCGGGCACGCCGATCCGGGACGCGGGCCTCGACCATGACGACGCGAAGGCGATCCGCGGCTTCCGGTTCCTGACCGAGAAGCCGGTCCTCGTCCTCCTGAACATCGGCGAGCGGGACATCGCCGGCGCGCCGGCGCTCGTGGAGCGGATCGCCGCCGGCTACCGCCACGAGCACGCGCTCGTCGAGGCGCTCTCGGCGAAGATCGAGATGGAGCTCGGCGAGCTCGAGCCGGACGAGGCCGCGGTCTTCATGGAGGAGCTCGGGATCGCCGAGTCCGGGCTCGGCCGGGTCATCGCGCTCTCGTACCGGCTCCTCGGGCTCATCTCGTTCCTGACCGCGGGCCCGGACGAGGTGCGGGCCTGGCCCGTGCCGGACGGGAGCTCGGCGGTCGATGCCGCCGGGGCGATCCACACCGATCTCGCGAAGGGCTTCATCCGGGCCGAGACGGTCGCGTACGAGGACCTCGTGACGCTCGGATCGATGGCCGAGGCGCGGAAGCATGGGCGCCTGCGCTCGGAGGGGAAGACGTACCGCGTCCGGGACGGCGACGTCCTGGAGATCCTCTTCAGCCGCTGACGGCGGATGACCGTCGGTGCGCCGCGGTCAGTTCGGCGGGCTCTCGTCCGGCTTGAAGTCGGCGTAGACCGCGGCGTAGTCGACGTCCTCGTCGTCGAGCTCGCCCTCGCCGTCGAGGTCGGCGAGGAAGTTGTCCTCCTCGGTCTTCGAGACGTTCACCGCGGCCGTCAGCCGATCGTCCGAGACGAAGACGAAGCCGTAGTCCTGCTCCAGCTCCTCGGCGATCGCCTCGACGAGCGTCTGGGCCTCGTAGTTGTCCTGGATCCTCCGGCGGATCGACTGGACGACCGTGAAGAACTCCTCGGCGTCCATCTCCTCCTCGCGGAACAGGAGCACGTCGAAGAACACGTCGTCGTCGCCCTCGTGGAGCTCGTAGAAATGCACGATCGCCTCCAGCGAGGGGCCGCGTGCCGCGGCCGGTCGGTCGAGTATAGGCGGGCGGCGGCATGACCTCGGGCGTGCGGGAGCGGGGCGCCGGGCCGGTCGTCGTGGGATCGGCATCGCGCGACCTGGCGCCCCGCGACCCGCGCGGCTGGCGCCTCGGCGGCGCCGTGACGTACGCGGGGCTGGCGCTCGCGCGGCTCGGGCTGCGGCCGCGGGTGCTGGTCGGGGCGGACCCGGACGCGGCCGCGGCGAGTGAGCTGGAGCTCCTCCGGGATGCCGGCGCCGAGGTCCGGGTGGCGGCCCTCGCGCGCTCGCCGGTCTTCGACAACCGCGAGGTCGGTGGCGTGCGGGCGCAGGTCTGCCTGGAGCCGGGCGACCCGCTGCCCGTCGACGCGTTCCCGGCGGCCTGGCGCGCCGCCACGGCATGGGTCTTCGGGCCGGTGGCGGACGAGCTCCCGGCGAGGTGGGCGGAGGTGCCGCTGCCGGCGGCCCACGTCGCGCTCGGCTGGCAGGGGCTGCTCCGCGAGCTGCCGCACGGCGGGCCCGTCCGGCGGCGTCCGCCCGCCCCCTCGCCGCTCGTCGCGCGGGCCGACCTCGTGGTCGTCAGCCGGCTGGACCTGGAGCCCGGCACCGACGTCGCCGCCCTGGGGGCGCTGCTGCGGCGCGATGCGACGCTCGTGGTGACCGACGGGGATCTCGGCGGCTCCGTCTGGCGATCCGACGGGACCCGCGCCGCCACGGTCCGCCGCTACCCGGCGATCGCGACGGCAGGCGTCGTGGACGCCACCGGGGCCGGCGACGCGTTCCTCGCCGGGCTCGTCGCGGCCCGGCTCGGCCATCCGCTCGCGGGTTCCGGGCGGCGCGGCAGCGACCTCCGGCTCGCGGCCGCCCTTGGGTCGCTGACCGTCGAGGGGCCCGGGGTCACGGCCGTGCCGGAGCTCACGGCGGTCGCGGCGCGACTCCGGGCGTCGCTCAGCGGAGGCTGATCCCGGCTTCGAGCGCCGTCGCGACGTCGGCGCGGCCGGAGCCGTCGTGGGCGGCCGCGCCAAACGGGCGGCGCGCGATCCGCCGGCGGAGCCGCAGCGTCCGCCTCGCGAGGTCCCGTTCGAGGCGCGCATCCGGTCGCCCGGTGAACCGCCGGCGCTCGACGAGCCGCAGGGCCGCAAGGGTCGCCGCGAGCGCCGCCTCCGGGTCGCGACGATGGTGCTCCCGGATCTTCGCGATCTCGATCCAGGCGAGCGCAGCGAGGAGGCCGCCACCGTCCGTGACGGCGAGCCACGCGCTCTCGGCCTCGACGTGGCGGCCGAGTCGCCGGAGCAGCCGCGCTCGCTCGGTCTCGAGGCGCACCGGCGTCCACGTCGCGTCGAGCCGCTCGGTCGAGGCGGAACGCCAGGCCGACACCGCGCCCTCGCGGCCGTAGCGGCCCCCGTAGTCGGGCCGGCGACGCGGCGACCACCAGGTGTCGAGCTCCTCGCGGACGAGCCGCGGCTCGGGGCGGGCCGTCGGGTAGGTCGCCTCGGCCGCGTGCCGTGAGGGAGGCCCGGATGCGATCGCGGCGGGCTCCGCCGCCATTGCCGCGTCCACGCAGGCGAGCGCCTCGTCGAACCGCCGCGCCGCGGCAAACGAGCGGGCCAGCCCGGCAAGGTCCCCGGGCGGCGCATCGCACCGGGCAGTGTCGTCGGCGAGCCGCTGGTCCACGTGGGCGAGGAGCCGGGCCAGCGACCGGACGTCCTCGTCGTTGTGGCGGACGATCTCGACGAGACGTGCCGGCTCGCCGTCGCGAAGGAACTGGAGGTAGCGCGCGGGAATCTCCCAGCCCTCGACGTCGTGCCCGCGGCGGTGGCCGAGCAGCTCCGCCTCCGCGGTCTGGAGCCGCGCGTCGGGCATCCGGTGCCGGAAGAGCCGGCGCACGACCGGCAGGAGGTCGAGGTGGCCGGCATGGACCGGCGCCCCGGACCGGGCCATCCGGTAGCGGGCGACGAGCAGCGGCCAGTCGAAGCCACGCCCGTTGTACGTGACGAGCCACGCTCCGGCCGGGATGTGGGCCCTGAGCTCGTCGAGGAGCGCCGGCTCATCCGAATGGTCGGGGAGGAGCAGCTGGACCTGCCGGAATCGCGACCCCTGCCACCAGCCGAGCCCGACGAGGAACGCCAGCGTCCCGGCCGCGGTCGCGAGGCCGGTCGTCTCCGTGTCGAGGCAGACGAGCGGCACGTCCGGCGGCGGCTGTCCGGGCAGGCGCGCAAGCCGCTCGCGGTCCAGCCCCACGATGTCGCCTCGGCCCTCGACCCGGACGAAGCAGCCCGACGGAGTCCGGACCAGCTCGCCGTCCAGCTCCGCGGCCAGCCGCTCGGCACCGGCCCTCGACCCGCGGGCGCCCCAGGCCTGCGTTGCCGTCTGCGCGCCCTCGCTCACGCACGTCGTGGTGCGATCGCTCGGGTGCTCGCCGTCGCCTTGGCCTGGAACGCCCTCGGGCCGAGCGCGTCCCAGCTTGAAGTTCGCGAGGCGTCGCTCGAGGGCGACCGACACGTCAGGCCACGCGGGCGGCGATGGGCGCCGCCGGTGGCAGCTCCGCCTGCCCCGCGCCGAGCGCCCGGAGGAGCCGGAGGGCGAGGGCCTTCGCATCCACGAGGGGATCGAGCCGCGGCCCGGTGCATGCCGGGCAGCCGCTGTCGCACGGGCAGTCCTCGACGAGCCCGGCCGCCCCGACGACGAGCTCGTCGTGGCGGGCCCAGAGCCGCTCCGAGAGCCCGACTCCGCCGGGCATCGCCTCGTACAGGTAGATCGTCGGTGAGTCCTGGTGCGGCGAGCGGACCTGGCTGACGAGCCCGAGGTCCCGCGGATCCACCATGAGCAGGACCGCGGCAACCGCCTGGAGCGCTCGCCCCGCCCCGACCAGGGCGACGTCGAGGTCGTCGCGTCTCCAGCCGTCGGCCGCACGCTCCGCCGTCACCCAGTATGCGGTCGTCTGGAGCTCGAGCTCGGGCAGGTCGATCGGGCCCCAGCCGACGTTCTCGTCCGTGCCGAACTTCAGCTTCTTGAAGAGGGTCACGAGGCTCGCGACCATGACCTCGCCGTGGACCCGCCGACCTCCGGTCGCGGGCGCCTCGGCGAAGACGTCGAGGGGCTTGAGGGTCACCGCCCGGTTCGCGTACGTGTAGTGGTCGACGTCGATCCTGTGGACGTACGCCTTGCGCTCGTGCCACTCGAGCCGGTCGACGTAGTACTGGACCGACTCGTGGATGTAGATCGCCCGCTCGTGGACGAGGACCTGGGCCGAGAAGAGGTCCACCTCGCCGAGGACCCGGGGCCGGTCCGGCGTCGTGTCGATGATCACGACGTTCTCGGGCGCGGCGGCCCGGAGGCTGACCTCGGAGGCCGGGAAGTTCTCCGAGCTCCAGTACCAGCGCCCGTCCCCGGCCTGACGGACGTGACCCTCCTCGCCGAGGAACGCGAGGAGGTCGTCGGCGGGCGCCGGGCCGAAGACCTCGCCCGGCTCGAACGGCATCTCGAAGGTGGCGCACCGGATGTGGGCGAGCAGGACGTGGAGGTTGTCCGGATCGATCCGGGCCTCCTCGGGCGAGCGCTCGAGGAGGAACTCGGGGTGGTGGATGACGTACTGGTCCACGGGCGAGGCCGAGGCGACGAGGATCCCGACCGATGGCTCGAGCCGCCGCCCCGCGCGGCCGAGCTGCTGCCA
>DASUMJ010000059.1:0-2087 GCA_036277775.1 Candidatus Limnocylindrales bacterium
GCCCGGCGACAACGTCGAGATGAGCGTCGAGCTCATCACCCCGATCGCCCTCGAGACCGGCCAGCGCTTCGCCATCCGCGAGGGTGGCCGGACCGTCGGCGCCGGCGCGATCACCAGCATCGCCGAGTAGCAGCATGGCGAAGCAGCGCATCCGCATCCGCCTCAAGGCCTACGACCACCGGCTGCTCGACCAGTCGGCGGCCCAGATCGTCGAGACGGCCCAGCGCACCGGCGCCGACATCGTCGGCCCGGTGCCGCTGCCGACCCGGATCGAGAAGTTCACCGTCATCCGCTCGCCGTTCATCGACAAGGACAGCCGGGAGCAGTTCGAGATCCGCACCCACAAGCGGCTCGTCGACATCCTGGATCCCTCGTCGAAGACGGTCGACGCCCTGATGCGACTCAGCCTCCCGGCCGGCGTCGACATCGAAATCAAGATGTAGGGCCGGTCGAATGAGCATTGGTCTGATCGGGCGCAAGGTGGGCATGACCCAGGTCTTCCAGGACGACGGGACGATGGTCGCCGTCTCCGTGCTCGAGGTCGCCCCGAACACCGTGACCCGGCTCCGGACGGAGGACCGCGACGGCTACACGGCGGTCCAGCTGGGAACGAACGAGACGAAGAAGCTCACGAAGCCCAAGGCCGGCCAGCTCAAGGGCCTGCCGCAGCTCGCGACGCTCCGGGAGTTCCGGACCGACGACCTGTCGGGGTACGAGGTCGGCCAATCGATCGCGGTGGGCGACATGTTCGCCGCGGGCGACCTCGTCGACGTCACCGGCGTCTCGAAGGGCAAGGGCTTCGCCGGCCACATCAAGCGCCATCACTTCCACCGCGGTCCCAAGACCCACGGCTCCGACCACCACCGCGAGCCCGGTTCGATCGGCCCGGGCACGACGCCCGGTCGCGTCTACCGGGGCGTGAAGATGGCCGGCCACATGGGCGACGAGCGGGTCACGACCAAGAAGGTCAAGGTCGTCCGCGCCGACGCCGAGAAGAACCTGCTCCTCGTCCAGGGAAGCCTCCCCGGCGCGCGGGGCAGCCTGATCCTCGTGAAGAAGGCCTGACCGATGCCGCAAACCACCCTCTACGACCGGACCGGCGCGACCGTCGGCAGCGTCGAGCTCAACGACGAGCTCTTCGCCGCCCCGGTGAACGTCGCCGTGCTCCACCAGGTCGTGACCGCCCAGCTCGCCGGCCGGCGGACGGGCACCCACGACACGAAGACCCGCGGCGAGGTCCGCGGCGGCGGCAAGAAGCCGTACCGCCAGAAGGGCACCGGCCGGGCCCGGCAGGGCTCGAAGTCCGCGCCCCACTACCGTGGCGGCGGGGCCGTCTTCGGCCCGCACCCGCGGTCCTACGAGCAGCGCCTCCCGAAGAAGATGCGGCGGCTCGCCCTGCGCGGCGCCCTGACCGCAAAGCTCGGCGACGAGGCGATCCGGATCGTGGACGCGTTCGCCCTCGAGCGGATCAAGACGAAGGACTTCGTCGGCATCCTCGCCGCCCTCAATGCGACCGGCCGCGTCCTCATCGTGGCCCCGGGCGCCGACGAGCAGCTGAAGCTCTCGGCCCGGAACCTGCCCACGGTCGAGGTCATCCTCGCCGACTCGCTCAACGTCGTGGACCTCATCAAGGCCGACACGGTCGTGATCGAGCAGCCCGCGCTGGCCCGGATGGAGGAGGTCTACCTGTGAGCGCCCTCACCGCGCCCGAGATCATCCTCCGCCCGGTCATCAGCGAGAAGTCGATCGACGAATCGACCCGCGGCAAGTACACGTTCGCCGTCCACCCGGCCGCCAACAAGATCCAGATCAAGGCCGCGATCGAGGAGCTCTACAAGACCGACAAGGTGACCGTCGTCGCCGTGAACGTCCTGACGAAGCAGCCCCAGACGAAGACCACCGGCACCCGCCGGGGTCGTGTCACCGGCCGGATCTCCGGCTGGCGCAAGGCCATCATCACCCTGGCCCCCGGCCAGAAGATCCAGTTCTTCGAGGGGGTCTAGCGATGCCGCTGCGGAGCTACAAGGCCACCTCTCCCGGACGGCGGGGGATGACCCGCTCGACGTTCGAGGAGATCACGACCGACG
>DASUMJ010000060.1:0-4512 GCA_036277775.1 Candidatus Limnocylindrales bacterium
ACCTCGCGCTCGTTGATGACCGTGGGACACGAGCGGAGGTGGACCGTCACGCCCTTGCCCCGGGTGATGAAGCCCTGGATCGGATCGCCCGGGATCGGGTGGCAGCAGCGGGCGAAGCGGACGAGGAGGTCGCCGACGCCCTTGACCCGGACGCCGCCGGCCTTCGCCGGCTGGAGCGACGGGGCGATCGTCGGGAGGGCGAGCTGCGCGTCGTCGACCACGCCGAGCCGCATGACGACCGACTGGGCCGAGATCGCGCCGTAGCCGATCGCGGCGAGGAAGTCGTCGTAGGCCTCGTGGTTGAAGAGCCGGGCGACCTCGAGGATCCGGTCCTGGCCGATCGCCGAGATCGAGGTCCGGGCGAGGCGGCGGAGCTCGCGGTCCAGGGACTCGCGCCCGTGGACGATGTTCTCGTCCCGCTCCTGGCGCTTGAACCATTGCCGGATCTTCTCGCGGGCGTGGCTCGTCCGGACGAGGTTGAGCCAGTCCCGCGACGGGCCGTGCTCGGCCCTCGTCGTGACGATCTCGACGATGTCGCCGTTCTTCAGCCGGTAGTCGAGCGGCACGAGCCGGTTGTTCACCTTCGCCCCGATCGTCCGGTGGCCGACGTCGGTGTGGATCCGGTACGCGAAGTCGAGCGGGGTGGCGCCGGCCGGCAGGTCCTTGATGTCGCCGCGGGGCGTGAAGACGAAGACCTGGTCCTGGAAGATGTCGAGCTTGATGCCCTCGACGAACTCCGTCGCGTCGCTGACGTCGCGCTGCCAGTCCATGAGCTGGCGCAGCCAGGCCAGCTTGGCGTCGTAGTCGCGGTCGGACTTCGTGCCTTCCTTGTAGCGCCAGTGGGCGGCGATGCCGACCTCCGAGACGGCGTGCATCGCGTGCGTCCGGATCTGGATCTCGAGGGGCTTGCCGTCGAGGGCGATGACGGCGGTGTGGAGCGACTGGTAGAGGTTGTTCTTGGGGACGGCGATGTAGTCGTCGAACTGGCCGGGGATCGGGCGCCACAGGGCATGGACGATGCCGAGCGCCGCGTAGCAGTCGCGGACATCCTCGACGAGGATCCGGATCGCGTAGACGTCGTAGATCTCGCCGAACTCGGCCGCCTTGCGCTGCATCTTCTTCCAGATGCTGAAGATGTGCTTCGGTCGGCCCTGCAGGTCGGCGTGGATGCCGGCGTCCCGGAGTCGCGGCTCGAGCTCGGCGATCGCCCGCTCGATGTAGCCCTCGCGGCCCTTCCGGCGGGTGTCGAGGAGCTTGGCGAGCTCCCGGAATCGCTCGGGCTCGAGGATCTTGAAGGCGAGGTCCTCGAGCTCCCACTTCACCTGCCAGATCCCGAGCCGCTCGGCGAGCGGCGCGTAGATCTCCAGGGTCTGGCGGGCGATCCGGGTCTGCTTCTCGAGCGGCAGGGCGGCGAGGGTCCGCATGTTGTGGAGCCGGTCGGCGAGCTTGATGAGGACGACCCGGATGTCCTCGGCCATGGCCAGGAACATCTTCCGGATGTTCTCGGCCTGCTGCTGCTCGTGGCTCAGGGTGCTGAACTTGCCGAGCTTCGTCACGCCGTCGACGAGGTGCGCGACCTCCTGGCCGAAGCGCTCCTCGATGTCGGCGAGCGCGTACTCGGTGTCCTCGGGGACGTCGTGGAGGATCGCGGCCTGGATCGCGACCGGATCGATCCCGAGCTCGGCAAGGATCTCGGCCGCTGCGATCGGGTGGGTCACGTACGGCTCGCCCGAGGCCCGGCGCTGGTCGCCGTGCGCCTCGACCGCCATCGCGACCGCGTGCTCGACGCCCGACAGGTCGGCCTGCGGGTAGTGGACCCGGATCGCGGCGAGCAGCCGCGCGGTCATCGTCTCGACCGACGCGACCTCGGCCGCGGTGGTGGCGCGGGAAAGGGCCCGCGTCCCGGATCGCCGGCCGCGGATGGCGGCCGCGACGGGCGGGGCGTCAGCGGCGGCGTCGGCGCGCGTTCTCGGGGCGACCATCGTGCGCGGAAGTCTAGCAGCGGGTCACCGGCCGCCCGGTCGGGCGAGGAGCGCGCTGCGGAACGGCCCGGCATCTGCAAGCCGCGAATCGGCGTAGGTGCCTACGATGGCCGTCCGGCGGTCACCCCGAACCGCCCCGACCCCCGAAATCGGAGGATCACCATGCGCCACAGGCTTGCGGTCGCAACCGCGCTGATCGCGCTCCTCTTCACCGCCTCGTCGGTCGCCGCGGTCACCAAGGGCGGCGTCGCCGACGACGGCGAGCACCCGATGGTCGGCCAGCTCGTCTTCTACGTCCCCGACGCGCTGCCGAGCATCTTCGGACCCGAGCAGCCCGGCGGCTGGTTCACCTGCTCCGGGACGCTCGTGAGCCCGACGGTCGTGCTCACGGCCGGCCACTGCGCCTTCGCCATCGGCGAGGACAGCGCCTCGACCACGACCGAGGAGAACCGGTTCACGGCCACGAACGAGGACGGGACCCCCAACGGCTCGGGCGGGAACGACGTCTGGTTCACCCTCAACGAGGGGGACGGGGACGACGCCGACACCGAGCCCGAGCACTGGGAGGGTTGGCCGCTGAACTTCACGCCGGACGGCGACCTGAACTTCGCGAACCAGGCGGCCCGCTACGCGGCGCGGTCGGGGTTCCTCAACGCGAACCCGCTCTGGATCCGCGCGACCTCGTTCCCCCATCCGAGCTACGACGACCGGGCCTTCTACCTCCACGATGCCGGCGTCATCGTCCTCGACGAGGCCCAGGCCGGCCCGTACGCGACGATCGCCGGTGAGGACTACCTCCAGCGGTACGCCGGGTCGCGGAGCGCGCACCGCTTCGAGGTCGTCGGCTACGGCCTGCAGCGGTCGCATCCGGTCTTCGAGGTCGACGGCGACACCCGGATGAAGGCCGACGTGCGGCTGCTCAACCTCGTGAGCAATCCGAAGGACACCTACATCCAGCTCTCGAACAACGCCCACACCGGCGGGACCTGCTTCGGCGACTCGGGCGGCCCGACGTTCGATACGACGGACTCGCTGCTCGTCGTTGCCGTGACGTCGTTCGGCCTCAGCCCGAACTGCACCGGCATCGGTGGCGCCTATCGCCTCGACCAGCCCGACGATCTCGACTTCCTGGCGGACTTCGGCATCACGCCGGCGGACTGACCGGCGGGCCCGACCCGGCCCTTCGCCACCAGCTTCGAGGCCCCGTCCGCCCCACCGGCGACGGGGCCTCTCCCTGCCGCGACCCTCAGTTCCCTGCCCAGCCGAGCTCCGCGAGGGCGGCCCGGGCCTCGGCGCCTTCGTTCCACGGCAGGTCGCCGTCGGCATATTCGATCGTCCGTTCGTGGCCCTTGCCGGCGAGCAGGACGACGTCGCCCGGGCGGGCCCGCTCGAACGCGATCCGGATCGCGGTCGCCCGGTCCGCGATGCGGAGGAGGTCCCGGCCGTCGACTCTGCCGGCGGCCGCAGCTCCGGCCCCGATCTCGGCGAGGATCGCCTCGCGGTCCTCGCCCCGCGGGTCCTCGTCGGTGACGATCACGATCCGGCAGCGCTCGCCGGCGACCCGGCCCATCTCCGGCCGCTTCGCCGTGTCGCGCTCCCCCGCCGACCCGAAGACGGCGATGACCGAGCCGCCGCGCGCCGCGGCGTGCCGGCCGAGCTCCCCGAGCACGCCCTCGAGCGAGGCCGCGGTGTGGGCGAAGTCGACGACGACGTCGAACGGCTGGCCCGCGTCGATGCGTTCCATCCGCCCCGGCACCACGGCGACCGACGCGAGTCCCGCGCGGATCCGCTCGGGATCCAGCCCGAGCGCCTCGCCAAGGGCGACGACCGCCAGGAGGTTGTCGACGTTGAACCCGCCGCTCAGGGGCGTCCGGACCTCCCCGGTCGTGGTCGGCGTGGCGTAGGCCACGTGGATGCCGCCACCGAGCGCCTCCGCGCGGATGTCGGTCGCCCGGACGTCACCGGGATGACGGGACGGGTCGCTCGTGTACGTGACGACGCGTGCCCCCGCCCGGCGCGTGGCGTCGGCGAAGACGTCGGCCGATGGGTCGGCAGCGTTGATGATCCCGGTCCGGGGCCAGCCTGGCAGGCCCTTCGCCGGGTTCGCCGGGCCGACCGCCAACCGCTCGAAGAGCAGCAGCTTCGCGGCCCGGTACGCCTCCCACGTCCCGTGGAGCTCGAGGTGCTCGCGAGTGACGTTCGTGAGGATCGCCACGTCGTAGCGGATCCCGGCGACCCGGTCGAGGGCCAGGCCGTGCGAGGTCGTCTCGACGATCGCCGCGCGGTCGCCGGCCCGGACCATCGCCCGGAGGATCGCCTGGAGCCGCGGCGCCTCGGGCGTGGTGGCGTGCTCCGGGTTCGGCTCCTGGAGATCGCCGATCTCGAGGGCCGCCGTGCCGAGCATGCCCGTCGGCACGCCCGCGGCCTCGAGGGCCGCGGTCGCGAGGAAGCTCGTCGTCGTCTTCCCGTCCGTTCCGGTGATGCCGACGACCCCGAGCTCGGCCGACGGATCGCCGTACCACCACGCGGC
>DASUMJ010000061.1:0-10107 GCA_036277775.1 Candidatus Limnocylindrales bacterium
CGGGACGACGATCCCCACGCTCGCGGTGTTGCTCGCCGCCTCGGAGATGAGGATCGCGGCGATGACCGCGATGAGCGTCAGCGTGAACGGGGCCGCGCCGCCGAGGGACCCGGCCAGCGCGTCGCCGATCAGCCCGGCGAGTCCGGTCGACGAGAGCAGCGATCCGAGTGCGATCCCGCCGCCGAAGAGCACGATCGTCCCCCAGTCGATCGCGACCGCCTGTCGCCACGTCATCGTGAACCGCCGAAGCCCCCGATCCAGCGGCAGGACGAACAGGAGGCTCGCCGCGATGAGCGCCACGACGCCCTCGTCGAGCCGCCCGCGCACGACGTCATAGGCCGCCGATTCCTCGCCCGCCACGATCCCCACGACCCCCGGCAGGATCCACAGCGTGACCGCGGCGAGGAACGCGAGGAGGGTGTTGCGCTCACCCGCCGAGAAGCGCCCCAGGCCGGCTCGCTCTGCCTCGATGTAGGCGGATGCGCCCGGGATGCTCCGGGCCTCGGGCCGGTTGAGCCCGATGAGGATGGCGCACAGCGCGACGAACATCACCGCGACGATCGGCGCCGCGATGAACGACCACTCGAGGAACGGGACGGTGACGCCGGTCTGCGTCTCGAGGAAGCCGCGGCCCAGGAGGTTCGGCGGGCTCCCGATGGGGGTGAGCAGGCCGCCGACGCTGGCCGAGTACGCGATCATGAGCATGAGGGCGGTCGAGAGATTGGCCGTCCCGCGGGCGTGCTCGTCGGGCCCGCCCTTGGCGTCCGATCGACCGATCAGGCCGCCGTAGATCCCGACGATGCCGAGGCCGATCGGCAGCAGCATCGCGGTCGTGGCCGTGTTCGAGATGAACGCCGACATGAGGGCCGCGACGGCACCGAACGCGACGATCGTGCCGTACGTCGAGCCGGCGATCCCGCGGATCGCCAGGACGCGCAGCGCGAACCGCCGGTCCAGTCCGTGGACGGACATGGCGCGCGCGAGGATGAAGCTCCCGATGAACAGGAAGATCGTGGGGCTCGCGAAGGCCGAGAACACCTCGGCGGCCGGCGCGACGGCCAGGAACGAGCACAGGGCGAGCGCGAGCAGTGCGGTTGCGGGGACGGGGATCGCCTCGGTGACCCAGAAGACGACGACGAGCGCGAGGATCGCGGCGAGCGCCTGCTGCGGACCCGTCAGGTCGAGCGGAGCGACCGAGAGGGCCACGAATGCCACGAGACCGGCGACGAAGCCGAATCGCCGACGCCCCGCACCGTCGGCGACGCCTTCGGGCGTGACCGATTCGCCGACGAGGTCGTTCATCTCGTCGGCGACGAGATTTGCGCGGGATGTCACGTACGGAGCGTGCGGGCTCGATGCCCCCGGGTGCTAGGGCTGCCTGACCCGTCGTCCGGTGACCGTGGGCCCCGGGACGCCGGGCCGTTCGGGCGTCAGCGCTCGAGCTGCTCCCAGGGGACCCACCGGCCCCCGTCCCACCACCGGTGCCACGTCCTGCCGTCGCGCCCGAGGGCGAAGACGTCGAGCCGGTCCGCGCCCCACGAGGAGGCGGCGGGGGTCTCTGTCGGGTCGAGCTCGCCGCCGAGCGATTCCCAGGCGTGCCACGAGCTGCCGTCCCAGTAGCGGTTCCAGAGCTGGCCGTCCGGCATGACCGCAAAGACCTCGAGCTGGTCGACGGCCCAGGCGGTGGCGGCCGGGGCGGAGGCGAGGGTCCCGCCGAGTGATTCCGCGGGTGCCCACGCATCTCCGGAGAACGCCTGGTGGATGAGCGCACCGTCGAAGTCGACCCAGAAGCGGTCGATCCGGCCGGGGCCCCAGGAAACCGCCGCGGAGCCGCGGCCGAGCACAGCTGTCATGGGCCGGAACGGTAGCGGACGCGGGTGCATGCGTGCAGCGGATACAGGACGACCCCGCCGGCTCGGGTGAGCCGGCGGGGTCGGGGTGCGTGGGCCAGGGCGAGCCTACGCGGTGGCGGGCTGGGCTCCGCTCGGGCTCGCCGGGGAGGAGGTGCGGCGGCCCGAGCCGGTCAGCCGGCCGAGGAGGCCGGCGAGCCGCCCGAAGAAGGGGCTCCGCTCGGAGCGGCGGGCGCCGCGAACGAGGGCGATGCGGCGCTCGGCCTCCGCCTCGCGGCGAAGGTCCTCGATGTGCTGGGCGACGATGACGGCGGCAGTGACGTGCACTGGATGATTCCTTTCCGGAACTAGCGGGGGAGTCGGGGTTCGATGGGCCACGGCCGCTCAGCGGGCGTGGTCGTCGCCGATCGTGGGTCGCGAGTCGACGCCCCACTTCGCGGCGGCGATGCCGAGGAGGCCGAAGCCGCCCACGAGGCTGGTGGCGAGGATGAAGAAGATGACGATGGTGAGCATTGGGGCGCCGCTCCTGTTCTGTGTTCGTAACCCGTGATTGGGGTCGCATCGGTTATGTGCGAACTGTACCCACTTGCGCGTAACCTGTCAACCCCTGTAAAGTGGTTATCGAGATGTTGATCCAGCACCCGGATGACCACGAGCACAACCTCGATCTCGAGGCCGCCCTCGACTTCCTGAACACGCGCGAGCTCGATTCCGGCCATCTCGTCGACCGCCTCGAGCGACCCGCCGATGCCCGCGACTGGTTCGTGGAGCAGGGGGTCCTCCACGAAGAGGCTGCCGGGACGTGGAGGGACCCGGAGCTCGACCGCGTCCGGCATGTCCGGGACGCCCTCCACGAAATCGTCGATGCGGTCGTCCAGGAGCGGCGGCCCGATACCCGTGCCGTCGACGTCGTCAACGACGTCCTCGCCCGCGGTGTGGTCCCGCACCTCGACTGCGACGGTACGACCGTCAAGATCGGTCACCGCCACGGTGCCTCGCCGGTCGACGACGCCGTCGCATCGCTGGCCGCGCCGATCGTCGACGAGCTTGCGACGGGCCGGCCGGACCGGTTCCGGATCTGCGCCAGCGACACCTGCCGCTGGACGTTCTACGACGCCTCGCCGACCGGGCGGCGGCGTTGGTGCAACATGAAGACCTGCGGCAACCGCGCGAAGGCGGCGCGTCATCGCGCGCGCGCCGCTTCGAAGGCCTCCCCCGCGTCCTGAGGCGCGGGTGCCGCGCCGACCCTCAGCCGGCCTCGAGCGCCGGCCGGACCTCCGTCGCGAGGCGGGTCATCGACTCCTCGTCGTACGGGGCCGGGAAGCCGGCAATGAAGTGCCGGTAGCCGATCTCGAGGAACGGAGCGAGGATCGCCGCCACGTCCTCCGGCGTCCCGACGGGCTGGTCCTCCCAGAGCCGGGCGTTGCCGTTGCGGGCGAAGATCCCCTCGAAGACCCGGCGCGCCTCCTCGCGTGAATCCCGGATCACCACCGCACCGATGCCGGTCGTTCGTTCGATCTCGCCGGGGTCGCGACCCTCACGTTCGCAATGCTCGAGGAGGATCGCCTCCTTGCGCCGGACGTTCTCGATCCCCCCACCCACGTTGTTCGCGTCCGCGAAGCGGGCGACGAGCCGGAGCGTGACCCGCTCGCCGCCGCCGCCGACGAGGATCGGCAGCCGCTCCTGGAGTGGCGGCGGGTCGTTGCGAACGGCCTTGGCGCTGTACCGCGGCCCGGCGGCCGACGGCTCCCGGCCCTCGAGCATGCCGCGCATCACGGGGAGGGCCTCCGCGAGCCACCGCAGCCGCTCGGGCGGCCCGTCGCCGTAGCGCAGCCCGAAGGCCTCGTGCTCGCGCTCGAACCAGGCGGCCCCGATGCCGAGGATCGCCCGCCCGCCCGAGACGTGGTCAAGGGTGGTCGCGATCTTCGCCGTCAGTGCCGGCTCGCGGAACGTGTTCGCGCCGACCATCAGGCCGATCCGGACGCGCTCTGTCGCCATCGCCCAGCCGGTGAGGACGGTCCAGCCCTCGAGGATGGGCCCCTCCCACGACCCGACGATCGGGTAGAGGTGGTCCCAGGTCCAGAGCGTGTCGAAGCCGAGCTGGTCGGCGCGGCGCCCGGCGTCGAGCAGCGACGGCCAATCGGTGTATTGGTTCCAGCAGAGCGCACCGAGACGGATCGGGGGCATCGAGGGCTCCAGCGGTGCCGCCGCGGCCGGCGCATTGACCGCGCCGGAACCGGGCAGGAAGCGAGCCCGAAGGGCGGTTCCGTCGTCCTCCGGGCTCTTCCCGTGCTGCCTGGCTAGAGGCGGCCCGGGCACCCCCTACGGTAGCAGTCCTCGGCCGGGATCAGCCGTCGGCGGCGTTCGCGGTGTTGTCGACGAGGTAGTTGAAGATGACGCCGTGCCACGGCGAGTTTTCGTGGAACCCGGCGATCCGCTTGAGGCAGAGATCGCCGTCGCCGTTCAGGTCGAGCCCCTCGATCGTGGCGATGAAGGCGTTCAGGTCGCCGCCCCAGGGCGACTGGTCGACGACACTCGGCCAGATCAGGGTCGCAGCCTCGGCGGCCGCATACTCGGCCCAGCCGGATTCGGCAGCGGCGCAGCCGGCGTGCCGGGCCGCCGCGACCGGCGCGACGGTCGCGAGTCCGAGCGCGGCCACCAGCATGGACGCGACGAGGATCCGCACGGGGCGGCGGAGTCGATGACGCATGATCGGGGACCTCCTGCGTGATCTCGAGCCCCGATCCTGCTCGCCGGGCCCGCGCCGGACATCTGGCAGATGCCCTAGACCGCCCGCCCCGACCTGCCTAGCCGCGACTCGCCCGCCGAAGCTCGACCTGCGCGTCGATCAGCGCGCGGACCGCGGGCGCGGCCGCCGCCTCCGGGGACCGGAGCTTCACGTGGCGGATCCGTTTTCCGGTGCCCTCGACGAGCCCGGCCGGATCGGGCAGCGTCGCACCGTCGGCGAGCTGGAGGTTCAGCCATCCCGCGTGGGGGATCAGCGCGAAGAGGAGGTCGCGCATCCGCATCGACAGCCCGAATGCGAGCAGGCCGTTCCCCCGATCGAACTCGACGACGACCTCGGGGAGCGCGTCCCGGATCGCGGCCTCCGCCGCTCGCGCGGCCGCGACGACCTCGGGCCGATGCCCGGCGAGGACCGCCTCCCAGGACTCCGGCTTCTCGGCGCTCACGCGGTGCTCAGTCGACCAGCCGGAGCCGGCCGACGACCTCGCCGTCGTCGACCTCGCCGGTCGGCTCGAAGCCGAGGCCCAGGTAGAAGGCCTCCGGGCTGCCGGGCCCGGGGACCCAGCTGGTCACGAGCTGGGTGGCGCCGGGCAGTCCGCGGACGTGGTCGGCAAGGAGCGCGATCGCGGCCCGGCCGTAGCCCCGGCCCTGGAAGCCGTCGGCGATCATGAGCCGCCACAGAAAGTACTCGCGCTCGGCCTCCTCGATCGAGAGCATCGCGAAGCCGACCGGGACGCCGTCCGCGTAGATCGCCCGCGGCCAGGCGTGTGGCGCGAACGACGCCTCCGCGAGCGACACCGCGTTCGGGGCGACGAAGTGGCGCTGGTCGGGCGAGACCTGGAGGGCGCAGATCTCGCGGACCGTCTCGCCGGTCACCTCGCGGAGCTCGACACTCGCACCCTCCGCGACCGACCGCGGCATCGGTCGGGCCTCGAACTCGCCGTCGGCACGACGCGCGGCCGCCCAGTCGGCGATCCCGCCGGCCTCGGTCCGGCCCGGGAGGTGGGCGACGTCGGCGGCCGCGTGCTCGTCGGTCATCCGGCGACGCCCCGGTCAGCTCCGGACGACGAGATTGACGAGACGCCCGCCGCCGGCGACGACGACGCGGTCCGGCTGCCGGCCGGCGAGGGCGGCCACGACCTTCGGCGCGGCGAGGACGCGCCGCTGGAGCTCGGCGTCGTCGATCCCGGCCGGCACGACGACCTTGTCGCGGAGCTTGCCGTTGACCTGGACCGGCACCTCGCGGGTCTCGTCCACCGCCGCCGTCTCGTCGACCGCCGGCCAGCGTTCGCGGTGGATCGACGACCAGTCGCGGCCGGTCGCGGCGAGGCGCCGCGACCAGAGCTCCTCGGTGATGTGCGGGGCGGCCGGCGCCAGCATCAGGAGGAGCAGGCGGACGGCCTCGTCCCACTCCGGGCGCCCGGCGATCGCCGTGCCCCGGTAGCGCATGAGCGTGTTCGCGAGCTCGATGAGATGGGCGACCATCGTGTTGAACTTGAACGACTCGTACTCCGAGGTCACGACGCGGAGCGTCTTGTGGGCGGCCCGCCGGAGGGCGATTGCGGCCGCGGCCTCGCTCTCGCCGGCCGGCAGCCGACCCGCATCGGGATCGCCCGGCTCGACGCCGTGCGGGTCGAGGGCGATCGTCCAGACCCGGTTGAGGAATCGATGGACGCCGCCCATCCCCGTCGGGCTCCACGGCCCGCCCTGGTCCCATGGGCCCATGAACATGAGGAAGAGCCGGATCGTGTCGGCCCCGTAGCGGGAGACGAGCTCGTCGGGATCCTGGACGTTGCCCCGCGACTTCGACATCCGCTCGCCGTCCAGGCCCAGGATCTGGCCCTGGTTGAAGACGCGCCGCCACGGCTCGTTCTGCTGGACGAGTCCGACGTCCCGGAGCATCTTCGTGAACTCGCGGGCGTAGAGCAGGTGCATGACCGCGTGCTCCGCACCGCCGGTGTACTGCTCGACCGGCGTCCAGCCCTCGGCCATGTCCGTGTCGATCGGCTCGTCGGCCTTGTGCGGCGAGAGGTAGCGATACCAGTACCAGGACGAGTCGATGAACGTGTCCATCGTGTCCGTCTCGCGCCGGGCCGGCCCGCCGCACGACGGGCAGGCGACGTTCAGGAAGGCCTCGTCGCGGGTCAGGGGGTTCACGCCGCTGCCGGCGTAATCGACCGTGTCCGGCAGGAGCACCGGCAGGTCCGCCTCCGGCACGGGGACGATCCCGCACCGCTCGCAATGGACGACCGGGATCGGCGTGCCCCAGTAGCGCTGCCGGGAGATGAGCCAGTCGCGGAGGCGGTACGTGACGGCCGGCCGACCGCGTCCGTCGCGGGCCAGCCATTCGACGATCCGCCGCCCACCCTCGTCGGCCGACAGGCCGCTGTACTCGCCGCTGTTGACGAGGACCTCGTCCGCCGAGTGGGCGACGTATGCGGCGGCCATCGGCTCGTCCTCGGTCCCCGGGACGGCGACGACCCGGCGGATCGGCAGCCCGAACCGCGTCGCGAACGAGAAGTCGCGCTCGTCGTGGGCCGGGACGGCCATGATCGCGCCCGTGCCGTAGCCGCCCAGGACGTAGTCGGCCACGAAGATCGGGATCCGCTCGCCGTTGACCGGGTTGATCGCGTCGGCGCCGATCGGCACGCCGGTCTTGTCGCGCTCCGCCGAGAGCCGCTCGATCTCCGTCTCGGTGGCGGCCTTCGCGACGTAGGCCTCGACCTCCGTCCGGCGATCCGGTGCGGTGAGCCGCTCCACGAGCGGGTGCTCCGGGGCGAGGACCATGAACGTCGCGCCGAAGAGGGTGTCAGGCCGGGTCGTGAAGACCCGGATCTCCTCGCCGCCAGGGTGGTGGTCCGACGCGGCCGTGGTGAAGACGATCTCGCCGCCCTCGGAGCGGCCGATCCAGTTCGTCTGCATGATCCGGACCGGGTCGGGGAACTCGATCTCGCTGAAGTCGAGCAGCTCGTCGGCGTACTTCGTGACCCGTAGGTACCACTGGTCCAGCTCGCGCTTCTCGACCTGCGCGCCGCAGCGCCAGCAGTGCCGGTCGGCGCCCTCGACCTGCTCGCGGGCGAGCGTGCCGTCGTTCGGGCACCAGTCGACCGGGGACTTCGCCCGGTAGGCGAGCCCGGCCTCGAGGAACTTCAGGAAGAGCCACTGGTTCCAGCGGTAGTACTCGGGGTCGCAGGTCACGACCTCGGCGTCCCAGTCGAACGTCGCCCCCATGGACCGCAGCTGTCGGCGCATGTTGGCGATGTTCTGCATCGTCCACTCGCGTGGATTGACCCGGTTCTTGATCGCCGCGTTCTCCGCCGGCAGCCCAAAGGCGTCGAACCCGATCGGCAGGAAGACGTTCCGGCCGTGCATCCGCTGGAAGCGCGCGATCGCGTCGGTCGGGGTCTTGATGTACCAGTGCCCGATGTGGATGTCGCCCGAGGGATACGGGTACATCGTCAGGAGGTAGTAGGCGTTCCGGGTATCGGACAGGTCCGTCCGGTGGAGGCCGAGCTCGTCCCAGCGCGCCTGCCAGCGCGGCTCGATCGAGGCGGCGTCGTACCGCTCGATCCGCGTGCGTTCCCGTCGGTCGCTGGTCTGGGTCATCTGGCGGAGCTCCTGCCGGCCGGGGCCGCGGCCGGGTACGAAAGACCCCTCGCCGCGTGGCAAGGGGTCACAGGATAGCCGCCCACCCGGGGTGGGTCGGCTACCCGAGGCCGAGATCGAGGTCGAAGCGGTGGTTCATCGTCTCCGTGGGAAGTGGTGGAGCTAAGGGGGCTCGAACCCCTGACCTTCTGAATGCCATTCAGACGCTCTCCCAGCTGAGCTATAGCCCCACGCCGGAGCGCGGAGTATAGCAGGGGCTCCGGGCAGACCGGCTCTCGGGGGCAGTCACGGGAGGACCTCCACCTCGACGACGTACGGGATGTAGGCGGTGATGCCGTCGCGTTCCGCGCCGACGCCGGCGACGACCAGGGTTCGGTCGGGGAACGGCAGGAAGATCACGGGCGGGCCGGTTCCTGAGCCGAGATCGCAGGCACTTACGAAGACGAACTCGCCGCTGTCGCCCGAGCGTCGCCCGCAGTTGACGTTCCAGCTGACGACCGTCCAGCCCGGTATCTCGAACCGGACCGGCTGGTCGCGGGCGACCGACAGGAGCCCCATCGTCATCGGGATCCCGATTTCATTGCACCACTCATAGCCCCCGGTGCCGTCGGCGAACGTCCAGTTCGCGCCGCAGGCGATCGCGCCTCCCACGGTGGCGTCGGGCCCTCCGATGAACGTCCCAGCCGGCGCGGGAGGCGGCGAGTAGGTCAGCTCCCAGGCGGCCTGGCGGACGGCCCGGAGGCCGTAGTGGACGGTCGCGAACACGACGGTCCGTCCGAACGGCCCGACCCCGATGTCGATCCGGTTCTGGCTGACCCAGTAGGGGCTCTCGCTCGGGTTGTCCTGCACGACCTGGGTGATCCCGGTCCCGGTGATCGGATCGAGCCACTCGACGGTCCAAGACGTCGCGCAGGCGTCCCCGTCGATCGAGATGACGAGCGTGTCCGGGTGGCTGGCCGCGACGATCGCGCCGTTGTGGAGGATGTCGCCCGGATGGGTCTGCGGGTCGACCCCGGGCACCGGGTCCTGCCCGCCCGCGATGAGCGACAGGCCGGGCAGTGGAGCGTTCGCCACGAGCGGCTCGCAGGCCACGGCGGGGGAGACGATCGGCGTCGGCTGCACGCCTTCCCCGGCGGTCACGCGGAAGAACCGCTCGACGACCGCGCGGCTGTCGTCGAGCCCCGTCGTCGTCGCGTATTGGGTGACGACGCGGAAGATCCAGTCGCCGGCCGGCGGGGCGCCCAGGACGAGCCGGGCGCGCAGGCCGCCCTCGAGGTTGCCGAGGTTGAACGGCACCGGCTCCGAGCCCAGGTCCGTCGCCGCGAGGTACTCGACGGTCGCGGATCGAATGCAACCGCGCCGCTCGGGAACGAGGACGACGACCGCGAGGCGATCGATGACGATCGCGTCGTCCTCGTCCGGAACCGGCCAGGCCGACGTCGGGGGCGAGGCCAGCTGCCAGTCGGGTCCCGCGATCCCCCGCTTCGCGGCGACGTCGCCGGCGGTCGACCAGAGGCGCGGCTCGGGCAGGTCGTCCGCCTCGGCCAGGGCACAGTCCAAAGATCCTTCGGATCCGGGACTCGACCGCGGACCCGACGAGCCCGGTCTGCTCGAGTCGGGCTCCGAGCCGCTGCCGGACGGCGAGCCGCTCATCACCGGCTCGAAGCCACGGCCACCGAGGCCGATCCCGGCCGCGACGACGGTGATCGCAACGACGGCGACCGCGATGAGGCCGGCCCGCTGCCGCAGCCCGCGTCCGGCGGCCAGCACGGGGCGGACCGGTGCCTCGACGCCGTCATGGCGCGTCGTGGCGACCGGGTCGCCGGGCTGGTACGAGCCCGTCGGGTGCGTCATCGACCGTGCCCCCGAGTCATCGGCCGGTCACGTAGGCGTACATCGGGACGGA
>DASUMJ010000062.1:0-3408 GCA_036277775.1 Candidatus Limnocylindrales bacterium
GTTCGCCCCGGCCGGGGCCCCGCGGCGCGACATCCTGGCTGCCGGCGAGATGGCGACGATCCGCGGGCTGGGTTCGGTCCGGGTCGGCGACGCGATCGGCGAGCCGCCGCCCGGCCAGGACGTCGCAGCCCGCTTCCCGCGGCCGGCCCTCGAGGCCGTCGTCGCGGCTCGTTCGCCCGAGCAGCAAGGGTCCCTCCGTGCGGCGCTCAGTCAGCTCGCCGAGCAGGACCCGCTCATCGACGTCCGGCAGGACGACCATCGCCACGAGATCGCCGTTTCGCTCTACGGCGAGGTCCAGAAGGAGGTCATCGGGGCGACGCTCGAGCGCGACTACGGCATCGTCGCCGACTTCCGCGAGACGACGACGGTCTGCATCGAGCGCCCTGGCGGGGTGGGGGAGGCCGAGGAGGTCATCGCGGCCAGGACGAAGACGAACATCACCGGCCGCAGCTCGCCGCTGAGCACGAACCCGTTCACGGCCACGCTGGCGCTCCGGATCGAACCCGCGGCGCCCGGCTCCGGGGTCGCGTTCCGAAGCGAGGTCGAGCCTCGCTACGTCCCGCTCTACGTGTTCAAGACGGCCGAGGTGTTCACGGCCCAGATGGCGTCGTACGTCGAGGAGGCACTGGCAGAGGGCCTCGCCGGCTGGCAGGTCACCGACTGCGTCGTCACGATGACCGACTGCGGCTACGCCTCGCCCGTGACGAGCGCGGCGGACTTCCGGCGCCTCACACAGCTGGTGCTCGCCCACGCGCTCGCGCGGGCCGGAACGTGGGTCTGCGAGCCGCTCGCGGACCTCGCGCTCGAGATGCCGGCGTCGGCGGCCCACGCGGTCCTCGCGACCCTCGGCCGGCTCGGCGGGCGCGTGACGGGGCAGTTCTCGGCGAACGGCGTCACGCGCGCCGGGGCCGTGCTGCCGGTCGCGCGCGTCCGGACGCTGCAGCACCAGCTCCCCGGACTGTCGATGGGGGAGGGGATCCTCGAGTCACGCCCCGGCGGCTACCAGCCGATCGGCGAGCACCCGCCGACGCGCACGCGCACCGCGCCGAGCCCACTCGACCGCGACGCCTGGCTGGCGTGGCTGGCGAAGCGGGGCTAGGTCCGCCTGTCCGAGAAGCGGCGACGAGGGTCAGCGGTGCTGGTCGACGAGAACGGGTTGCCGTCGGGTCGCCGACGTGGCGATCGAGCGCGGCCGCCAGCGGATCGACGACCGTCGTTGTCGTCAGCGGACCGCGGCGACGATCACGTAGCGACCCTGCCACTCGTCGCGACCGATGCGACCGTCGATGGGGTCGACGATGGTCGAGTCCGGCTCCGTGAAGCGCCCGAACTGGACCCACTTCGTGCCGCCTGCCAGGCTGGCGCGCGAGATGTAGAAGTTCCGATGGGCAACCGGGCCCCACGGATCCGTGATGTAGACACCGCCGACCGTGAAGTTCGTGGATCCGGTGCGTGGGTCGTCGCCGGTCACGTCCCAGCCATGGAGGACCACGGCGTGGGCCCCGTTGAGCATGAGGAGGCCACTCGGCTTGCCCAGTGAGGCGGCACTGACGATCGCCTGGCGGAGCGCGGCGTCGAATCCGTCGAACGCGAGGTCGCGGTAGACGTCCGCCTCGAGGGAACCCCAGCCGAAGTGGTTCAGGGCGTTCCGCCAGCCGTGTGGATCGGAGCCGTCCGTGCCCGCCTGCGGCTGGGTCATGTGGTCGCGCTCCCAGGCCAGGATCGCGCTCTGCACGTCGAAGGCGATCGTGGGGGTCCACATGAACCCCTCCGGCTCGGCAATGCCGGCATAGGCCGCCATGTTGAGCATCATCAGGACCGCGGTCGCGGTGCAGGCATACGGATCGGGCTGCTGGTAGCGGACCGCGCGGCCGTCGTACAGGTTTCCGATCCAGCGGCCGCTCGGATCCGTGTATGGCAGGCCGGCGGCGTCGTGCGCGGTCGACGCACGGATCGCGCCGGTGGAGCCGAGGACGATGACCGTCGTCGCCCCGAGCCGCGCGATCTCGGTCCGGACGGCCGGGAGCAGGTAGTCGCCGGGGGTGAGGAGGAGGGGCCCACGAAGCGGGGCGCCGGCCAGGGCGTCCGGGAAGTTGATACCCGTCGCCAGGTAGACGACCGAGGCCGACTCGTACGTCGACCGCGAGATCGCGACGGAGGTGTCGTAGCGATCGACGCCGGCGATCCTCGTGACGGGGCCGCCCGTGAAGGCGCCGAGGGCTTCCTCGACCGCGGCGGAGACGACGCCCCGCCCACCGAGGATGATGATGCTGGCCGGGGCCAGGCGTCGGAGCTCGGTCGCCACGGCCTCCGGCACATGGTCGCTGACCAGCAGGACCGGTGCGCCTTGGCGGCCGGCCGCGGCGGCACCACCGAGGGCGTCGGGGAACTTCGTTCCGGTCGCGACGTAGGCGACCGGAACGCCGGCCGGGAAGGTGGCCCTGGAGATCGCCGCCGCGGTGGCGTAGCGGTCCGACCCGGCGATCCGGACGACCTTCCCGGTCGTGTACGCGCTGAGTGCGTTCCCGACCGAGGTGGACACGACGCTCGGGCCGCCCAGGATCACGATCCTGCCCGGCTTGAGGCGGCCGAGCTCCTGCCGCGTGGCGTCGGGGATCGTCGTGGCCGTGACGAGGAGCGTCGGTGCATCGTCGGCGGCAGCGGCAGCGGCGCCGGCCAGGGCATCCGGGAAGTCTCGCCCCGTGGCGATGTACGCGGTCGAGACGCCCGGCTCGAATGACGCCGCGGAGATCGCGGCTGCCGTCGCGTAGCGGTCCGACCCGGCGTAGCGAAGGAGCGTGATCCCGTTCGCGGCCGCCGTCGGGCTTGCCAGTGGGAGGGCGGCCACGGCAACGCCGATGGCGAGGAGGAGGCTCAGCAGGCGGCCGAAGCGCGGAGGGCGCAGAGTCGTCCGAATCACAGTCAAGCCACCGTACCCGTGGCCGTCCCGCTGGACGACCCTCACTTTTGGGCGGGATTCTCCGCTGATCGTCAGGGCGCGGGCCTTGCAGGAGCGTTGCAGACCGGCCTCACCACGCGGCGCACGGGTGCGATCATGGCCGCCATGCCGAACCTCCGGCCCGCCGCACTGCCGGTCGACCGGTCGAGTGCGCCGGGTCCATGGGCGTGACGGCGTGCTGATCATCGCTCCGCCGTCAGAGTCGAAGCGGCCGCCGGCCGACCACGGCCGGCCCGTGGACCTCGATGCGCTGTCGTTCGCCGAGCTCACGCCGATGCGGGAGCGGCTGCTCGATGCCCTCGCGGCGACGAGTGCCCGGACCGACGCCTTCGCCCGGCTCCACGTCAAGCCCACGCTGGCCGCCGAGGTCGCCCGGAACACGATGCTCCGGGAGCTGCCCGCGAGCCCCGCCGCCGAGGTCTACGCCGGGCCGCTCCACCAGGGCCTGG
>DASUMJ010000063.1:0-3548 GCA_036277775.1 Candidatus Limnocylindrales bacterium
GGCTGAGGACGCGACGCAGCGGGCATTGCTCGCCGTCTGGCAGGACCTCCCGCAACTCCGCGATCCGACGCGCTTCGAGGCCTGGTCCTATCGGGTCCTCATCCGGGCATGCCGCGCGGAGGGCTGGCGGGAGCGACGCGCTTTGCCGAGCCTCCGGCTCCTCCCGATCGACGCGTCGGGGGCGGACGACGAGCTCGCCGCGGTCGTCGATCGGGACCAGCTCGAACGCGGCTTCCGTCGCCTGTCGCTCGATCACCGAACGGTCGTGGTCCTGCACCACTTCCTGGATCTGCCGCTCGACCGCGTCGCCGAGATCGTCGGCATCCCGACCGGGACGGCCCACTCGCGACTTCACCACGCGATGCGTGCGCTCCGTGCGGCGCTTGAGGCTGATTCACGCGCCCCGGTCAGGGAGGTCGTCTGATGCACTCCGAGCGTGACATGACGAGGATCGTCCGGACGTGGCTCCGCACTGACGACCACGAGCCCGCGGACCGGCTCCTCGCCGAAGTGCTCGTGCTCGTCGATACGACCACCCAGAACCGGTCACCGCGAGTGGTGCGACGGCTCGCCGAGTCCAGCTGGGCCGCCAGGCTCGGGATCACCGCCGCCGCTGTGCTGGTCGTCGCCGTCGGGGCGACGAGCGTCCTGCCGCTCCTCGATGGGCGGATCGGTCCGCTCTCGTCCTCGACACCGTCAACGGTGCCGTCTCCCAGCGTCTCCGCCGATCCCGGCACGGAGTATTCAGCGATCGAGCCAGGCAGCCACGAGGTCTCCTGGCGCCAGTGGCGGATCCGGATGACGGTGCCCGAGGGTTGGATGTCGGCCAAGGCCGGTTGGAGCCAGTGCGGGCCGGTCCCGTGCTGGCTCCCCCAGGGGGGTGCGACGATCACGCCGTATGGGCTGGAGGGTGGCAGCCCGGACCTGACTCTGAGTCTCGGGCACGACGTCGTTGCGGTCGTCGAGGACGTCTGCGCCGGTTCGCCGAAGTGGCACGAGGTCCCGGTCGGTCCGACGGTCGACGACCTCGTGACGGCAATCGAGAACCTCGAGGGTGTCGGGCGAACCGGCCCGACCGACGTGACCCTCGGTGGCTTCCCGGCGAAGCGCTTCGTCATGACGCTGCCGGCCCCGGGGCAGCCCGGGTGCCCGGGGCCGGACGGCCACGGCGTCTGGTCGAACGCCACCGCGTACGGTTTCTCGATCCTCGATGGCGGTTCGGCGACGGTCTATGTCGTCGACGTCGGCGGCGACCGCCTCGTGATCACGAGCGTCGAGCGCGGCGCGACGGCGGAGCACCTCGCCGAGCTGGATGCGATCGTCGCCTCGATGGAGATCGAGCGGGATCCGTCACCCACGCCGGCCACGGTGTTCCCGGAGGGCGAGCTCGGGGTCGGCCGGCACTCGTTCACGGTCGCGGGCGTGCCGATGTCCGTGGAGGTCTCGACGCGCGACCCCGAAAACACCGGCTGGGCGAGCAACGGCGCGTTCCTGTTCAGCAAGAGCATCACCGGTCCGCAGGGTGCGGAGGCGGCGATCCTCTGGACGAGCTACCCCGACCCCGGCTACCCGCTCCGATGCCGGGATGTCCTGGAGACACCGCCCGCCGCGTCCGCCGCTGATGTCGCGGCCGCCGTGGCGCGGGCGCTCGCGGATCCAGCGCGCCGCGCGGTGCCGGGGGAGGTCACGCTCGGCGGCCGTCCTGCACACCACGTCGTGCTCACGCTCGGGAACGACACCGGCTGCCGGCCCGGGGTCTTCTGGACCTGGCCCGACATCTACGGCGGCTCGCTCTGGGGCATCACCCGCCCAGGCGACACGATCCAGGTCTGGATCCTCGAGGTGGACGGCGTCCTCCTCTTCATCGAGGCGTTGACCACGACGCAGGCCACTGCGGCGCTCGAGGGGGAGCTCGAGATGTTCATCGACTCGATCGCCTTCGAATGATGGAGGCTCGCCCGCACTCATGGCGGGCGGGGTCGCGTCGTCCCCAGGCCGTCGGGCAGGTCAGTTCTCAGACACCTGGGCGGGCATCACCGGCGCGACGGCTACGGCCGGATCGCCAGGCGGTCGCCCGGCACCACGCCCGCGAGCCCGCCGGCCGGCGTCTCGACCGCCCAGCGGTACGGTCCGGGCGACGCGTAGCTCGGGCATGGATCCTCCTCGCAGACGGACATGGGCACCACGGCCAGGACCATCCCGTCGGCATCGATGAAGGCGATGTCGAGCGCGATCGGGACATCGCGCATCGTGAACCTGGTCTCCACGGCATTCGGGAAGACGAAGAGCAGTCCGCCAAGGGCGCCCAGATCATCGACGCCGGTCAGCCCGGTGGCTCGCTGCCCGGCTGTCTCGGCGACCGCCACGTCGAGCTCGAGCGCCCCGACCGCGACGGTGGTCAGCCGGAGCCCCTGCAGCGACCCGGGTACCTCCGCGCCGGGATCCACGGAGGCGGAGGGCAGATTGATCTCGGGGCCACACGCGACGAGCACGAACGCGACGGCGAGCATGAGGGCGAAGGGCCGCCGGGGAAGTTGGCTGGGCATCGGACGACCATGCTAGGGGAGCCGATGGCGGGTGAGAGAACCGCGCGCGAGACTTCGTCGATCGAATGCCGATGCAACGCCGCCGACGGTGGCGCACGGCGTGCCCGACCCGCATCGCGAGTGACGCTCTGCGGATGGCGACCGACATCCTGAACGAGGAGGCCGTCCGGCTCCACGCCCAGGCCACGTGCGACGCGCTCGTGGCAGGTGCGGTGGATCGCTTCGTCGACGATCTCAGCGACGAGCTCCGTCGGAATGCCGGCGAGGTCATCGGGCTCCTGCCGCTGCCAGTGACGCAGGCGAGCGTCGCGTCCGTCGATCAGAACGGTCACGCGTTCGTCGTCGGTCTCGAGCTCACCGGCGAGGCGGAGACCGTGGAGCTCCAGACGCGCTGGAAGGAGCGCGACGGCCGCCCGACGATCGTGGAGGTGAGCCACGCCAGCCGCACCGCGGTGCCGGCGCTGGAATCCGAATCGGTCGCCGATCCGGGCGAGGCAACGTCCGGCGACTGACGACGTCCGCCGCGGCTTGACGCTCAGCGCCACCGGTCGTCGCGTCGGGGTCCTTCGGCCCGTTGCGGGCGGACCGCGGGCCCTACCCCGCCGACTGCGGCGGCTGCTTCCATGATGGGTCGGAGGTGGCGCGAGCGATGACGGGCGAGATGGTCGGCGGGGGTGTCGGGCAGTTCCTCGAGGATCTCGTGCGGGTCGCACCCCGCCGGCCGCCGGGATCGGCGGCGAACCGCGCCGCGACGTCGTACGTCACGCGGACCCTCCGGGCGGCCGGGATGGACCCGCAGGAGCTGCCGTTCCGGAGCCGCGCATGGACCCCGGGGCGAGCGCACCTCGCGATCGACGGCACGACGCACGCCATTGAGCCCCCGCCGTTCTGCCGGACGGCGTCGGTCACCGGCTCGGCCGTGCTCCTCGGCTCGACGGCCGAGCTCGAGGGCGTGGGGTCGGCCCCCGGCCGCGTCATCGTGCTCAGCGGCGAGCTGGCAAC
>DASUMJ010000064.1:0-12014 GCA_036277775.1 Candidatus Limnocylindrales bacterium
CCGGGCCAGCTGGCGCTCGGCGACCCCGGGATCCAGCCGGAACGGCTCGATCGGCAGCGCCGCCTCGGCATCGTCCGCGAACCCGTTGACGCCGACGATGATCCGCTCGCCCGACTCGACCGCCAGCTGCTGCTCCCACGAGGAGTCGGCGATCATCTGGCCCGCCACCCCGGACGTGATCGCGGCGACGAGCCCGCCGGCCGCATCGAGCCGGGCGATGACGGCCTGGGCCTCGGCCTCGAGGTCGCTCGTCCGGCGCTCCAGGTAGTAGGAGCCGGCAAGCGGATCCACGACGTCGCCGACGCCCGATTCGTGGAGGAGGATCTGCTGGGTTCGAACCGCGACCTTGATCGCGTCGGCCGACGGGATCGTGAACGCCTCGTC
This sequence comes from Candidatus Limnocylindrales bacterium, assembly GCA_036277775.1. Taxonomy (GTDB): domain Bacteria; phylum Chloroflexota; class Limnocylindria; order Limnocylindrales; family CSP1-4; genus UBA5189. The sequence goes on from DASUMJ010000064.1 coordinate 385, forward strand.
GAGGGAGTTCGTGTGGAGGGACTGGACGCCGCCGAGGACCCCGGCCAGCGCCTGGACCGCGACCCGGGCGACGTTGTTGAGCGGCTGCTGGGCGGTCAGCGAGACGCCGGCGGTCTGGGCATGAACGCGGAACAGCCACGACTCCGGCCGGCGGCAGCCGACGCGGTCGCGCGCCAGCCGGGCCCACAGCCGCCGCGCCGCGCGGAACTTCGCGATCTCCTCGAGGAAATCGTTGTGGATGTCGAGGAAGAAGCTGAGGCGCGGGGCGATCCGGTCAGGATCGATGCCGCGGTCCCGGCCCGTCTCGAGGTACGTGAGGCCGGCCGCGATCGTCAGGCCCAGCTCCTCGGGCGCCGTGGAGCCGGCCTCGCGGATGTGGTACCCGCTCACGCTCACCGGGTTGAACCGGGGCATCGCCTCGGCACACCAGTCCATCGAGTCGACGACGAGCCGGACCGACGGGCCGGGCGGGAAGATGAACTCGTTCTGGGCCGTGTACTCCTTGAGGATGTCGTTCTGGATCGTGCCCGTGAGCGCGGAGCCGGGGATCCCGCGCTCCTCGCCGACGACGCGGTACATCGCCAGCAGGACCGCGGCCGAGGCGTTGATCGTGAGCGAGGTCGAGATCTCGTCGAGCGGGATCCCCTCGAACAGAGCGTGGGCGTCCTCGACCGTGTCGATCGCCACCCCGATCTTCCCGACCTCGCGGGAGAAGACGGGGTGGTCCGAGTCGTGGCCCAGGAGCGTCGGCAGGTCGAAGTCGGTCGACAGGCCGGTCTCGCCGTGCTCGAGCAGGTACTTGTAGCGGGCGTTCGTGTCCTCGGCCTGGCCGTAGCCGGCGACCTGCCGGATGGTCCACGGGCGGCCGCGGTACATGCTCGCCCGGACGCCACGGGTGTACGGGAACTCGCCGGGCAGCCCGAGATCCGCGGCGGGATCGACGTCGGCGATGTCGGCCGGGACGTAGACGTCGGCGATCTCCGCCCCCGACAGGGTCTGGAAGCGGCCCCGGCGCGGCGGGATCCGGGCATGGTCGGCCGCCAGCCGCTCGGCGCGCCAGGCGTCGCGGGCCTCCGCGAGCCCATCGCCGCGCCGGTCGACGTCACGCGTCACGGAACACCTCCACGCCGCCGCCGAGCAGGTGCTCACGGATGGCGGCCTTCGACGATTTCCCGATGCCCGTGGCGGGGAGCGATTCGACGATCGCGACGCCCCGCGGCCGCTTGTACGACGCCACTCGCCCCCGGCAGAAGCGGAGCAGCTCCTGCGGGTCCAGGCGCTGGCCGGCTTTCGCGACGACGACCAGGATCGGCGTCTCGCCCCAGCGAGCGTCCGGCACCCCGACGACGACGCTCGTCGCGACGCCCGGATGCTCCGCGGCGACCGCCTCGATCTCGGACGGTGCGATGTTCATCCCGCCGCTGATGATGATGTCCTTGATCCGTCCCGTCAGGTGGAGGCGGCCCGCCTCGTCGAGGCGGCCGAGGTCGCCGGTCCGCATCGAGCCGTCGGCGAGGCGCCAGGTCGCGGGATCGATGCCGTCGGGGAGGTAGGTCCGCATCCGGGCGGGGCTGGCACAGACGACCTCGCCGGCGTCGCCGGTGGCCGCGGGCGCCCCGTCCGGGCCGATGACCGCGACCTGCGATCGCGGGAACGGCCGGCCGACCGAGGTGGGCGCCTCGCGCATGAGCTCGGGGCCCGCGGCCGTGATCGTCAGCATCTCGGTCATCCCGTAGAACTGGTAGGTCGCGACGGTCGGCAGCTCCTCCCACCAGCGCGCCAGCAGGGCCGGCGGCATCGGCTCCGACGCGAACATCAGCCAGCGCAGTCGCGACAGGCGGGCGGCGGGGACGCCGTCGATGAGGCGGGCCATGAGGGTCGGCACCGCGTCGAACGCCGTCGCCCGGTCGCAGGCATCGGCGATCCGATCGAGGTCGAAGCGCGGCAGCACCTCGACGCACGCCCCGGCCAGGAGCGACGGCAGGATCTGCTCGGGGATCGAGGCGAAGAACGGCAGGAAGGCGAGCATGACGTCGTCGCGGGCGAAGGGCAGGGCGGCGTGCATCTCGGCGACCGCCGTTCGCATCGTCGCGTGCGTCTGGACCGCCCCCTTCGGCCGCCCGGTCGTGCCGCTCGTCAGCAGGATCGTCGCGTCGTCGGCCGGACCGACCGGGGGCAGGCTCGAGGGTTCCGGGCCCGCAACGACGTCGGTGATCGGGACCGTCCGGATCGACCCGCCGAGCCGCTCGTCGAGGAAGTCGCGGCCGACGAGGCAATCCCGCGCCCCGACGAGCTCGAGCTGCGCGGTGTGCTCCTCCGGCCGGAGCAGCTGGTTGAGCGGGACGGCGACGCAGCCCGCCCGGAGGATGCCGAAGTACGCCGCGAGGTACTCGGCGCTGTTCTCGCCGAGGATCCCGACGCGTGCACCCGGCCGCACCGCCAGCCGGTCGAGCAGGCCCCCGGCGACCCGGCCCGCACGCTCCCACAGGTCACCGAAGCGCCACTCGCCCGCGGCATCGCGGACCGCCGGCCGCCCGGGTCCCGCCTCGACCACCGACCGGAGCGCGGCCACAAGGTCGTCGCCGCCGCCCGGCCTGCCGGCGGGTGCCGGCACGGCGTCAGTCATGGCTGCTCCGGCGGCCCGAGACGATCGTGCACTCGGCCCTGGCGGCGAGCACCGGCGGATCGAGGACCTCGCCGATCCCGTCGGGCCCGGCCGAGAGGACCCGGTGGATCTCGGCGCGGATCCGGCGGCTCGTCCGCCCCCGCCCGACGATCCAGGCCCGGCCCTCGACGAAGTCGCCCGTCCGGAGCGGGGCGAGGAACTCGACCGAGTGGTAGGCGACGCAGAGGCCCTCGTCGCCGTAGACGCGGAGCGCGATCTCCGTCTCCAGGTCGCCGAAGAGCGCCATCGCCGTGGCCCCGGCGACGAGCGTCGTGCCGTACCGGACGTCGGTCGGGCCGAGGCGGAGGCGCAGCGTCGCCTCGATCGGCTCGGGGTCGCCCGGCGTCATGTCATGCATCGCACCCTCCGTCAAGCTCGCGAGACAGGCGGCGCATCGTCGATCGATCGCGGGCCACGACGCCCGCCCCGGCCAGGCGAGCCCCTAGCTGGAAGCCGCGGCCGCGGCCTCGCCCCCGGGCAGGGCCTTGAGGTTCGGCTGGGCGACGCGGTGGCGGCGCCGGAGGTCGAACCGGTAGCCGGCGGGCAGCGAGTGGAGCACCACGCCGCTGATCATGACGGGCCGGTGGCCCTTGACCTCCCAGGCATCGGTCTCGGCGGCGGCGCCGTCGACGACGGTGACGCTGCCCCGCCCGATGACCTCGAGGACCTGGTCCGGTCCCACCACGCCTGCGGTGTCCTCGTCCACGCCCAGGCCGAGCAGGCTCGGGTTCTGGGCGATGAGGCTGAGCAGCCGGCCCAGCCGGTTCCGCTGCTGGAAGTGCTGGTCGACGATGACCCCGGGGAGGACCCCGAGGCCGGCCGCGATCGCCGCCATCCGATGCTTCGGGGTCGCGCCGCTGGCGCCGAACGCGATCATGTGACTCGACATCGCCGAGGCGCCGGCCGAGGTCCCCGCGATGACGGCCCCGTGCTGGAATCGATCCAGGACCGCGCTCGCGAGGCGGGTCCCGCCGAGGGTCGAGGAGAGGCGGAGCTGATTGCCGCCAGTCAGGAAGACGCCCGTCGCATCGCGGACCGCGCGGGCGAACGTCTCGTCGTTGGCCTGGGCGCGGGTCATCGCGTGGAGCGGGCGGACGGTCCCGACGCCGAGCTCGGAGAAGATCGTCCGGTAGCGCTCGCCGGCCTCGTGGCCGAGCGACGAGGCGGTCGAGATGACGCACACGACCGCCTCCTCGCCGCCGGCGAGGTTGACGAAGCGGTTGAGGATGATCCGGTCCCGGATCTTGTCCTCCGCCCCGCCGATGACGATGACCGTGCCGTCACTCATGGTTGCGCGGGAGTATACCGGCGGGCGACCGTCGTCCGGCCGTGCTTGATCCGGCCGCCGCGCCGACGCCACCGCCCTGGGGGCGAGACGGCGGTGAACGGACGCGGCGGTGGTGCATCCCCGCACCGGAACTCGGGCGCCGTCGCACCTGCACAGCCCTGCACGCCACTAGACTCCACCGAACTCAGGCCGATCCGGATGGAGGAAGTTGGCATGCGTCCCCGTCGCCTGCTCACCGGCTCGCTCGCTGCGGGCGTGCTCATGATCGCCACGGCCGGCACGGCCTTCGGCGCCCACTGCGTCAACGAGAGCAAGAAGGACGGTGCCGGCGAGCGCGGCACGGTCATTGTCGACGCGAATACCGGCGCCGTCAGCTTCACGGGTGCGAACGCCGCGGGTCGCCTGCCCGGCGGGTTCGCCGACGTCTACCTCGACTTCAACGGGGATGGGGTCGGGGACCAGCAGATCGAGGAAGGGATCTTCCTCATCTCGAACCACAGCCACAAGGACAACCCGGCGCAGGGGATGCCCGGCGTCCTTCCGTCGGCCGGGATGGATCCCGGCGGCGAGGGCCGAGGCGTCGACTTCGCCGACTGACCCACCCGCGCGCTGCACCGGCGAACGGCCCCCGAGCTTTGGGGGCCGTTCTCTTCTCCGGGTGGCGGCGCGGCCCTACCCCGCGGTGGCCATCGCCTCGTCGCGACGCGAGCGGGGCTCGACGACGGGCTTCAGGAGCAGCGCGCCGAAGACGTAGTAGATGACCGCCAGGCCGAGGGCGAACCGTGGACCGGTGCCGTATCCCATCGCGGCGTTCGCGGCGTCCATGAGGAGCCCGCCGGTCATGACGGCGAAGATCCCGGCCGTCGCCGTGGCGACGTTGCTGATCCCCATGTACCGCCCCGACGACGCCTTCGGGATGATGTCGGTCATCAGCGCCCAGTCGACGGCGAGGAACATCCCGGAGCCGGCGCCGAACAGCGCCGCGCCGGCGATCGCGATCGGGATCGCAGGCGCAGCGGCGACGATCGCCATCCCGAGCCCGCCGATCGCGCACGCGGCGTAGATCACCGGCTTCCGCCCGATCCGGTCGGACAGCCGCGCGGCGGGGATCACGGCGACGACGTTGCCGAGGACGGTCGCCCCGAGGAGGGCGATGTTCGGGCCGCCGGTCTCCTCCTGCTTCAGGGCGAACGTCTGGGCCAGGTAGAAGAGGGCGAAGTTCACGAGCATGTTCGCGCCCATGAGGACGAACCAGCGCGAGCCCACGAGCCACAGGAACGAGCGCTGGGCCAGGATGTCGAGGCCCCACGCCTCACGACCGATGGCGACCCACGACTTGCCCTCGCGCGGGCGGGCCGCCTTGCCCTCGTTGACCCGCCACACGACCGAGACCATCGTCACGAGCTCGAGGACCCCGAGCGCCATCGTGCCGAGGAAGAAGTTGTTCGTCGCGACGGCGGCCGCACCGATCCCGAACCCGGCCACGTTCCCGAGGACCTGGAAGAGCCCGACGAGCGCCGAGGCGAGTCCCACCTGCTTCGCCGGGACGAGGTCCGGCACGTAGCCCTGGAACGGGCCCTGGGCGAAGTTCGCGCTGACCTGGAGGAGGACCATGAACGCCGCGACCGCCAGGACCGTGTTCGACGACGCGATTCCGAGCAGGAACACGATGTCGAGGACGGAGCCGATGAAGATGTACGGCTTGCGGCGGCCCCAGCGGCTCATCGTGTAGTCCGAGATCGAGCCGACCGTCGGCTGGACGAGCGCGGCGATGAGCGCACCCGCGACGTTCAGGAAGAAGAGCGTTCGACCCTCGGACCCGGGCGAGAACAGGCCGCTCGCCTCGTCGTACTGGATCCGGCCGGACAGGATCTGGGTCAGGCCGATGAAGATGGACGACAGGCCGAGCCAGTAGAGCGACAGCCGGACGAGCTGCGAGGTCGGCAGCGACTCGGTCGGGCGATCTCCGTGCTCCGAGGGCGATCCCGCGTGCGAAAGCTCCACGTCCCTGCTCCTCTCCCGTTCCGACCTGCGTTGGGCGCTGCATAGACGCCGACTGGCCGGCGACTGTCACGCCGCGGTGGGCTGGCCTCCCTCGTCGAGCGTGGCAGTGGTCCGGATGGGCACGAGCCGGCGGTCGGTGGCGCCCGGCGCCACGAATCGGAAGACCGATCGGTCGAGCGAGTAGATCCCGGTCCCGGCGATCCCGATCCGCCCGAGCCGGAACGTGAAGACCGGGTTCTCCCGGTTCCCGGCGTAGTGGTGGGCGGTGCCGTCGGCCGCGAGCACGGCCAGGTTCGCCTGGCCGCCGAACGTGTCGTGGAGGGCGCCGAGGAGGTGCGGCACCGACTCGCCGTCCCGCCATTCGTCCTCGAGCCAGCGAGCCCCGACCTCGGTGTCCGCCCGGCCCCGGATCCGGCCCTCGGCCCGGTAGCGCGCCCGCCAGTCGAGATGGAGGAGGAGATCGCCGTTGTGGCTGAAGCTGTAGCGGCCGGCCGGGTCGTCGAACGGCTGGGTATCGGCTTGCCCGATCGTCGAGAGCTTCGAGGGCCGCCGGAGGTGGACGAGGGCCGAGGTCGTCAGCTGGGTGCCGACCCGCTCACGGGTCGGATCGTCGCGGAAGGCGCGCACGTCACGGTGGCTGGCGATCCGCCCGGCGCCGTCGAGCCAAGCAGCGCCCCACCCGAACCCGGCGATGCCGAACCGCTCGAGCCGCTCGGTGAAGTCCCACAGCTCGTCGAGCCGGAACGGCTCCGCCGCCCGCGCCACGAAGTGCTCGCACATGGAGTCCGATGATACGGAAGAGCCGCATGGCCCTTGGGCCCTCCACGGGCGGGCGCTCGAGGAGCGCGCGCCCTTCTGGGCCGGGCCCGCGTGCCCGAGCGCAGGCGTCAGCCGGCCCCGACCGTGGCCTCGTACTCGGGGAAGTAGCGCCCGATCAGCGGCAGGTCGAATCGGCGGAGGATCGACTCCTTCGGCTCGCGGGCGAGGAGGAACTCGAACGAGCGCCGGACGAGGTCGGTCGGGTCGGGGGCATCGGGCGCGAGCCGGTCCCGGTCGGCGCCGCTGACGGCCACATCGTGCGTCGTCCGGCTGCCGTCGGGCGATCGCAGGGTCACGTGGCAGGTCCAGCCCGCTGCGCTCGGCCGGCAGTCGACGTCCATCTCGGTCATCGAGGCTCGGATTCCTGGCATCGCGGGCACCAGTAGGTCGTGCGCGGGAGATCCGTCCCCTGCTGCGCCGAGCGGATCAGCGTCCCGCAGCGGCGGCATGGGCGACCGGCGCGGCCGTAGACCCAGAGCGGCCCCGGCGCGAGCGGGCGGCGCGTCACGGGATCGACGGTCGTGACCCGCTCCGGGCCGCGTGTCCGGGCCGCGCTTTCGACGAGGATCCGCCGCGCCGTCGCGATGAGGCGGTCGAGCGTCGCCTCGTCCAGGTCGGCGACCCTCGCGAACGGGTCGACGCGCTCGAGGAACAGCGTCTCGTTCTTCACGACGTTGCCGATTCCGGCGAGCGCCCGCTGGTCGAGGAGCGCCGGCCCGACCTCCATCGCCGCGCGCGACGGGTCGCGCAGCCGGCGTCGCGCAGCATCCGCGGCGAAGGCGGGGTCGAGCAGGTCCGGCCCGAGCCGGCCGAGCGCCGGGTGGATCGCCTCGGCCCGCGTCTCGAAGAGCTCGACGACGGGGGCATCGAAGCAGACCGCGACCGCGCCGGGCACCTCGAGGACCAGGACGGCGCGGCCGGGCGCCCGTCGCCACGGCTCGCCCGGCCGATAGCGATGCCAGGTGCCCTGCATCCGGAGGTGGGTCCGGAACTCGAGCCCGTTGTCGAACCGGATCAGGAGGTTCTTGCCGGCCGCGACGACGTCCATGATCACGGCCCCGACGACCCGATCCACCCGCGGTCCGGGAACGCGCGCCCGCGCGGCGGTCACGGTGCGGCCCGCGAGGTGCGGCCGCAGGCCCGCCGCGATCCGGGCGAGCGTGTCGCCTTCAGGCACGAGCCGTGCGGCTCATCCGGGGCACCGGCCGCGGCCCACCGGCGCCTCAGCGATCCCGGAGGACGAGGCCGCGGTAGCCGGCCACGAACCCGGCGCCGAGAAGCGCGGCCCGGTTCGGAGACTCGGCGACCGGCAGGCCATCGATGCGGGTGACGACGAGCTCCCGGTCGCGGCCCTCACCGACGAGCCGGCGGAGCGCGGGCACCGCGACCGCGGCGAAGGCCTCGTCGTCGAACGCCGGCAGCGTCTGGAGGGTCCTGCCGCCGCGCTCGACGTAGAGCGCGGCCACGCCGTCCACGAGGACCACGGCCGCGCCGGCGGCACGAGCCAGGGGCCGCCGGTCGTCGTCGCCGCGTCGCGGCCACGGGATCGCGGCGCCGTAGGGGTTTGCCGGGTCCGCCGCCGCGAGCACCCGGACGACCGGCGGCTCGCCGCGCGACGACGCCGGGTCCCGGACCGCCCGCAGCCGGTCGATCGCTCCCGCGAGCGCGAACTGGGCGGCACCCAGCCCCTCCACGAAGTAGCCCCGCCGGATCCGGCCCGACTCCTCGAGGGCCCGGAGGATCGGGTAGGCGCCGGCGAACCCGCCCTCGAGGCCCTCGGCCATGACCGCCTCCCGGACGAGGATCCCGTGGCGATCGAGGAGCGCCAGCGCGACGGCATGGGCCCGCTCGGTCGGCGACGGGGCTGCCCCCGCCGCTCCGGCCGCGCCGGTCTCCGGCGCCACCAGCGACCACCGCCCCGCGGCCTCCGGCGGGCCCAGCGAGGTGAGCCGCCCGGGCCGCGGCCGGGCCGAGGATCGTGCCGGCCGCTTCCAGCGGAGCGCCCGCAGCGGCGCGAACGTGTCGTTCGTGACCTCGCCGGCCCAGACGAGGTCCCACAGGGCGTCGAGGACGTCTCGATCCGGCCCGCCGCCCGCCGCACCGTGGAGCTCCCGATAGAACGACGCCCCGCGCCGGCCGAGGTGCTCCCGGATCGCCTCGTGCCGCCGTCCGGCGGGCCGCTCCACGCCGTCGGGGGCACCGGACGGCCGGAGCGCCTCCCGTCCGGGCCGGTAGAGGACCACCCGGCCGTCGTCGCGGCCGAGGCTCCCCCGCCCCACCCAGGCCACCTCGCCGAGCGACCCGAGCTCGTCGAGGAGCCGCGGCTGGTAGCCGGGGACGCGGGCCGGCAGGACGTCCCGCTCCAGGACCGATGCCGGGATCGCGACGCCCGAGAGCTGGTCGACGACCTCGGCCAGGCGCTCGAGGGCGGCGGAGCCGCGCAAGGGGGCCGGCGACTCGCCGACCGCCGCCACGCCCTGCCAGGCCGGAAGGAACCGGCCGAGCGCCGACGGCTCGACCGGCTCGACCTCGTGGCGCAGCTTCGCGAGCGACCGTCGGCGGAGGAGCCGCAGGACCTCCGGGTCGCACCACTCCCGCTCCATGCCGTCGGGCCGGAACTCCCCGAGCACGAGCGATCCGCGGTCCGCGAGCCGGCCGAGGGCGTCCTCGACGACGCCGGCCGGAAGGCCCCAGCGCCGCGCCGGGTCGACCGCGAGGAACGGGCCGTGGGTCCGCGCCCACCGCGCGAGCAGGCCTTCGAGGGCCTGGGTCACCGGTGCGAGGAACGCCTCGGGGATCCCGGCCGGCGTCGACGCACCCACGCCGTCGCGGTACCGCCCGGCGTCCTCGATCGCGATCCAGCGCTCCTCGCCCCCGATCCGTGCCGGTACCGCCCGGCGGCCCCGCCGGAGCTCGTCGAGCCAGGTGGCCGCGACCTCCGGCCCGCCCTCGACACGGGCACCCACCTCGACCGCGGTGAGGTCACCGAGCCGTCGCAGGAGGTCGTGGACCTGGTCCACCGTCCCGGCGCGCCGGTCCTCGGTGAGCGCCTGGAGGGTCAGCTCGAGATCGGCGAGCGCCTCGGCATCGAGCAGCTCCCGGAGCTCCTCCTGGCCGAGCAGCTCCCGCAGGAGGTCGCGGTCCAGGGCCAGCGCGCCGGCCCGGCGTTCGGCCAGCGGCGCGTCGCCCTCGTACATGTACGCCGCCACGTAGTCGAAGAGGAGCGACGCGGCGAAGGGCGAGGCCTTCACGGTCTCCACCGCGTGGACGGCGATCTCGCGCCGCTCGACCGCCGCGAGGACCTCGCGGAGCGCGCCGAGGTCGAAGACATCGGACAGGCACTCCCGGTACGTCTCGACGAGGATCGGGAAGCTCCCGTACCTGGACGCCACCGCGAGGAGGTCGGCCGAGCGCTGGCGCTGCTGCCAGAGCGGCGTCCGCGTGCCCGGCCGGCGTCGCGGCAGGAGGAGCGCCCGCCCGGCGTTCTCCCGGAACCTCGAGGCGAAGAGGGCCGACCCGCCGACGTTCTCGACGACGAGGTCCTCCACCTCGTCCGCTGCTGGGAAGAGCAGGGCCTCGATCTCGGCGAGCCGTGCCAGGCTGCCGTCGCCCTCGCCCTCCGGCAGCCGCACGGCGATCCCATCGTCCGACCAGATCGTCTGGGCCTCGATGCCGAGGCGCTCGCGGAGGCGGTGCTCGATGGCCAGCGTCCACGGGGCGTGGATCCGCCCGCCGAACGGGGTGAGGACGACGAGCCGCCAGTCGCCCAGCTCGTCCCGGAACCGCTCGACGACGATCCGGCGGTCGGTCGGGAGCGCGCCGGCGACGTCGCGCTCCTCCTCGAGGTAGGCGAGGAGGTTCTCGGTCGCGAAGGCGTCGAGGTCGTGGCGCTCACGCAGGCGCGCGCCGGCCGCGGTCCGGCCGCGGGCGCCGCGGGCCAGGTCGTCCTCGATCTCGCGGACGAACCCACCGATCGCCCGCCCCAGCTCGATCGGCCGGCCGATCGCGTCGCCCTTCCAGAACGGCACCTTGCCCGGCACGCCCGGCGCCGGCTCGACGATGACCTTGTCCGGCGTGATGTCGAGGATCCGCCACGAGCTCGCGCCCAGGACGACGACGTCGCCGTGCATCCCGGCCCGGAGCTCGTAGACCTGCTCCTCGTCGAGCTCCCCGACCCGGCGGCCCGGCGTCCCGGCCTCGCCCGCCAGGAAGACCCCGAACAGCCCGCGATCCGGGATGGTCCCGCCCGAGGTCACCGCAACGACCCGGGCGTCCCGCCGCCCCTCGACGACGTCGGTCACTCGGTCCCAGACGACCCGGGCCTTGAGCTCGGCGAACTCGTCCGAGGGATAGGCCCCGGCGAGCATCCCGAGGACACCCTCGAGCGCCTCCCTCGAGAGCGTCTCGAACGGGGCGGCGCGGGTCACGATCTCCAGGAGCTCCGTGACCGTCCACGAATCCATGACCGTCATCGCGACAAGCTGCTGGGCGAGGACGTCGAGCGGGTTCCGGGGCATGACCGTCGTCTCGATCGCACCCTCGTGCATCCGGCCCACGACGACCGCCGCCTCGAGGAGGTCGCCCCGGTACTTCGGGAAGAGGACGCCCTTCGACGGCTCGCCGACCTGGTGGCCGGCCCGGCCGACCCGCTGGAGCCCCGATGCGACGCTCGTCGGCGACTCGACGAGGATCACGAGGTCGACGGCACCCATGTCGATCCCGAGCTCGAGCGAGCTCGTCGCCACGAGCGCCGGGACGCGGCCGGCCTTCAGCGCCTCCTCGATCTCGAGGCGCTGCTCGCGCGCGATGCTCCCGTGGTGCGCCCGGACGAGATCCTCGCCGGCGAGGTCGTTG
>DASUMJ010000065.1:0-4910 GCA_036277775.1 Candidatus Limnocylindrales bacterium
CGGGCGAGCTGGAGCTGCTCGGCTACAACGGTCTCCTGCTCGCGGTCGGCGCGGCCGCGGCGCTCCTCGCGATCGTCGAGCGACGCGACGATCCGGGTGTCGCGCCGGACTCGGCGCCCGGGGCCGGGCCGGACGTCGTCCCGACCCCACGGTGAGCGTCCTCCTCCTCGCGGTCGTCGCCATCGCGGGCGGGCTCGCCGCCCTGCTGTCCGCGGCGCGACCGTGGACCTCGCTCGCCGTCGCCGGCGCCACGGCCGTGCTCGCCGTCGTCGTCGCTGCATCGATCGGCGCCCAGGACGCCGTTCCGATCGCCGGGTCGATCGTCGCCGGCTCCGATGCCCTGCGCACCGTGGCCCTCGCCTGGGCGGCCGGGATCCTGCTCATCGGCCTCGCAGATGCGCTCGTCGGGGGCGGAGGCACGGCGATCGGGCCGTCGCTCATCGGCCTCGGGACGGGCGTCGCGGCGCTCGCCGTCGCGGATGCCGGGCTCGGGTTCGCGCTCATCACCGCCGGCGGCCTGGCCGCCGCGGTCGGGCCCCTCGCCCGGATGCGCGGCAGTTCGGCCGAGGTGGCCCACCTCGGCCTCCGGATCACCCGACCGATCGTCGGCGCCGGCGTCCTCGCCCTCCTCGTCGTCGCGTGGGGCGCCTCGCCCGTCGGGCCGTTCGCGGCGATCGATCCGCTCGGCGGGCTCGATCCGGGCCTCGAGGTCGGGATCGGGCTCGGACTCGTGGCGGTCGCCGTCGCGGTCGGGATCCGGATGGGCGCCATCCCGGCGCACGTCTGGGCGGCCCGGTTCGCCGAATCGGGCCCCGTCTCCGCGCTGCCGGCGACGCTCGGCTGGGGGGCGGCGGCGTTCGCGTTCGTGGCGCTCGGGTGGGTCAACGTCACGATCGCACCGGCGTCGAGCCCGCTCATCGCCGAGCGGGCGGTGATCGGCCTCGTCGCGGCCGCGAGCGTGCTCCTCGGCGGGGTCGCCGCGATCCTCCACGACGACATCGAGCACGTCCTCGGCTACTCGATCGTCCAGGACGCCGGCATCGCGCTCCTCGCGTTCGCGGTGATCCGCCCGGAGGCCGGCGCGGCCGGGCGAGACTGGCTCCTCGGGATGGTCGCGGTGAAGACCGGGCTCGCGGCGTGGGTGCTCGTGACCCGGGCCACCTTCGGCGTCCGGCAGCTCTCGGCCCTGCGTGGCTGGGCCCGCTCGTCGCCGCTCCTCGGCGTCGCATTCGGCCTCGTCCTCCTCGGCGCCGTGGGCCTGCCGGGGATGGCGGCCTTCGAGGCTCGCGGCGCGCTCACCGAGCTGGCCCTGCCGGCGCCGTTCGACGTCTTCGTGCTCCTCGCCGCGTTCGCGCCGGTCGTCTACCTCGGACGGATCCTCGTCGCGGGCCTCGATCGGATGTCGGAGCCGGTCCGGTCAGCGCGGTCGACCCGCCCGAGCCTCCGTGGGCTGCGTCCGGGCGGCTGGACGTCCGTGCCGGTCGCCGCGACGGCGCGCGCCGTCCCCGCGGCGGTCCGCGAGAACCGGTTCGCGATCGCCGCGGCCACGGCGGTGCTCACCGCGGTCGTCGGGCTGGCGGTGGCAACCGCTGGGCTCGGTGCCGGCGGCTCGGATCAGCCGCTCGGTGACGAGCCGGGCGGCCCGGGGTCCAGCCTGGGGATCGACGGCCCCTGAGGGTCGGGGCCCCGGCGGCTCAGCCCTCCGGGGCGAGGACCCACCGATCGATCTCCCGGCCGTAGTCGAGCAGCTCGGCCGCGCCGAACCAGAGCTCGATCTCGGCCGCCGCGGTCTCCGCGGAATCGGACGCGTGGACGAGGTTCTGGGCCGTCTCGAGGGCGAAGTCGCCTCGGATCGTCCCGGGCGCGGCCTCGTGCGGTCGGGTCGCCCCGTTCATGGCCCGGACCACCGCGATCGCATTCGGGCCCTCGAGGACCGCCGCGACGAGCGGGCCGCTCGTGATGAACTCGACGAGGCCGCGGAAGAACGGCTTGGCGCTGTGGACGGCGTAATGCCGCTCGGCCAGCTCGCGATCGACGGCCATGAGCTTCAGGCCCGCGAGCCGCAGGCCGCGCTCCTCGTAGCGGGCGAGGATCCGGCCGACGAGGAGGCGCTGGACGCCGTCGGGCTTGATGAGGACGAGCGTTTGTTCGGTCACGGTTCCTCCGGGGCGTGGGATGACTGCATGGTGGCGTGTCGGCGACGGGCGTTCACGCTGCGGACGTCACGGGCCGCGTGGGGCGTCCGGCCCGTCGAGGGCCTGCGCCGCCGCACTGAAGGCGGCCTCGGCGTCGAGGTGGCGACCGAGGATCCGGCAGGCGTCGCCGCGCAGGACCAACGACGCGACGTCGCGGCGCGGCCCGACGGCATCGAGGACCGCGGCTGCGAGCGCCGGGTCGAGCCGCAGCACGAGGCCGAGCCGCGTCAGCCCGCGTGCCGCCTCGCCGGCGTTGCCCGACGAGAGCTCGGCGCGGGCCGTCGCGAGCTCATCGGCCGGCTCGGCGGACCGCGGCGGCGGCGTTCCGGCGGTGCGGACCATCCAGCCGGCTGCCGCGTCGTCGCCCCACAGCCCGGCCATCGTCGGCTCGTCGCCGGGCAGCTCCAATGCGCCGGGATGCCGGGGGTGCGGGACCGGCATCCCGCCGCCCCGAGCCGGGCCGGCCCCGCGGTCGCCGGCTCCGACGCGGTCATGGCCCGCCGGAAGCCCGCCGGCGGCGGCGGTGCCCGGCGCGGCGCCGGTCGTGGCGTCCGGCGGACCGGGTGCGGCTGTCGGCACGGACGGCCAGAAGGCGCGGCGGGGCATCCCCGCGAACAGCTGCTCGAGCGCGCCCGTCTGCACTGCGCCGAGCGCATCGACATGGACCTTCGCCTCGGCCGGTCGGCCCCCGGCGGCGGCGGCCTCGGCGGCGATGACCCGGGCGATCGGTCGGGTGCCGCCCGCGGCAAGGTGGCCGGCGGCCGCCGCGGCGGCGGCCTCCAGCTCGCCGCTCCGCCAGCGGGCCTCGGCCAGGTCCGCCAGACCGGCCGGCTCGAGGTCCCCGTGGCCCGCCAGCCGTTCGAGCTCGGCCCGGGCGAGCGTGAACGCCCCGAGCCGGAGGTGGAGGGTCGCGAGCCGGCGGTCCTCGGCCAGGCGCCCGCCGTCCGGCGGGGGCGAGGGCGGCCCGGCTTCGTTGCGAACGAGCGTGACGGTCGTCGGCACCTCGGCCGCGGCCGGCACCGCCCCGGATCGGAAGAGCCGTCTCACGACGGCAGCCGGAGGCGCCGCTCGAGGCCGCGGAGGTAGCGCGGCGGCGCGACGACCGCCATCCGGAGGAGGTCGTCCCGGACGAGGCTTCGGGCCAGCCGATGGACCTCGGCCGCGGTCACGGCCTCGACCGCGGCCAGCGCCTCGTCGAGGGTGAGTACCCGGTCGTGGAGGGCCTCCTGGCCGCCGACCCACGACGCGAGGTGGCGCGTCTCCTCCATCCGGAGCTCGAGGCCGCCCGAGAGATACGCCTTCGACTTCTCGAGCTCGGCATCGGGGACCGGGTCGTCCCGGAGCCGCGCCAGCTCGACGAGGACCGCATCGAGGGCATCGTGGAGCCGCGCCGGGTCGACGCCGGCGCTGACCTCGAGCGAGCCCGCGTCGGCGTACTCGACGAGGCCCGAGCTGACGTCGTAGGCGAGCGCGTCACGGTCGACGAGCGAGAGGAAGAGCCGGCTGCTCATCCCGTCGCCGAGGACGGCGTTGAGGACGGACAGCGTCCACGCGTCGGGGTGGTCGCGGCGGAGAGCCGGGACCCCGACGCAGAGCTGGGCCTGGGTGGTGTCTCGGCGGCCCGTCAGGACGCGGTCGCCGGCCGGCAGGACGGGCGCCGCCGCGAAGCCGGGCCCGCTCCCGTTGCCGCGCCCGAAGGCCCGGTCCACGAGCCCGACGGCCTCGTCGTGGGCGATGTCCCCGGCGACCGCCACGACCGTGTTGGCCGGCCGATAGCGGGTCGACCAGAAGTCGAGGATCCGTGCCGGCACGAGGCCCCGGATGTCGGCCTCGTCGCCGCAGATCTCGCGGCCGAGCGCACCGGTCCCGAACATCGCCTGCTGGAAGAGGATCTGGCAGTACTCCGCCGGGTCGTCGAGGTAGCCGCGGATCTCCTCGACGATGACGCTGCGCTCGCGATCGATCTCCGTCTCGTCGAGCGACGGCCGGCAGATGAGCTCGCCGAGGACGTCGATCGCGCGGGTCGCCTCGCGCCGCGGGACGCGCGCCCAGTAGACCGTCGACTCGCGATCGGTCGCGGCGTTGAACGACCCGCCGACGCCCTCGATCGCCTCGCTCAGGGCCCGCGTCGAGGGATAGGCGGCGGTGCCCTTGAACGTCAGGTGCTCGAGGAAGTGGGCGACGCCGGCCTGCCCGTCACCCTCGACCCGCGAGCCGGCGAGGACGTACGCCGCCACGGAGACGGACCGGGAATCGCGGAGCCGGGCGCTGATCACCCGCGGCCCCTCGGCCAGCTCCGTCCGTTCGAACATCGGCGCGATGGTACCCGACGCCCTCGGCGCGGGCCGCCTTCGCGGTGACGCTCGGCCGCGACCGCCGGGGAATCCGAACGGCCGGCCCGGGGTCCGGGCCGGCCGTGGTCGAGGTCGCGTCGGGTCAGACGGGGATGAAGCCCTCCAGCCACCCGCGAGCGAAGAAGACGAGGAACGCGATCGAGGTCAGCCACATGAGCGGGTGGATCGCACCGATCTTGCCGCGGATCAGCTTGATGAACACCCACGCCACGAAGCCGGCGCCGATGCCCACGGTGATGTCGTACGTCAGCGGCATGAGGATCATCGTGAGGAGCGCCGGGATGCCCTCCTCGGGGTCGCGGACGTCGATCTCCGTGACCTGGGTGAAGAGCAGGTAGCCCACCAGGATGAGGACCGGGCC
>DASUMJ010000066.1:0-34016 GCA_036277775.1 Candidatus Limnocylindrales bacterium
TCGAGGTCGTAGGGGTTCGACGTGCGACCGTAGACGTCGTTGTCGGTCTCGTTCGACCAGGTGAACTCGGGGGTGTTCGTCTTCCCGAGGAGGATCGCCCCGGCCGCCTTCAGCCGCGCGATGACCGTCGCGTCGCGGTCCGGAACGCGGTCTCGCCAGCCGACCGTGCCGGCCGTCGTCGTGACGCCCGCCGTGTCGAGCGAGTCCTTGGCCGTGAAGGGAACGCCGTGGAGCGGCCCGACCCGGTCGCCGCGTGCCAGCGCCGCGTCGGCCATGGCGGCCGCCTCGACCGCACCGGGTGCCAGCCGGACCACGGCGTTGATCCGGGGATTGACCGCCTCGATTCGGGCGAGACACGCCTCGACGGCGTCCCGCGCGGACAGCCGGCCGGCGCGGATCTCCCCGGCCAGGCGGATCGCGGACCAGGACCACGGGCGGTCGGTCAGCGGATCCGGCCCTCGCGCAGCGCGTCGACCGACTTCGCGATCCGGCGCTGCCGCGTCTCGTCGGTCTTCGCACCCTCGACCTGGAGGACGTGCCACGACCGGTTGCTGTACGAGAGCCGGTCGAACGTGGCGCGGGCCGCCGGCTCCGCGTCGAGGGCGGCGGCGAGGTCGCCGGGCACGCTGACCTCGCGGGGAGCCGTGTCGAGCGCGAGCTCGACCTCGACCTCCTCACCGCCGGTGACGCCGGCCGGGCCGCGGTGCTCGGAGCTCACGCCGATCATGAAGTCGCCACCCATGACGGCGACCGTGTTCCGGTAGGTGTAGCCGTTGATCGTCACCGTCACCGGCGGCCGTTTCCCGGCTCCGAGCGACTCGACGATCGCGGGCGGGATGACGAACCCGAGGGTCGACTTGCCGGTCTGGAGGATCGTGGTCCGGAAGCGCGCCATCCGCGTCAGGCCTCAGCCCCGACCGGCATCGTGGCCGGCGGGACGTTGTGATTTCGGCGGAAGAGGTTCGTCGGGTCGTACCGCGCCTTCACGGCCGCGAGCCGGTCCCAGGTCGGGCCCGGGTAGGCGCGTCGGGCCGACGCCTCCCCGGCATCGTCGACGAAGTTCACGTAGGCACCGGGGACGCCCTGGTCGAGCTCGGCGACGAACCGCTCCACCCAGGCCCGCCGCGTCGCTCCCTCCTCCGGCGTCTCGAAGAACGCCCCGCAGACCGCCATGATCCGGGCCGATCGATGGGCGAAGGCCGTCGCGTCGGCCGGGATCCGGGCCATCGCACCGCCGAGGACCCGAGCCTGGATGAACCGGAACGGCGCATCGGACGCCTGGAGGTTCCGCATGACGATCGCGGCAGCCTCGAGGTCGATGCGGTCAAGGAAGAGCGTCTCGCCGACGACCTTCGGGTGGTAGCCCGCCTCCTCGGGCGGGAACATCTCCGCGTACGACATCTCGCGGAGCAGGTCGAGGTGCGGCTCGGCGAGCGCCCGGAAGGGTGCCACGGCCGCCTCGCCGTCGGCCGGATCGCCGCTCGAGACGATCATCGCGAAGATGACCATCTGGTTCACGACCGCTTCCGGCAGGCCCGGCATCGGCGGCGCGGGCATGACGTTGAGGATCGTCGAGACGGTCTCCGGGGCCGCCTCCGCCGCCGCGATGAAGCCGGCGACGGTCTCCGGCGTCGCCGGCAGGACGAGGAAGCCACCGTGGATCTTCCCGAGCTCGTGCAGCCGGAACCGGAAGCGCGTGACGATCCCGACGTTGCCGGCGCCGCCGCGGATCGCCCAGAACAGGTCCGGGTGCGTGGCTGCGTCGGCCGTGACGCAGCGGCCGTCGGCGAGGACGACCTCGGCCGCCAGGACGTTGTCGATCGTCAGGCCGTGCTTCCTGACCAGGTAGCCGATGCCGCCACCGCTCGTGATGCCGCCGACCCCGACGCTGCCGGTGTCGCCGAACCCGATCGCCAGCCCGTGCTCGCCGACGGCCGTCGTGACCTCGCCGGCCGTCAGGCCGGTCTCGACCCAGGCCGTCCGGCCCGCGGCGTCGATCTCGATCGCCTTCAGGTCCCTGAGGTCGATGACGACGCCGTCGTCGACACTGCTGTGGCCGGCACCGCTGTGGCCGCCGCTCCGGACCGCGATGGCCAGCCCGGCCTCGCGGGCCGTTGCGAGCGCGGCGGCGACGTCGGCCGGGCCGCTCACGCGGACGATGGCCGCGGGCCGGGGATCGATCCCGCCGATCATGATCGTCCGCATGGCGTCGTACTCGGGGTCGTCGGGGGTCACGACGCGACCGGTGATCCGATCGCGGAGGGCGTCGATGACGGGCTGGGCGGCCGCGGGAACGCGCATGGGAACCTCCGTGTGTTCGGGTACTTTCGCCCATCGGGTCCGGCCCTGCATGGGCCGCGACACGAGAGAACGGGGCCCGCCTCGGCGAGCCCCGTTCGGTATCTCGGACCGCCGCGATCCGGCGGTCGGGTGCCGGCCGTCAGCCGTCCGGCGTCAGCCGGCCGGCGTCAGCCAGACCGGATAGTCGACGATGTCGACCGGCGTTCCGTCCTTGGCCGAGTAGGCGTAGACCCGGAGGATCCCCCACTGGGCGGACCCGACCGAGTAGTCGAGCGTCACGTCGAAGGTGCCCCAGCAGCCCGTGCCACAGGTTGCCATGACGGTCTCGTCGGCAAGGACGTCGCCGTCGGCGTCGAGGATCGCGACCTGGTGGGTCGCCTCGAAGACGTTCGAGACGCCCGTGACCCGGCCCGGATTGCCGAGGGCCGCGCCCCACGCGGGGCGGTCGACCCAGATCGGGGGCAGCTGGTCACGGTAGTCGTCGCGGCCGACCGGGTGGTCGAGGAGCACGCCCTCGCCGCTGAAGACGGTGACGGGCTCGCCGTCGAGCTCGAAGCGGACGGTCTGGACCGTCGGGAACTGCGTCAGCGTGTAGACGACCTGGGCGAGCCGGCCGACGACGGCGGCCGTGCCGCCGCCCGACTCGAACTCCCGGGACAGGTCGACGGTCGCAACGCCGTTCTCGATCGTGAGGCCGAGGAGGCGCGTGCCCTCGGGGACGGTCGTGTACATCGCGGGGCGGGCAGCGAGCTCCGCCTCGTTCGGGCCGGCGATCAGGGCGTTCATCGCCGCGGTCGCGACGGCCTGCGTCTTCGGGACGACGCGGAGGACGGGCACGAGGCCGCTGTCATCCGTGAACGAGCCGAGGAAGAAGTACGCCCGGATGGTGGTCGTACCGGCCGGGGTCGGCGTCGGCGACGGCTCCACCGAGCCGCCGGGGCTCGCCGTCGGCGAGGTGCCGGGGGTGGGCTCGGGGCTCGGGACGTCGACCGACGGGGCGCTCGTCGGGGGTGGCGTCGCGACCGAGCCGAGATCGCCGGGCCCCGTGCCGCAGGCGGCGACGAGGGCGATCGCGGCGACGAGCATCAATGGTCGTGCGAGATGGCGTGACAGGCGGTTCATGGTTCCGTCCTCGAGATGGGCTCCGACATGCTCGAAGCCTCCCGCGCGCCGGAATCGAGGCCATCGCCACCGGGTAACGATCGGGTCACAGGCAAGGTCACCGTGAAGGCGAGCCCACCGCCCGGCCGCGCCGCGGCGACGAGCGAGCCGCCGAGGAGCGCGGCATGCTCGGCGGCGATCGCGAGGCCCAACCCCGACGTCGACGCGTCGTCGGTCTGCCGGGAGGGATCGGCCTTGTAGAAGCGGTCGAAGAGATGGGCCAGCGCGTCGGCGGCGACGCCGGGCCCGCGGTCCCCGACGACGATCCGCGCCTCGGCGGCGGAGGCCTCGAGCGTCACCTCGACGGGCGCCCCGGGGGCGTGGATCCGGGCGTTGTCCAGGAGATTGCCGAGGATCCGGTCGAGGCGGCGCACGTCCGATTCCACGACGACGGGCGCATTCGGGATCGTCAGGTGCGCCTCCGGGAGCCGCGCCGTGACGATCGCCTCGACGACGCGCCCGAGGTCGATCGGCTCGAGGTTCGCGGATTCGACGTCGGCGTCGAAGCGCGACAGCTCCATGAGATCGTCGATGAGGACGCGGAGCCGGCGGACGTCGGCGACTAGCAGCTCGGCCGCCCGTCGAGCATCGGAGGGAAGCCCGCCGAGACCCGCCTCGATGATCGAGGCCTCCGCGACGAGGGCCGCGAGCGGCGTCCGGAGCTCGTGCGAGACGTCGGCGACGAAGCGTCGGTTCTGTCGCTGGGCCGCTTCCAGGCTGGCGACGGTGGCCTCGAGCGAGCCGGCCATCCGGTTGAACTCGGCGGCCCAGGCGGCGAACTCGTCGCTGCCCTCCACCGGCAGCCGCGCCCGAAGGTCGCCGGCGGCGATCCGGGCCGCCGCCTCGCTCCCGGTCGAGATCGGCCGGAGGATCCGGCGCGCGATGAGGCCCGCGGTCGCGAGGGCCACGATCACGGCGATGACGCCGGCCGCGGCGAGCCCGAGGCGGAGCTGGCCCAGGGTCTGCTCCAGGGGCTCGGCGTCGACGACGAGGTAGACCGCCGGCCCGTCACCCTGGCGCCCGCCGACCACGAGGGCACTCCCCTCCCCGGTCCGATGCCAGGCGTAACCCAGCCGGCCCGCGTCGACGGTCGCCCGGAGCTCGCCGGGCAGGCCGACGAGGACCGGCAGGACCGCGTCCCGGGACACGTACGGGTCGTCGTCGCCGAAGTCGACGATCACGTCGGCGTCGCCGCGGAGCCGGAACGCCTGCGGCAGGCCGCTGGCCTCGAAGTCGACGCGGGTCGCGCCCTCCGGCAACCGCCCCGGCAGCAGGACGGACAGGTCGAACTGGGCCTGCGCGGCCGCCTCGTCGACGAGGCTGGCGCGGAGCTGGGTCTCGACGAACGCGTACGTCCCGACGCCGATCACCGTCACGGTCACGGCCACGAGCGCGAGGAGCGTGATCGCCAGCCTCGACCGGATCCCGCGCATGGCAGTCCCTCCTAGAGACCGGCGGTGCGCGCGGCCTTGTAGCCCGCGCCGCGGACCGTGAGGATCAGCTCCGGGACGGCTGGATCGCGCTCCACCTTCGAGCGGAGCCGCCCGATCGCGACATCGACGAGCCGCGAATCCCCGAGGTAGTCATAGCCCCAGATGCGATCGAGCAGGACGTCCCGGGTGAAGACCTGACCGGGGCGGCGGGCGAGCTCGACGAGGAGATCGAACTCGGTCCGCGTCAGCGGGATCTCGCGGCCGTCCCGAGCCACGGTCCGGCCGCCGGGATCGATCGCGAGCGGACCCAAGCGGAGGACCTCGTCGCCGGCGGGACCCCCCGGCTCCTCGTCGTGGCCGTGGCGCCGCAGCGCCGCCCGGACCCGCGCCACGAGCTCCGGCATCTCGAACGGCTTCTTCAGGTAGTCGTCGGCTCCCGATTCGAGCCCGACGACGACGTCGATCGTGTCGCCGCGCGCGGTGAGCATGACGATCGGGGTCGTCGACTCGCGCCGGATCGCCCGGCAGACCTCGAGGCCGTCGAGCCGCGGCAGCATGACGTCGAGGAGCACGAGGTCCGGGCGATCGGCCCGCCACCGCTCCAGGCCAGCCGCGCCGTCGGCGGCGACGATGACCTCGAATCCCGCCGCGCGGAGGCCGAGGGCGGTGATCTCGCGGATCGACGGGTCGTCCTCGACGACGAGGATGCGGGCGTCCACGGGTCGAGTATGGCAGCGCGGCCGGTCGAGCCGGGCTCAGGCGTGGAAGGCCTCGAGGGCCTCGCGCTCGCCCTCGACTGCCCGGGCGTCTGCCGCTCCGAGGTCCTCGTACGGATCCGTGACGATCCGTCCCTCCCGCAACGCCCAGCCCGCGACGACCCGGCCGTCGACGAGCACCGTCCCGACAGAGAACGGGTTCTTCGTCGAGAAGACCCGCGGTCGATGGACCTCCGGCAGCAGCCCGGTCCGCCGGGCGTGGACGAGGAGGGTGTTGTCCCAGTGCGGGAGGAACCTGACCGGCGCGGGCGCGTCCGGGTCCGGGATCGAGAGTCCCGCGAGGTCGACGAGCTCGCGGCCGGCCTCGTCCCGGTAGCGGACGAGGTCCAGGTGCTCGCCGCCGCGCTGCGCGTCGGCGACGGGCAGGCCGGCCCAGCTCGCGATGTCACGCCACGGAGCCGGCCCGAACCCGCGGAGATACGCCCGGACGAGCTGCTCGAGCCCCTCCGCCTCCGTCGCGTCCTCTGGCCCGACCCATCGTTCCGCGAGCGCCAGCCGGTCGGCGCGGCGCCGTTCCCAGGTCCCGGACGGCGGCACCCGGACGAGATCGACCCACAGCCCGAGGTTCCCGACGAATCCGCCGGCCAGGCCGTCGAGCTCCTTCACGGCCCGAGGACCGTCCGCGAGTGCCGCGCGGAGGGCGGCGGCGCGCGCCTGCAGCTCGGCCTCGGCGGGGACCGCCTGGACGCGCGCGGCCCATTCGCGCCGGGCCCGCCGGACGCCGAGCGCATAGCGCCAGAACTCCCGGCCGGAGACCATGTGGATCGTCGTCCGCATCAGGGTCGCCTGGACGATGGATCGATCCTCGAGGGCGGCGGTCAGGTCGTCCCTCCTGAAGCCGGCCACACGCGTCCAGAGCCCGACGTAGCCGGACGGTGCGTACTGCGTCTGGAGGCCGCCGACCTGCTCGATCGCCTCGACGAGCGTGCCCCTCGAGCGCTCGAGGAGGTGCTGCCGCGCCAGGAGCGCCCGGTTCAGGTGTCGCTGGGTGAGTGTCCGCTCCGGCATCGCCGGCGCGCCTCAGCGGAGCGTTGCGAGGAAGCGGAACACGGGCATCGCGGCCGCATAGCCCTCGGCCAGCCGGTCCGGCAGCTCCGGCGAGCAGACCTCGTCGTCCGAGAGTCGCCGCCCGAAGACGACGTCCTTCCAGCGGAGCCGATCCGCCATCGGGTGGTCCGGCGGATAGCCCGGCGGGACCCGCTTCAGCGTGTCATGGCTGCGAGCCTCGCCGAACCAGGTGGTGAACGCCGGGTCCTCGAGGGCGGCGGCGACGCGGTCGGGCTCGTCGACGAGGGCCCGCCGGAACGCCTCGAGCCGAGGCTTCTCCGGCATCCACATCCCGCCGCCGACGTACATCTCGCCGGGCTGGAAGTTGAAGTAGCCGCCGTTGCCGTGCGGATGGTCGTCGGCCACGGCGTCCGGGCCGCCCGCGCCCTCGACCCACGGGAAGGTGGCCGCGAGATGCGTCTTGTACGGCGACTTGTCCCGGCTGAACCTGGTGTCGCGGTAGATCCGGAAGACCGAGCGCTTCGGGTCGGCGAGGAGCGGGATGCCTCGAGCGGCGAAGCGGTCCCGCATCGCCTCCACGAGCGCCTCCAGCGGCGCCTTCACGAGCCGTTCGAACTCGTCCTTGCGAGGCTGGAACCAGGCCCGGTCGTTGTTCATGGCGAGGTCGGCCATGAACTGGATCGCGTCCGGGGTGAAGCCGCGGAACGTCGTGCCGGGCTCGGCGGTCAAGGCCGGTCGTCGGTGCGCGGCGCGTCCGCGGGTGGTTCCGCGGCCGAGGCCGCGGCCGATCCCGGTTCCGTCGCTTCGCGTCCGGCCCCCGCTCCGTGACGCCCGGCCCGGACGATCCAGACGGCGAGGGCGACCCCGGCCACCGCCGCCGCGACGGCGAGGCCGAACAGGATCGGTGTCGCGGGATCGCGCGTGTCGAGCGATACGAGCGCGCCGGCCACGAAGAGGTAGAACGCCGCGAGCAGGCCGCCCCCGAGGACGAACCCCGCGGCCAGCCAGCGACGCGTGGCCGGGCGGCGGATCGCAAGGACGACCATCGCCGCGAGGAGCACCGCCGCGAGGAGCAGGATGTAGGGCGGCGCGGCCGTCGCTTCCGCCTCCGGGACCGGGTCCGTCTGCGCGAGCGCAGCGGCAGGCCCGGCGAGTCCGGCGACGAGGGCAACGAGCCCGGATCGGGCGGCGCGTCTGATCACGACGGGACCCTACCGCCTCGCGACGTGCGCGACAAGCCGGCGGCGACGTCCGCGGTCACGCCCGGCGCCATGGCCGACGACGCGATCGCGCCGCGCGAGGCCTGGCCGTCCTCGAATCGTGCAACGCGCCGGCCCGATCGAGCGGCAACCCGGGTCCTCTCGCCGAGCGCGCCGTGGCCGCGATGGGCGACGCGAATGCTGGCGTGCCGCTTGTCACCGCCGGGCACAATGGCCGCGATGCATCCGATCGCACTAGGGGCGGCCGTCCTCGCGGGGCTCGTCCACGTCTGGTTCTTCGTCCTCGAGAGCGTCCGCTTCATGGACCCGTCCGTCCACCGGCGGTTCGGCCTCACGACGGAACAGGCCTCGATCGTCCGGTCGTTCGCGTTCAACCAGGGGTTCTACAACCTGTTCCTCGCGATCGGCGTGGCCACCGGGCTCGTCCTCGTGGCGACCGGGTCCGTGGAGGCCGGGCGCGCGATCGTGCTGTTCGCGACGGGCTCGATGGTGGCCGCCGGGATCGTCCTCGTCCTGCACGATCCGCGGTTCCTCCGGGCCGCGGCGATCCAGGTGATCCCGGCGCTCGTCGCTGTCGCGGCGGGCCTGTTCCTCGGCGTGACCGGTGGCTGACGAGCTCGATCCCCGCGAGGCGGAGCGGATCCGGCGTCGGGACCACGATCTCGAGGCCGAACGTCGGGCGCTCATGAACCCAGGGATGGGCAAGGTCTTCAAGCAGATCCAGGACGCGATGGGCAAGGCCGCCCGCGAGGCCGACGCGAAGGAGGCGAAGGACGCGAAGGAGGCGAAGGACGCGAGGCCCGCGCAGAAGCGTCGCCGGCCCTGAGCGCCCGGGTCCCTACTCCGGCAGCTCCCGACCGAACTGGCGCGCCGGCGCCATCGTGTAGCCGAGCGCCTCCCAGAAGGCGGTGCCACCGTCGTTCTCGTCGCGGACGATGACGTTGACCTTCCGGCAGCCGAGGGCGGCGAGACGGTCCTCGACCTGGCGGACGAGGCGCGTGGCGAGCCCGGAGCGGCGTTCCGCGGGCGCCGTCGCGACGTGGTAGATCCAGCCCCGGCGTCCGTCCCAAGCTCCCATGGCCGAGCCGACGACCGCGGTCCCGCGCAGCGCGACGAGGAACGACCCCTGGTTCCGCTGGGCGAAGGCCCGGAGCCCGGCGTCGTCGTCGCCAAGCGACCGGAAGCCGACCGACGCCCAGAGCGCCCGGAGCGGCTCGCCATCGCCGGAGCGGTACTCGCGGATGGCGATCGGGGGCGGCTCCGGCTTCGGCGGCCGCGCGCTCGGCGCCCGGCCACGCGCCGCGGGCGCCTTCGACTTCGGGATCGCGGCGATCCGGTCCGCGAGGTAGGAGATCGGCGCGGGACCCTGCCGGGCGGCATCCATCGCCGCCCGGGCGTCGTCGAGCGTCGAGAACGGGCCGCGGACCAGCGCGAGGCCGAGCTCGTTCGTCTGCTCGGCATCCTCGACCATCCAGCCGTTCGACGACTGTTCGACGGTGAAGCGCCCGTCGCCGCTGACGTACCGCCCGGCGGCCTGGCGCTGGAGCTTCGTCGGGTCGGTAGGCGGCTTCGGTGCGGCGGGCCGCTTCGATGCGGGGGCCATGGCGGGAGAGTAGCGGACGGGACGGCCGGCGACCCTTCCGGCATCATCGGGCGATGCGCTACGGGATCGTGGTGACGGGCGGCGACCCGCGAGACCAGGCCGAGCTGGCCGCGCGGGCCGAGGCCGCGGGCTGGGACGGCGTCTTCACGTACGACGCGATCGCGATCGGCGCCTGGGAGGTCCAGGACCCGTGGGTCGTGCTGGCGGCCATGGCGATGTCGACCGAGCACGTCACGCTCGGCGCCATCGTGTTCGCGCCCGCGCGCCGTCGCCCCTGGAAGCTGGCGCGCGAAGCGATGTCCCTCGATCGCCTGTCCGGAGGGCGGCTCGTCCTGCCGGTCGGGCTCGGAACCGTCGACGACGCGGGGTTCGGCAACGTCGGCGAACCCACGTCCGCGCGCGAGCGGGCCGAGCGCCTCGACGAGACGCTCGACATCCTCGACGGGCTGTGGCGCGGCGAGCCATTCGCGTACGAGGGTCGTCACTACCGGTTCGGGCCGATGACCTTCCGTCCGACCCCCGTCCAGCAGCCACGGATCCCGATCTGGGTCGTCGGGGCGTGGCCGCACGAGCGGTCGATGCGTCGAGCCCTCCGCTGGGATGGGATCGTCGTCCAGGTCAACGCCTGGGACGGCGATCCGGAGACGGGCCACCTGCCGCTCCGGGACGTCACGGCCTGGCTCCGGCGCGAGCGAGCGGCAAATCCGCACCTCGCAGACCGCCCGTTCGAGGTCGTCGTGGACGGCGTGACCCCGGCCGACGACCCGGCACGGGCGGCTCGGATCGCGGCAGCCCACGCCGATGCCGGCGCGACCTGGTGGGTCGAAGCAAACTGGGCCGATACGTCCGTCGCGTCGCTCGAACGTCGGATCGAAGCCGGCCCGCCGGGCACCTGAACGAGGTGGTTCGGCACGGGAGGTCCATCGCACGAATGTCCGGAACTGCGCCCGAGGATCGGCCTCAGGACACGCGGCCGATGCCCGTCGTGCCGAGGACCGTCCGGGCAACGCGCTACGTGACGCCGTTCCGCGAGGGCGGGTCGCTCCCCGGCCTCGTCGAGGCCGACGACGACGGCCTCTACGTCGTGAAGTTCCGGGGCGCCGCGCAGGGTCCGCGGGCCCTCGTCGCCGAGCTCCTCGCGGGCGAGCTCGGCCGGGCGATCGGCCTGCCGGTTCCCGAGCTGGTGTTCGTGGAGATCGATCCCGCGCTCGCGGCGGCCGAGCCGGACTACTGGGTCGGCGAGCTGCTGGAGAAGAGCCCCGGAACGAACGTGGGACTCGACTTCCTGCCGGGCTCACTCACGTACAGCGCGGCGGCCGACGTCCGCCCGACGCCGGACCTGGCCGCCGACGTCGTCTGGTTCGACTCGCTCGTCACGAATGCCGACCGCTCGCCGCGCAACCCGAATATCCTCGCCTGGCACCGGCGGCTCTACCTCATCGATCATGGGGCCGCCTTCTTCATCCACCACAGCTGGCAGGACCCCGACGCCCATGCACGGCGACCGCTCTCGACGATCCGCGACCACGTCCTCCTGCCGCGGGCCGGCTCGATCGCCGCGGCCCACGGCCGGCTCGGACCGCTCGTGACCGAGCCCCTCGTCCGCGAGCTGGTGTCGATGATCCCTGACGCATGGCTGGAGGGCACCCCGGGCCTCGGCGACGCGGCCGCCCAGCGGGCGGCGTACGTCCGGTACATCGCGACCCGGCTCGATGCGCACGCCGACATCAGCCGTGAGCTCGACGAGGCGCGCCGTGCCGGGTGAGCCGTTCCAGCACGCGGTCCTCCGGGTCGTCCCGCGGGTCGAGCGCGGCGAGCTCGTGAACGTGGGCGTCGTCCTGTTCTGCCGGACGCTCCGATTCCTCGACTGCCGGATCGCGCTCGACGACGGGCGGCGACGCGCGCTCCTGGCCCTCTCGCCGGACGTCGACCTCGAGGCCGTCGGCGCTCACCTCGAGGTCATCGAGCGGATCGTGCGCGGCGATCCCGCCGGCGGCCCCATCGCCGGCCTCGAGGCGCCGGAGCGGTTCCGCTGGGTCACGAGCCCGTCGAGCACGATCATCCAGCCGTCGGAGGTCCACAGCGGCCTGACCGCGGATCCTGCGGCCACCCTCGAGCACCTCTTCGCGACGCAGGTCGGCTGACGACGGGACGGGCCGGCTGGCGAGCGTCGCCGACGGGTCGGCTGGCGAGCGTCGCCGATCCCCCGCGGATCGCGGCCCGTCAGGGCTTCGCGTCCACCCCGCTCCAGCGCCGGTCGACGACGAGCTGGATCACCGTCGGTCGATCCGCGACGAGGGCCTGGCGGATCGCGGCCTCGACCCCCGCATCCGACTCGACGCGGACGCCGCGAGCCCCGAGGGCCCGCGCCGCTGCGGCGAAGTCGATCGGTCCGAGGTCGGTGGCGGCGGTCGAGCCGCCGTCGCGCTGGTCCTGGTGGGAGCGGATCATCCCGTACTGCTCGTTGTCGAAGACGAGGACCACCGTTCGGAGCCCCATCCTGACGGCGGTCTCGAGCTCGGCGAGGGTCATCCCGAACCCGCCGTCGCCCACGAGCGCCACGACCGATCGATCGCGGTGGACGAGGCCGGCCGCGATCGCTGCCGGCAGGCCGTAGCCCATCGCGCCCGATGTCGGCCCGAGGAACGTCCCGGGCCGGCGGAAGCGGAAGCCGCGCGCCGCCCAGCCCCCGAAATTGCCGGCATCGGTCGTGACGATCCCGTCGTCCGGCAGCAGGCCCCGGAGGCTCGCGATGACCTTGCCCGGATGGACCCCGGGCCCGGACCACGGATGATCGGTGACGACCGCGGCCGCCTCCCAGGCCGCGCGGTCGGCCTCGTTCCGGGCGACGCGCGCGTCGGTCGAGGTCGCTTCGAGGACGCCGCGGGATTCGAGCCGCGCGATCGCGGCCCGGAGGAACTGCTTCGCGTCTGACTCGATCGCCAGATCGGCGGGCGCCAGGGCCGGCGACGGCCGGACCGGGGCGACGTCGACGTGGGCCCAGCGGGTGCCCGGCGCCGGGATCGACCAGCCGTACGACGCCACCTCACCGAGACGGCAGCCGATGACGAGCATCGTGTCCGCCGTCGCGAGCCGCTCACGGACGATCGCCGGCGACCCGTAGCCGGTCATCCCGAGATAGAGCGGATGGTCGTTCGAGATGACGTCGCCCCGGCGCCAGGCGGCGATCACGGGGATCCGCAGCAGCTCGGCGAGCCGCACGAGCTCGTTCGAGGTCCGGGCACGCAGGATTCCGCCGCCGGCGAGGATGACGGGCCGCTCGCCCGAGGTGAGGAGCCGGAGCGCCGCGCCGACCTCCTCGTCGGTCGGGCGGCGAGGGGCGGTCCGCGGCGGGG
The DNA here is from genome assembly GCA_036277775.1 of Candidatus Limnocylindrales bacterium. Lineage (GTDB taxonomy): Bacteria > Chloroflexota > Limnocylindria > Limnocylindrales > CSP1-4 > UBA5189. The sequence goes on from DASUMJ010000066.1 coordinate 12,859, forward strand.
TCGCTGCCAGCTCGACCGGCACGAGCTCGTCGAGCAGGTCCTCCGCCAGGCCGACGACGACGGGCCCCGGCCGGCCGGTGGTCGCCTCGATCACGGCCGTCTCCATCGCCGCGACGGCCTCGCGGACGTCGCGCGGCTCGGCGGACCACTTCGCGAGGCCACCGATCGTCGCGGCCAGGTCGATCTCCTGGAACCCCTCGCGGCCGCGCGAGGCGCGCTCCACGCCGCCGACGAGGGCGAACATGGGGCTCGAGTCGGCGGTGGCCGTATGGATGCCGATGGCGAGGTTCGCGGCGCCGACGGCACGCGTCGCGAGGCAGGCGGCGGGCCGGCCGGTGAGCTGGGCGTGGGCCTCGGCCATGAACGCCGCTGCGCCCTCGTGGCGCGTCGCGACGACGTGGATCCCGGCCGCCTCGAGGCCGTCGATCAGGCCGAGGAAGGACTCGCCGGGCACGGTGAAGGCCCATCGGACCCCGGCCCGCCGGAGGGCGTCGGCGACCATGCGGCCGACCGTGACGGGCGCAGCGGGCACCGTCGGCGCGGTGGCCGGTTCGCCGGCCGGTTCCCGGTCCGGCTCCTCGTCACCGGCGGCGGTTGCGGCCGCCGGCTCGGGCTCGGGCTCGGCCGCTGACTCCGGCTCGAACGCCGGCTCGGGCTCGGCCGCTGACTCCGGCTCCGCCGCCGCAGGCGCGGGCTCCGCCGCCGGAGGCTCGGGCTCCGCCGCCGGAGGCTCGGGCTCGGCGGCCGACTCGAGCTCTGTCGCCGCGGGCTCGGGCTCCGACTCCGGGCCGGTCGCGGACTCCGTCGCGGCCTCCGTCCCGGCCGAGGCTGCCTCGACCGCGTCCGGCTCCGCCTCGCTCGGGGCGGCGGACGGCTCGGCCGCGTCCGCGGCATCCGGCGTGGGCTCGAGCAGCGCGACGTCGCCCTCGTCCGGGGCGACCGGCCGGTCGTTCGCAGTGTCGTCCTTCGGGTCGTCCATCGTCACACCCCCGGGTTCGGCAGCATGGTGACGAGGAGGCTCAGGACCACGATCAGGGCGACCAGCGCCATGACGATCCGACTCATCCCGGCTCCAGGCAGCATCGTCGGCTACCGGTAGTTCTGGAACTGGAGCGGGACGGCCTCGTCCAGCTCGCGAAGTCGGACGATGACCCGCTGAAGCTCGTCCTTCGACTTGCTCGAGACGCGGATCGCATCGCCCTGGATCTGCGACTTCACCTTGGGGAACTCGTCGCGGATGAGCTTCGAGAGCTTTCGCGCGAGCTCCTCGTTGAGGCCCCGCCGCAGTCCGATCCGCTGGCGGACCTTGTTACCGCCGGCAGGCTCGACCTTGCCCCAGTCGAAGATCTTCAGCGACAGCCCGCGGCGGACGGCCTTCGACTCGATGAGGTCCTTCACGGCGTTCGCGCGGAACTCGTCGTCGGTGAGGAGCGTGAGCTCGTCGGCCGCCTGCTCCAGCTGGACCGTCACGTTCTTGAAGTCGAACCGCTGGACGACCTCGCGACGGACCTGGTCGAGCGCGTTGCGGAGCTCCTGGGTGTCGAACTCACTGACGACATCGAATGACACGTCCCCGGCCATTCGGTCACCTCCTCACTCCGTCGCGGGGTCACCGCCGACGGTGTCTGTCCGGCGCTCGTGCCACCACTCCCGAAGGCGCCCGATCTTCCCGTCCCGCATGTCCAGGACGAGCACCCCGGATGCCCGGCGGCGCCCGCCGTCCTCACGGGCCACGTAGCTCAGGTGCCAGATCGCGACGACGGTGTCGGCGCTCACGAGGTGGCGTTCGATCGTGAACTCGACCTGGTCCTGCTCCTCGGCCGCCGCCAGCCAGTAGGCCCGGATGGCGTTGTGGCCGACCATCGGCGAACCGAACGGATCCTCATGGTACTCGGCGTCGGGCGTGAAGAGGGAAACGACGAGGTCGCCGTCGAAGGTGTCGTAGGCGCGGGCGAAGTCGGCGAGCAGCTCGCCGGCCTCGGCATACGAGATGGTCATCGGGATTGCAGCGCCTCCAGCAGTCGTTCGCCGATCAGGTAGCTCCGGCCACCGCCCATGACGAGCACGGCGTCGCCGGGCCTGACCGCAGCGGCCAGCCAGTCGGCCGTGGCCTCGACCGAGCCCGGCGCCGCCAGCGGCAGGTCGGGCCGAAGCCTGGCCACCGCGTCCGCCAGCCTCGCCGCCGAGGCGATCGTGGTGTCGGGATCGCGGCCCGCCCAGATGTCGGCCACGGCGACGGCGTCGGCGGTCGCGAGCGCCGTCGCGAAGTCGTCGAGGAGGGCCGCGGTCCGGTGGAAGGTCAGCGGCTCGTAGACGGCCCAGACGCGGCGACCGGGCTCGCGCTGGCGGATCGCCGCGATCGTCTCGCGGATCGCCGTCGGATGGTGCCCGTAGTCGTCATACACGACGACGCCGTCGGCCTCGCCCTTCCGCTCGAGGCGCCGGCCGACGCCGGTGAACGAAGTCAGTCCCGCGGCGATCGCCGCCGGGTCGATCCCGAGGGCGACCGCGGCACCGGCGACCGCGAGCGCGTTCGCGGCATTGTGGCGCCCCGCGGTCGCAAGCCGGACGGTGACCGGGTCCCGGATCGGATCGAGGCCGGTGATCTCGAGCGTCGTCCCGGTCGCGTCGGCGGCGACGATCCGACCAAGGAGCGACCTGGCGGGCCCCAGCTCGGTCGTGTACTGCTCGGCGATGCCCCGCTGGTAGCCGGAGCGACCCGGTGCCACGGTGGCGAGTGCGACGGCGACGATCCCGATCGGCAGGTCGCCGAACGTCCGCTCGACGACCTCGGCGACGCCCGGGTCGGCCACGTTCGCCACGAGCGTCGCCCCGGCCGGCAGGCGCCGGACCCAGTTCTCGAACGCCCCGACGACGGCGGCGAGATCGGCGAAGACGTCGGGGTGATCCCACTCGGCGTTCGTGAGGACCGCGATCTCGGGCCGGTAGGGATCGAAGTTCCCAGCGTACTCGTCGGCCTCGACGACGAAGGCCTCGCCGTCGCCCCGGCGCGCCGTCGCCGGCACGCCACCGGTCAGCGCGGACGGCAGCAGCGCCCCGACGAACGCCGACGGGTCGGCACCGGCCGCGACGAGGAGGTGGACGAGCCAGCCGGACGTCGTCGACTTGCCGTGGGTGCCCGCGACCGCGACGAGCCGCCGGCCCGCGGCCGCGTCGGCGATGAGCTGCTGCCATGGCTCGACCGGGATCCCGGCCGCCCGGGCGGCGACGAGCTCCGGGTGGTCCGGCGCGATCGCCGTGAGGGCCTTCGTGACGGCGAGCCGCTGCGGGCGCGGGTCCGCCTCGACGTGCGCCGCGTCGTGGCCGTGGAGCACGACGATCCCGGCGGCGTCGAGCGCCGGCGTGTACGGCGACGCGCCGCCCGCGTCACAGCCGCTGACCTCCGCGCCGGCCGCAACCGCGAGGAGTGCCGCCGCGGACGCTCCGGCGCCCGCCGCGCCGATGACGTGGACCCGCTCGCCCGGGGGGATCGGTCGTGCATCGCGGACCGGCTCGAGGCCTGCGCCGATCTCGCCGGCCGTCCGCGTCACTCCTGGACCCCGCCCGGAGGCGTCGCCTCGGCCCAGGCCACGAGGAGGCGGAGGAGCTCGACCGCGCTCTCGCGGCGATTCGATTCGCGATCGCCGCCCCAGACGGCACGGTGGACGTCGGCCCTCCCCTCCCCTGCCAGGCCGACGTACGTCAGCCCGACCGGCTTCTCGGCCGTGCCCCCGTCCGGGCCGGCGATGCCGGTGACGGACGCCGCGATCGTCGCACCGAACCGCGCTCGCGCCCCGGCGGCCATCGCCCGGGCGACCTGGGCGCTCACGGCGCCGTGGGCCGCGAGGGTCGCCTCGGGGACGTCGAGGAGCCCGACCTTCGCCGCGTTCGAGTACGACACGACGCCGCCGAGGAAGTAGCCGGACGAGCCGGCGATCTCCGTGAGGGCCGCGGCGACGAGCCCGCCGGTGCACGATTCGGCGACCGCGACGGTCAGCCGCCGCCCGAGGCACAGGCCCTGGAGGCGTTCGGCCAGCGCCCGCAGCTCGGCGTCAGCCACGCTGCGTCAGCGCCGCTGGGTGAGCTGCGGCGCCGCGGGCGGCTGGAAGAGCCACGTCTCGGGGATGCCCGGCCGGCCGAGCGCGCCGAGCGGAACCCCGTTCAGGGTGAACTGGGTGAACCCGGACGAGCCGGTCCGCACCTCGATCGAGGCGGTGCCCCGGAAGGTCAGCGTCCGGCCGGACTGGAAGACCTGGCCGCTCTGCGGGATCGAGGGATCCAGGACGCCGTCCACCCAGACCTTCAGCCAGGCGTTGCCGCCCTGGATCGTGACGACGAGGTTGACCCCCTCGTAGGCGACGGTGACGGTCCGGGTCAGGGACGCCGTCTTGCCCTCGGGCGAGGTCGCCGTGATCGTGATCGACCAGCGGCCCTCGGTCAGCTCGAGCGGGGTCGCGAAGCTACCGTCCTCGGCAACCTCCACGGTCACGCCGTCTGGCTCCTCGGGCGGGGCGCTGGCGCTCGGGTCCGGAACCGGGGTCGCCGTCGGGACCGGTGTCGGCGCCGGCGTCGGCGGGGTCGAGCCGTCCGGCGGCCCGAGATACGTCGCACGGACGACGACCGTCCGGGCATTCGTCGTCATCCCCTCGACCGGGATCGCCCCGTTCTCGAACGTCGTCTCGTCGACGGGCTGGGCGACGGTCAGCGTCGGCGCCTGGATCACGAGGTACGGCACCGTGATCACGATCCGCCTCGGGGTCTCGGTCGGCTTGCCGGTCTCGGGGTCCACCGCGTTGATGTCGAACTGGTTCGTGCCGCGCCGCAGGTCGACGTCGACGCTCCAGGACCCGTCCGAGAGGGCCGTGACGCGATACGGCTGGGACCGACCCGGGACCTCGACGGTCACCGTGGCACCCGGGGTCGAGGTCCCGACGAGCCGATACGTCGTCGCGGCCTCGTCGACCTCGGCGACCGCGGTCGCGGGGCGCGTGACCTCGAGGACGGGCGGCTTCGCGAACCGGAGGAGCTGGACGGCGAGGTAGACGCCGAACAGGATGACGCCGAACGTCATGAGCGCGGCGACGACGATCGACGGCGAGAACGTCAGCGGCCGCGGGGCCTCGAGGATCGCCTTCGGGGCGACGACGGCCGGTTCCGAGGGAACCTGGTCGCCGCGCTCGCGGCGCCACTGGCGCAGGACGTCCTCGGGGTCGAGGTTCAGGTAGATCGCGTAGTTCCGGAGGAAGCCCTTCGTGTAGACGGCGCCGGGGAGCTCGCGGTAGTCGCCCCGCTCGAGGGCGGCGAGGTAGCGGGCCCGGATCTTCGTGTCCCGCTCGGCCCGGAACAGGTCGACGCCCTTGCGCTCGCGCGCCGCGACGAGCCGGTCCGGCAGGGTCGGGCCGATGTCGGGCTCGATGGTCGTGCGATCGGCGCGGCCGCCGACGCGCGCCTCGACCCCCGTTCGCCGGGCCTCGTCGCCGATCGCCATGTCGTCAGTCGTCCCCTGGGTCGCCGTCGTCCAGTTCGGCTGCGGGCTCGTCCCGCCGAAGGACCACCCGGGCGTTCGACCCGTCGAACGCCCCGATGTACCCCCGCGCCTCCAGCTGGTCGATGATCCGCGCGGCCCGCGCATAGCCGATCTTCAGTCGACGCTGGAGGAGCGACGCCGAGGCACGATCGTACTCCCGGATCACGCCGACGGCATCGGGCAGCAGCCGGTCCGCCTCCTCGTCGGCGAGATCGTCGACCGAGCCGCTGGAATCCTCGTCCGTCTCGATGATCTGGAGGTCGTAGTGGGGGTCGTCGATCTGGTCCCGCCAGTGCTGGCAGATGCGCCCGATCTCGACGTCCGAGACGAAGACGCCCTGGAGGCGCATCGGGCGCGGCAGGTCCGACGGCTGGTAGAGCATGTCGCCGCGGCCGATGAGGTCCTCCGCGCCCGGCGCGTCGAGGATCGTCCGCGAGTCGATCTGCGACGCCATCGCGAACGCGATCCGGCTCGGGAAGTTGGCCTTGATGAGGCCGGTCACGACGTTCACCGACGGCCGCTGGGTGGCGAGGACCATGTGGATGCCGGTCGCCCGGGCCTTCTGGGCCAGCCGGACGATCGGGTCCTCGACGTTCTTGCCCTCGCGCATCATGAGGTCGGCGAGCTCGTCCACGACGATGACGATGTACGGCATCCGATCCGCAGGGTCGATCCGGGTCTCGTTGTAGGCCCGGATGTTGCGGGCCGACGCGCCAGCGAACCGCCGGTACCGCGCCTCCATCTCGTTGACCGCCCACTTCAGCGCCGCCTTTGCGCGCTCCGGCTCCGTGATGACCGGGACGAGCAGGTGCGGCAGCCCGTTGTACGAGGCGAGCTCGACCCGCTTGAGGTCCATGAGGATCATCCGGACGTCATCGGGCGTGGCGTTGCAGAGGAGGCTCGTGATCAGGGCGTTGACCATGACGCTCTTGCCGGAGCCGGTCGCGCCGGCGATGAGGAGGTGGGGCATCTTCGCGAGGTCCACCGCCTGGGCCTTGCCGGCGACGTCCCGGCCGAGGGCGAACGTCAGGCGCGACGTCCCGGTCCCCGCGAAGTCGACCGATTCGAGGATCCCCCGAAGGGCGACGATGTTGAAGTCCTTGTTCGGGACCTCGATCCCCACGGCGCTCTTGCCCGGGATCGGGGCCTCGATCCGGAGGCTCCGGGCCGCGAGGGCCATCGCCAGGTCGTCGGCGAGACCCTCGATCCGGCTGACCTTGATGTGCGGCGCCGGCTGGACCTCGTACTGCGTGACCACCGGGCCGGCGTTCCGGCCCACGATCTTCGCGTCGATGTCGAAGCTCTGGAGCTTCTTGACGATGATCTCCTCGTTCCGCTGGTGGAGGATGTCCTCGTTCGCGAGGCCGGTCGGCTCGACCGCCGCCTCGAGGAGGTCCGGCGGGGGCAGGACGTAGTCCTTCCGCTCGCGGGTCGGGGGCGAGTCCGACGCGTCGGTGATGTCGTCGGCGGCGCGTTCCCGCTCGGTCCGCGGCTCGACGAGCGTGGCCGACGCCGCGGCGCCGCTCCGCGCCGGGGCAAACGTCGCGGAGGTCGGCACGGTGGACGGGACGGCGGACGGGATGTGGGAGCCGCCCTCCTCGCCCCAGATCCCGGTCTGGCCGGCCGACGGCGCGGGCGAGATCCCGGCCCTGCCGGCTCCGCGGGCGGCGGCGCCTCGCGCTCCGGCCGCAGCGTTCCCGTCGCGATCGCCGGTGGCCCTGGACCCGCTGCCGTTGCGGCCGGTGACCCCGCTGGCCTCGTCAGCGCGGGCCTCACGGCGCATCGACGTCGCGGCCGCGGTTCCCAGCCACCGGGCGAGGCTGGTCCCGGGCTTGACGAGCTCCCGGAGCGGCAGGTTGAAGGCGAGCATGAAGCCCACTGCCGCGACGGCCAGGAGCAGGACGAAGGCACCCGGGGCCGTGAGCGGCGTGACGAGGACGTCCTCGAAGAACCGGCCGATCCGCCCGCCGCTCCAGAGACCGGTGATCTGGACGGCGCCGAGGATGCCGAGGTAGGCCACGACGATCCCGACGATCGTCACGCCCCAGCCCGAGGCCGGCCGGCGTCCGGGTCCCCACTCCAGGTACCAGCCGCCGCCGAGGAGGAGGAACGGCAGGAGCCATCGGAGGCTCCCGAACCACGGCCCCACGGAGCCGATCCACCACGACGTCAGCGTGCCCTGGCCCGGCAGCAGCAGCGCGATGAGCGTGACCGACCCGAGGACGAGCAGGACGATCCCGATGATCGAGCGGGCGACCTCGGGGCCCACGCTCGGCAAGGTCAGCCGCGGCAGCTTGAGGCCGCTGCGGCGTCGGGACCGGCGGGGAGCGGCGCGACGACGACCGGACGCCACGCTCAGACCTCGACGACGACCGGGAAGACCATCGGGCGTCGCTTCGTCTGCTCGTACAGGAAGCGCGAGACGCCGTCCTTGATCTGGCTCTTCAGGAGCGCGATCTCGCTGATGTGATCGCCCGGATTCTGGACCGAGGTGATCACCCGCTCGACCGCCGCCTCGATCACGCGATCGTGCTCGGGTCCGTGGATGAAGCCGCGGGTGATGATCTCGGGCCTGCCGAGGACGTTGCCGGTCTGCTTGTCGACGGTGACGACGATCATGAACATGCCGTCGTTCGCGAGCGCCCGGCGGTCGCGGAGGATGACGTCGCCGACCTCCCCGACCGAGAGCCCGTCGACGAAGACGTAGCCCGCGGGCACCGGCGTCCCGCGGCGGGCCGTGCCGTCGGCGAGGAACTCGATCGGCTGGCCGTTCTCGATGATGAAGACGTTCTCGGGGGAGACGCCCGTCTCGATCGCCAGGCGGCCGTGCTGGACCTGCATCCGGAACTCGCCGTGCATCGGGATGAAGTGCTTCGGCTTCGTGAGGCCGAGCATCAGCTTCAGCTCCTCCTGGCTGGCGTGGCCGGAGACGTGGGCGCGCTTGATCGTGTGGTAGAAGACGTTGGCGCCGGCCTTGAACAGGTTGTCGATCGTCCGGCTCACGTACTCCTCGTTGCCGGGGATCGGGCTGGCGCTGACGATGACGGTGTCGCCGGCACGGATCTCGACGAAGCGATGGTCGCGGTTCGCCATCCGCGCGAGGCCGGCCATCGGCTCGCCCTGGGCGCCGGTCGTGCAGATGACGAGCTTCTGATCGGGGACGTCGTTGAGGCGGTCCTTCGCGACGATCCGGCCGGTGTCGTAGGTCAGGTAGCCCAGGTCCGAGGCGATCCGGAAGTTCTGTTCCATCGACCGCCCGATGACGGTCACCTGCCGGTCGAACGTCGCCGCGGCATCCAGGACCTGCTGCACCCGGGCGATGTTGCTCGCGAAGGTGGCCACGATGACGCGGCCCTCGAGCGGCTCCATGATCTCCCGGAACGCTTCGCCGACTGTTCGCTCGGAGGGCGTGTAGCCCGGGTTCTCGGCCCGCGTGGAGTCCGAGAGGAGGCAGATCACGCCCTCCTCGCCGATCTTCGCGAGCGTGTGGAAGTCGCTGAGCTTGCCGTCGACCGGGGTGTGGTCGAACTTGAAGTCGCCGGTGTGGACGACGGTCCCGACCGGGGTCCGGAGCGCGATGCCCATCGCGTCCGGGATGGAGTGGCCGATCCGGAACGGGATCGCCGTGAACGGCCCGACCTGGAGCTCGTCGCCCGGCTCCAGCGAGAGGAGCGGGTTGTTGTGGAGCTTGTGCTCCTTGACCTTGTTGCCCAGGAGGCCGCGGGCCAGCGTCGAGGCGTAGACGGGCACGCCCGGGAACTCGGGCAGGATGTACGGCAGGCCCCCGACATGGTCCTCGTGGGCGTGGGTGATGAGGAACGCCCGGACGTTGGCCTTCTTGTCCCGCAGGTACGTGATGTCGGGCACGACGAGGTCGATCCCGAACATCTCCTCGTCGGGGAACATCAGGCCGCAGTCGATGATGACGATGTCGTCGCCGTACTCGAAGACGTACATGTTCTTGCCGATCTCCCCCACCCCGCCGAGCGGGATGATCCGGAGCGGCGTGTCGGTGGACGGCGGCGTGGCGATGGCTTTGCGTGGCATGGGGTCGTGGCGTCCGATCAGAAGAAGGTCGGCGCGTCGAGCGCCGGGTCGGCCGGAGCAGCGTCCGGCGGCGCGATGGACGCAATGGATGGAGCGGCCGCCGAGACGGCGGTGGCCGCGGCGGGCGCCGTGCGACGGCGGCGGGCCTCGAGGAGGGCCGCCGGTATCCCCGCCACGTCGTCGTAGCTCTGGCGCTCGACGTCCGGCGCGCGGAGCGCGGCGGCCGGGTGATAGAGCGCGTAGACCATGGCCGAGCCCGCTCCCGTGGCGGGATCGACCGGGTGGAGCGTCCCATGGACCTGGCCGATCCTGGCGTCCGGGATGAATCGGCCCATCGAGTGCCGGCCGAGGGTCACGACGAGCGCCGGGTCGAGGACCTCGAGCTGGCGCCGCAGGTACGGCAGGCAGGCAGCCACCTCGTCGGGCTCCGGGTCGCGGTTGTCGGGCGGGCGGCATTTCACGACGTTCGTGATGAAGACCTCCTCGCGACGCCAGCCGATCGTGCCCAGCAGCCGGACGAGCAGGTCGCCGGCCCGGCCCACGAACGGCCGACCCTGGCGATCCTCGTTCATGCCGGGGCCCTCGCCGACGAAGACGACCTCGGTGTCGGGGTGGCCCTCGCCGGGCACCGCCCGCGTCCGCCCGGCGTGGAGGCGGCAGCGGGTGCAGCTGCGGACCTCACCGGCGATGGCCTCGAGCGCCGCCTGGCGCGAGGCCGACGTCTGCGCCACCGGAGCCTCGAGCGCCACCTGGCGCTCGGCCGGCGTCACGCCTGGGCCCCGACCGGGTTCGTCGACCGGCGCGAGCGCGCCCGGACCCAGCCGCGCTCGACGAGCGCCTCGGCGATCTCGACCGCATTCGTCGCGGCACCCTTCCGGACGTTGTCCGAGACGACCCAGAATGCGAGGCCTCGATCGCCGTCGACCGAGGGATCCTGCCGCACCCGGCCGACGAAGATCTCGTCGCTCCCGGCGGCCCGCGTCGCGAGCGGGTACTCGTGGCCGGCGGGATCGTCCTGGACCACGACCCCCGGAACGGCCGCGAACAGGGCGCGTGCGGCCTCCGGGGAGAGCGGCCGCGTCGTCTCGACGTGGACCGCCTCGGAGTGGCTGACGAAGACCGGCACGCGGACCGCGGTGCACGAGAGGCGGAGATCCGGCAGGTGGAGGATCTTCCGGCTCTCGGTGACGACCTTCCACTCCTCTTTCGTGTAGCCGTTGTCGAGGAAGACGTCGATCTCCGGTAGGGCGTTGAAGGCGATCGGATGCGGGTAGACGGCCGCGACCTTCGGCTCGCCCGCGACGTGGGCACGGATCTGGCCCTCGAGCTCCGCGAGCGCGTCGGCGCCGGTGCCCGAGACCGACTGGTACGTGTCGACCACGACGCGGTCGATGCCGACGCTGTCGCGCAGCGCCATGAGGACGGGGGCGAGCTGCATCGTCGAGCAGTTCGGGTTGGCGACGATCCCCTCGTGCCACTCGAGGTCGTCCGGGTTGACCTGGCTCACCACGAGCGGGACCTCGGGATCCATCCGCCAGGCGCTCGAGTTGTCGATCACGGTGGCGCCCCGAGCCGCTGCGGCCGGGGCCAGGTCCTTCGAGACATCGCCGCCGGCGCTGAACAGGGCGATGTCGACCCCGTCGAACGCATCGGGCGTCGCCTCGGCCACCTCGACCGACCGACCCATCGCCTCGACGACTCGCCCGATCGACCGACCGGAGGCGAGCAGCCGCAGCTCCCCGACCGGGAACTGCCGCTCCGCCAGGACCTGGGCCATCGTCCGGCCGACGACGCCGGTGGCGCCGACGACGGCGACGGTGAGGGGGGAACGCTGGGTCATCCGGGCATGGCTCCGCAGGGTGTCGTGGTCAGCGGGCACGGCCGGAGTATATCAGCGACCTGCAGCGTTCCCGAACCGGAGCTCGGGCGCGAGCGCCGGCCGTCGCATCGCGTCGCGGTCCGCCGAAGCCCAGGTTGCGCATGGGCCCCGGTCCGCACGGGCTGCCCCGCTGTCTCGATGCCGGCCGCGGCGCCCGGGAATCGAACGAGCCGCGGGTCTCCCCGCGGCTCGAGTCGGCATGCGCTCGCCGGAGGCGGCGTCGCCTCAGACGGGTTCCTTCGCGAGGTGGCGCTGCATGGCCGCCTTGCGCGAGAGGTTGACGCGGCCCTGGCGGTCGATCTCGGTGACGACGACCATGACCTCATCGCCGACGGACACGACGTCCTCGACGGTCGGCACGTGGTAGTCGGCGAGCTCGCCGATCCGGACGAGGCCTTCCTTGCCGGGAAGGATCTCGACGAACGCGCCGAAGCCCATGATCCGGGTCACCTTGCCGAGGTAGAGGGCGCCGACCTCGACCTCGCGCGTCAGGCTCTCGATCCACTGGATCGCCTTGCGCGAGTTCTCGCCGCTCACCGCGGCGATCTCGACCGTGCCGTCGTCCTCGACGTTGATCTCGGTCTGGGTCTCCTCCTGGATCTTGCGGATCATGGAGCCGCCCTTGCCGATGATCTCCCGGATCTTCTCCGGGTTGATCTTGATCGTGATGATCCGCGGCGCGAAGTCGCTCATCGACTCGCGGGCCGTCGGCAGGACCTCGGTCATCTTGTCGAGGATCGCGAGGCGAGCCTCGAGCGCCTGCGCGAGGCCGGCCCGGATGATCGCCTCGTTGATGCCCTGGACCTTGATGTCCATCTGCAGCGCCGTGATGCCGTCACGGGTGCCGGTGACCTTGAAGTCCATGTCGCCCACCGCGTCCTCCTTGCCGAGGATGTCGGTGAGGACCGCGAACCTGCCGTCGGGCTCGCTGATCAGGCCCATCGCCGCGCCGGCGACCGGCGCCGAGATCGGCACGCCCGCGTCCATGAGGGCGAGGGTCGAGCCGCAGGTCGAGGCCATCGAGGTGGAGCCGTTCGACGACAGGCACTCCGACACGAGCCGGATCACGTACGGGAACTCGTCGTGGTTCGGCAGGACGGGGATGAGCGCCCGCTCGGCCAGGTTGCCGTGGCCGATGTCGCGCCGGCTGGGGCCGCGCATCGGCTTGTTCTCGCCGGTCGAGTACGGCGGGAAGTTGTAGTGGTGGATGTACTTCTTCTCGGTCTTCGGGCTGATCGTGTCGATCCGCTGGACGTCCGAGGACGCGCCGAGCGTGGCGATCGTCAGGACCTGGGTCTCCCCGCGGGTGAAGAGCCCGGACCCGTGGGCGCGGGGCAGGAGCCCGACGTCCACCGAGATCTGGCGGAGCTCGGTGAGCCCGCGGCCGTCCATCCGGATGCCATCCTCGAGGGCCAGCTTCCGGGCGGTCTTCTTGTGGACGAGGCTGAAGAGGCTCTTGGAGACGCGCGCCTCGCGGCGGGCGGTCTCGGCGATGGCCTTGCTGTCACCGCCCGTCCGGGTGGCCCGGATCGACTCGGCGATGCCCTCGCGGAGCGCGGCGATCCGCTTCGGCAGGTCGTTGCCGAACCAGATGAGGAGGTTGGCCGTCGCCTCGGCGTCCGGGCCGGCCCGGTGCGACTGGGCGAGCTCGATGCCGAAGAAGTGGGAGAGCGTCGGAAGCTTGTAGTTCTCGAGGTCCGGGTAGCCTTCGCGGGCGATCGTCAGGGTGTCGAGGTAGCGGCCCTGCTCGAAATGGGTCCCGTCGGCGAGCGCCGCCTCGAGGAACGCCAGGTCGAAGCCGACGCTGTGGCCCACGACGAGCGAGTCGCCGATGAACTTCAGGGCCTGCTTCGCGGCGTCGGCCGGCTTCGGGGCCTTCTTGACGTCGGCGTCGGTGATGCCGTGCATCTGGTTGCCGACGATCGGGCGGCCCGGGTTGACGAACGTGGACCACCGATCGGTGATCTTCCCGCCCTTGACCTTGACCGCGGCGATCTCGACGAGGTCGGCCATCTTCGGGTCCGTGCCGGTGGTCTCGACGTCGACGACGACGAGCTCCTGGCCGGCGGCGACCGCATCCGCGAACGTGAGGACGGAGCCGGTCCCGGTCTCGAGGAACGGCGTGCTCTTCGGCTTGCCGACGGCATCCCGGAGCTGCTCCTGGATGTCGATGAGCGGCTGCAGGGCGCGGTGGCCGAACAGGATCGCCTCGGCCATGACGTCCTCGGGCAGGAGCTTGGCCCCGGCCTCGACCATCATGATCGCGTCACGCGTGCCGGAGACGACGAGGTCGAGCTCCGATTCCTCGAGCTGGCTGAAGGTCGGGTTGACGACGAACTCGCCGCCGATCCGGCCGATCCGAACCGCGCCGACGGGGCCGGCGAACGGGATCTCGCTGATCGTGAGGGCGGCCGACGCGGCGACGGTGCCGAGGACGTCGGGCTCGTTCTCCTGGTCCGTCGAGAGGACGGTGATGACGAGCTGGATGTCGTCCTTGTAGCCCTCGGGGAAGAGCGGGCGGATGGGCCGGTCCGTCATCCGGGCCGCGAGCGTCGCCGCCTCGGAGGCGCGGGCCTCGCGCTTGATGAAGCCGCCCGGGATCTTCCCGGCGGCGTACATCCGCTCCTCGAACTCGACGGTGAGCGGGAAGAAGTCGAGGCCGGGGCGCGGGTCCGACCGGTTGGCGGTGCCGAGGACGAGGGTGTCGCCGTAGCGCACGGTGACGGCGCCGCCGGCGAGCCGGGCGAGCCGCCCGGACTCGATGGTCAGGGTCCGGCCGCCGAACTCGATCTCGAAGATGCTGGACACGGGGTGCTGTTCCTCCTGCCGTGGAGGAGGCGACGAATGGTTCCTGGCTGGTCGACCCGACGGGCCCCGGATGCGGTCGACCCCGGGATCTTCCCGGGGTCCGGTGCAGCGGGGGCTAGCGGCGAAGTCCGAGCCGTCCGATGACGGCGCGGTAGCGCGTGTTGTCCTTCTTCACGAGATAGGCGAGAAGGCGACGGCGCTGGCCGACGAGCTTGAGGAGGCCGCGACGCGAATGGTTGTCCTTGGGGAAGCTCCGGAGATGCCCGGTCAGGTCCTTGATCCGCTCCGTGAGGAGCGCGATCTGGACTTCCGGCGAGCCCGTGTCACCGTCCTTGACGGCGAACCCGGTCATGATCTCCTGCTTCTCTTCCCGCGCGAGCGGCACTCGGTCCTCCGACACGAACGTGACTGTATGGCGTTCCTATTGCACTTTGACCGGCGGATGGTACCAGCAGGGCGCCGATCGGGCAAACGCGGCGCCGAACGCGCCACGCCTCGCGCGCCCCCGCCTCACTCGAAGACGAGGCGGAATCGCCCCGAGACGCGTGGCTCGGATGCGAGCGCGATCGCACCGTCCGGGCGGACCTCCGCTCGTCCCGGACGTCGATCGACCCCGTCGAGCTCGACGGTGACCGGATAGTCGCCGGCCGGCGGGACGGCGACGGGCATCGGGAAGCGGACGTCGCTCATCCCGTCCGGGCCGGGCCTCGCATCGCCCACGACCGCGTAGGGCCGGCCGAGGAGCATCGCGGCGCCGCCCAGGTCACCACCGGCGATCGCGGCGCGGATCTCGCCGCTCCGGACCGGACGGCCGTCCAGCGCGAGGGCCGGGATGACCTCGACGTCGTAGCCCATCGCCCGCCCGAGGTCCGCCACCGCCGACGGCGTCCCGCGCCGCTCGTGACCGAAGGCCGACTCCGGGGTCATGAGGAACCCGGCGAGGGGCGAGCGGGCAGCGATCCGGCGGATGAAATCGTCGAACTCGGTCATCCGGAGCGCGACGTCGAAGTGCTGGACGATCGTCACCGCGACGCCGGCCGCCTCGAGCCGCGCGATCCGCTCGTCGGGATCGCAGAGGAGCGGCGGCGCGGCCCCGGTGAGGATCTCGTCCGGGTGGTGGTCGAAGGTGACGACGGTGGGCAGCGCGTCACGCCTGGCCGCCTCCTCGCAGAGCCGCCGGAGGAGATAGAGATGACCCAGGTGGAGGCCGTCGAAGACCCCGACCACGACGAACAGGCGGCCCATGTCGGCCGGGAGCGCGTCGATGCCGGCGACGACGGCCATCCGGCCCCCGGGTCCGAGCGCTCGATCAGGCATCGCTGGTCACCGGGTCGGCGGCCGGGTCGGACGTGGATCCGGCCGCGGCCTGCGGGGCAACCTTCGGAGCGATCGCCGCGACGGCCGCCGGGAGCATCTTCGAGGGCGAGATCCGGCGGCCCTCGACCGTGCCGATGCCGACGAGTCGCCCGTCGCTGTCGAGGAGCCGGATCGGCGTCTCCGCCGGGACCTTCCCGACGCCCGCCGTCGGGCGGACGAAGCGGCCCATCGCAGCGTCGGCGATCTCGGCGGGCTCGAGCCGGATCGACGGCATCGCCTCGAGGCCGGCGTCGACCGGGAGCAGCAGCGCCGCGACGGCGTCCCCACCCTCGGTCGCGGCCGCCCGGAGGTCATCGAGCGTCACGGCATCGTCGAGCCGGAACGGCCCGCTCGCCGTCCGGGTGAGGGCGCCGAGGTAGGCGGCGCTCGCGAGCGCGGCGCCGAGGTCCCGGGCGATCGCGCGCACGTACGTGCCGGCCGAGCACTCGACGTCGACGACGGCGATCGGGCGCGACGGGTCGTCCGAGTTCCAGGCGACGAGCTCGAGCCGATGGATCGTGACGACGCGCTCGGGAAGCTCGGGCGCGGCACCCTCGCGGGCCATGGCGTACGCGCGCCGGCCGCCGACCTGGACCGCCGAGAAGGCGGGCGGTCGCTGCCGGATCTCGCCACGGAACCCGTCGAGCGCAGCCTCGACCCCAGCGCTCGAGAGGACCGGGCCGTCCACGGGCGTCAACTCGCCGTCGAGGTCGTCGGTCGTGGACGCGGCGCCGAAGCAGATCGTGGCCCGGTAGGCCTTCCGGTCGGCGAGGTGGTACTCGACGAGGCGGGTCGCGCCGCCCAGGAAGAGCGGCAGCACCCCGGAGGCGAACGGGTCGAGGGTCCCGCCGTGCCCGATCCGGCGGGTCCCGGTGAGCCGGCGCGCGAGCGCGACGACGTCGTGGGAGGTCGGGCCCGCGGGCTTGGCGATGACGAGGACGCCGTCCATCCCGGAGGCGTCGTCACGGCGCGTCACGCTCAGCGCCGGACCGCGGCCGCGAGGCGCTCCGCCTCCGGCAGGACGCGGCGGCGTGCCTCGTCGACCGCTGCGGGCAACGAAGCGCCGGCCGCGCGGGCATGCCCGCCGCCGCCGAACAACCCGGTGAGGACGGTCGCGTCCACGCCGCCGGGCTTCGTCCGGACGGAGATCCGCGTCGTCGCCGGGTCTGCCTCCTTGAACAGGATCGCCACCTCCGCCGCCTCCGACTGCGAGAGGAGATCGATGATCCCTTCCGAGTGGGCGCTCATCGCGCCGGTCTCCGCGATGTCGGCCGTCGTGAGCGTCGAATGGATGACGAGGCCGCCCGCGGCCGTCTCGAGCCGGTCGAGGACCCGGCCGAAGAGCCGGAGCTGCACGTCCGGCTTCGTCCGGTAGAGCCGCCGGGAGATCTCGGCGAGCGGCGCGCCCGCGGCGACGAGCGCCGCCGAGACCGCGAGCGTCCGCGGCGTGGCGTTGGGATGGGCGAACGTCGCGGTGTCCATGACAATCCCGGCCATGAGGACGGTGGCGAGCGCGCCGTCACCGGCCGTGAGCGGCACCCCGACGGAGGTCGCGAGGAGCGTCACGAGCTCGCACGTGGCCGCGGAGCCCGGGTCCACCCAGTCCGCCGGTCCCGCGGCGCCGTTCGAGGCGTGATGGTCGATGACGACGTGCGGCAGCCGCTCGAACAGCGCCGCCTGCCGCTCGCGCAGCGGCCCGACGCGCTCGAGCGAGCCGCAGTCGACGAGGACCGCGAGATCGTGCGCGCGATCGGGTTCCGGGTCCTGGCGGAAGGCCTCGATGCCCGGGAGGAAGTCGTAGAGGGGCGGTGGCACGTCCGAGCAGACGAGCGTCGCGCGGCTGCCGCCGGCCTCGACGATCGTCCGGAGCGCGAGCGCTGCGCCGAGCGTGTCGGCGTCGGGGTTCTCGTGGCTGACGACGAGGACGTCACGGGCGCCTCGCAGCGCGGTCACGACTGCGGCGGGCACGGCACCAAGCCAGGGATCGAGCGCGACGGCGGTCACCGGCGGCCCCCGCGCGCGTCGCCGCGTCCCTTCGGTCCGCCGCGCCCGAGCGTGCCGCGGTGCGGTCCCGCGCCGTCGCGTCGCTTGGCCTCGCGCGCTCGCCGACCCGCCCGGGCGGGCGACGGACCCGGGCCGGGGCCCGCGCCGGCGGTCGTCCCGGCGTCGGCCGGCGGCTCCGGCGCATCGCCTTCGTGGGGCAGTCGCGCGACCGGGGTCGGCAGGGCGTCCTCGGGCACGGCCAGCTCGGCCGGGTCCGTGCCGGCCTCGAGCTCGTTGAGGAGGCGGAGGACCCTCGTCCCCCGCTCCATCGTGTCGTCGAGCTCGACGTGGAGCTCCGGGATCCGCCGGATCCGGAGCCGGCCGCCGAGCTCGTGGCGGATGAACGGCATCGCCCGCTGGAGCGCCTGGACGGCGGCCTTCCGCTCCTCGGCGCTGCCGATGACGCTCACCCAGACGCGGGCGTGCCGGAGGTCCGGCGCCGTCTCGACGTCGGTGATCGTCGCGAACCCGATCCGCGGGTCGGCGATCTCCCGAACGATGAGCGCGCTGATCTCCTGCCGAAGGAGCTCGTCCACGCGATTCGTCCGTTGCGTCATCGCGTCGGCCCGCCGGTCGACGATGCGGCCATCACGAGGTCAGCGAGCGACTCACGGTCTGCGTGGTGAAGCACTCGATGACGTCGCCTTCCTGGAGGTCGTTGAAGTCGGCCAGCCCGATGCCGCACTCGAAGCCGGTCGCCACCTCGCGGACGTCGTCGCGGAAGCGCCGCAGCGACTCGATCCGGTCGGATGCGATGACCTTGCCGGATCGCCAGACCCGGGCGCCGCCGCGGACCATCCGGCCATCGGTGACGTAGGAGCCGGCGATGACCTGGTTCTTCCCGATCCGGATGACCTGGCGAACCTCGGCCCGGCCCTCGACGACCTCGACCTGCTCCGGCTCGAGGAGCCCCGACAGGGCCTTCTCGATGTCGTCGGTGAGCTGGTAGATGATGTCGTAGAGGCGGACGTCGACCTTCTCGCTCTCGGCGGCCCGGCGGGCGGTGTCGCTGATCCGGGTGCTGAACCCGACGACGATCGCGTTCGACGCCGCGGCGAGCATGATGTCGTTGTCGGTGATCTCGCCCGCGCCCTCGTGGAGGACGTTGATCTTCACCTCGTCGGTGGCCAGCTGGTCGAGGGCGTGGGTGATCGCCCCGAGCGAGCCGGAGACATCGGCCTTGAGGATGATCCGCAGCTCCTTGGCCTGGCCGGCCTGGATCTGGCGGTAGAGGTCCTCGAGGGTCGCCCGGCCGCTGCCCTCCCCGCCCTTCGCGGCGAGCTGGGTGCGGCGCGTCTCGACGAGCGAGCGCGCTTCCTTCTCGTCGGCGACGACCCGGAGGATGTCGCCGGCCTCGGGCACCTCGGACAGCCCGAGGACGACCGCGGCGGTCGCCGGGCCGGCCTTCGGGATCCGCTTGCCGAGCTCGTTCTCGAGCGCCCGGACCCGGCCGTACGTCTCGCCGACGACGATGACGTCGCCCACGCGGAGCGTGCCGGTCTGGACGAGCGCCGTCGCGACCGCGCCACGGCTCTTGTCCATCCGGGCCTCGACGATCGTGCCGATCGCCGGCCGCTTCGGGTTGGCCTTGAGGTCCTGGAGATCGGCCACGAGGAGGACCATCTCGACGAGGTCGTCGAGCCCGAGCCGGCTCTTGGCCGACACGGGGACGAGCGGCGTGTCGCCGCCGTACTCCTCGACGACGACGCCGGCCTCGGTCAGCTCCGTCTTGACGCGATCGGGGTTCGCGTCGGGCTTGTCCATCTTGTTGAGGGCGATGATGATCGGGACCTTCGCCGCCTTGGCGTGGCTGATCGCCTCCAGCGTCTGGGGCATGACGCCGTCGTCGGCCGCGACGACGACGATCGCGATGTCCGTGACCTTCGCGCCGCGGGCCCGCATCGCGGTGAACGCCTCGTGGCCCGGCGTGTCGAGGAAGACGACCCGCCGGCCGTCCTTCGTGACCTCGCTCGCGCCGATGTGCTGGGTGATCCCGCCGCGCTCCCCGGCCGCGACGGTCGTCGAGCGGATCGCATCGAGGAGGCTCGTCTTGCCGTGGTCGACGTGGCCCATGACGGTGACGATCGGGGCCCGGTTGACGAGGTTCGCCGAGTCCTCCTCGGTGAAGAGCTCCTCCTTCGCGGCCTCGGAGCCGGCGCCGTCGGCACCGTCCTCGCCGGCCTCGCCGGCGGCGACGGCCTGCGGTTCTGCGACCTCGTAGCCGAGCTCGCCGGCGACGAGGGCCGCGGTGTCGCGGTCGATGAGCTGATTGATCGTCGCGAAGATGCCGCTCTTGATGAGCTCCCGGATCACGTCGGCGGGATTCACCCCGAACAGGTCGGCGAGCTCCTTGACGGTGATCGTGCCGGGCAGCTCGATCGCGCCGCGCTCACGCGGATCGACGGTCTGGACGCTCGCACCGGCGAACGCGCCGTCGCGACGCGGGGGCTTGCGGGGCCCGCGCCGGCCGCGGGTGCCGCTCCTACTCCTGGCCACGGGCTCCTCCTGGGTGTTCAGTCGTGATGACGGTCGCGGTGAGCTCCTCGCGGAGCCCGGCCGGGACCCGGGTCTCGAGGGCCCGCGCGAGCGCCCCTCGTTCGATGGCAGTCGTGATACAGCCGCTGTCGCGACAGACGTAGGCGCCGCGGCCGGCAGCCCGGCCGGTGGCGTCCGCACGGACGGTGCCGTCCGGCGCCCGGACGACCCGGAGCAGCTCGCGCTTCTCGCGAGCGGTCCGGCACGCGACGCACGAGCGCGTCGGGGGCCGCCGCGGCGGGCGCGCCGTCGCCGCCGCGCGGGCTACGACGCCACCTCCTCGGAGGCGGCCTTCTTGGCCCGGGCGCGGGGCTTCTTCGGTGCGTCGGCCGGCGGGACGTCCGCCGTCGCGTCGGTCGAGGCGTCGGGGACGATCTCGGCCGGAACGTCCGCCACGGCGGCGGCCTTCGCCCGGCTCCGCGGCTTCACGACGACGATCGCGTCGTCGGGGGCGATCTCCGGCGCGGCGGCGGCGGAATCCGGCTCGGGGGCGGACGCGGGGGCGGCCGCCTCGGCGGCCGGGCCGGCCGCGGCCGCGGCCTTCGCCTCGGCGACCGAGACGTCGCTCCGGATGTCGATCCGCCAGCCGGTCAGCCGCGCCGCGAGTCGCGCGTTCTGGCCCTCGCGGCCGATCGCCAGCGAGAGCATCCGCTCCGGGACGGTGACGTTCGCGATCCGGTGCTCGGTGTCGATGTCGACCGACAGCACCTGGGCCGGCGACAGGGCGTTCGCGACGAACTGGCCCGGGTCGTCGTTCCAGGGGATGACGTCGATCTTCTCGCCGCCGAGCTCGGCGACCACCGCCTGGACGCGGGCGCCGCGCTGGCCGACGGTCGCGCCCACGGGGTCCAGCCCCTCCTGGCGTGACGAGACGGCGACCTTGCTGCGGCTGCCGGCCTCACGGGCGATCGCCCGGATCTCGACGGTGCCGTTGTGGATCTCCGGGACCTCGAGCTCGAAGAG
>DASUMJ010000067.1:0-3355 GCA_036277775.1 Candidatus Limnocylindrales bacterium
GACGCCATGGCGCTCCATGGGCTGAGCGCCCGCCTCCGTGGGGTCCAGGATGCTGAGCCGGCGGTGGCCGAGTTGTACGGTTTCGTCGGTGTACCGACCATGGCCGTCGGGTCCGCGGTGGGCAATCGCCGACATCATCGACTCGAGCCCACCACCGCCACCACGCGGGCCGCCGTCGACGGTCATCAGGCCGACGATGCCACACATGGTCCTGGCCACCCCTTCTCCGCGGGCCGTGCGGCCGACCTCTCAGCGCCCTCCACGCGCCGCCCGGTCGGCTCCGCGACGGCAGCGTGGCTCAGGATGCCACAGCCCATGCGACGCGCTTCCGCATGACGTCCGCGTGTCGCGCTCCCGGGCAGCCGGCCGGAAGGAAGTGTTGACCCGCGGCACCACGCCTCACCGTTCCGAGCGGACGCCCGCATATAGTACGAACCTCGGCCACGCCGGTACTTTGGGGGCATCCGCGGCAGCCGGGCCGCTTGCCCTGCGGATGTGCACAACACGGTGGTTCTCGGTCGGCACCGCCGTCGGGACCGCGCGGAGGAGACATGAGGGCACGTGGCCACCGTCGTTCAGCTGTCAGCGCTCGGAGGCTCGCGGGCGCATTCGGCCTGGCGCTGACCCTCAGTCCTTGTGCCCGTCCCCCGGATCGCGACGGCCGAGGCGAAGGGCCCGAAGCGTCGCGATCCGCCCATGCCCGAAGGCGTTCTGGCAGAGGTGCGACAATGCCCTGCGCCGCCGCCCGAAACGCATGACGTCACCGGGCGCTTCTCGCTCATCGCTGGAGTCGCTCGGTTCGCGGGGCCAGCCGTACCGTCGGGTTCCCGGAGACCGGGGTTGAACATGCCGATCCATCGTCCCACGCGTGACGGGTCGTCCAGGCTCCTCGTCGTGCTGATCGCCGCCGTGGTGCTGGGGACCGTCCTGCCGGCTCCGATCGCAGCACCCGTGCTCGGCCGCGACCCCTCAGTCGCGGCCTGCCAGCCCAACCTCGGCGACACGGGCTTGCTCGATCCGGATTGCGCCGACCTCGAGCCGGCGGAGCCGGTCGCTACGGCTCTGCCGGCCGGCTTCACCGAGACGGTGGCCCTGAGCGGGCTGGTCGTTCCGACGGCCGTCGAGTTCGCCGCCGACGGGCGGGTCTTCGTGGCCGAGAAGAGCGGCGTCCTCAAGGTCTTCGACAGCCTCACCGACCCGACGCCGTCGAGCTTCTCGGGCCTGACCACGAACGTCCTCGATCTCTGGGACCGCGGCCTGCTCGGGATGACCATCGACCCGAGCCTCAAGGATCCCGGGCTGCCACTCCGCCCGTGGGTCTACGTCCTGTACACCTACGACCACGTGCTTGGGAGCGCGGCACCGGCGCCTCGCTGGGGCGATGGCTGTCCGACGCCGCCGGGGCCGACGACCGACGGGTGCGTCGCGAGCGCCCGGCTCTCGCGGCTCACCGTCAGCGGCTCCACGATCTCCGGCCCGGAGCAGGTCCTCGTCGAGGACTGGTGCCAGCAGTTCACGAGCCACTCGATCGGGGCACTCCAGTTCGGGGCCGACGGCGCCCTCTACGTGAGCGGCGGCGACGGGGCGGACTTCAACCGCGAGGATTGGGGCCAGTGGGGCGGGACGCTCGGGTCACCGCCGCCGGTGCCGAAGAACCCATGCGGAGATCCACCCGGCGACGCGATGACGCCCCCGACGGCGGAAGGCGGAGCCCTCCGCGCCCAGGACCTGCGGACGGAGTCCCAGGCGGGCGCCTCGTATCTCGACACGGTCCTCGCCGACGCTCCCCTGGCCTGGTGGCGCCTGGGCGAGACGTCCGGGACGCTCGCCGACGACGCCGTCGGCTCGGCCAACGGCACGTACACCGGTGGTTTCACGCTCAACCAGCCCGGAGCCCTGACCGGCGACGCCAACCCCGCCGTCCTCCTCAACGGCACGACCGGTTACGTCCGCGTGCCCCAGCAGACGCTGCCGGGCAACATCACCTTGGAGGCCTGGGCGAGGCCGACCACCTACCCCGGCGACACCGCCCTCGTCGGCCAGTGGAACGGCACCAGCGGCGCGATGCTCTACGTGACCTCCGACGCCGGCGGCCGGGTCCACCTCTGGATCAACGGCGCCAGCATCTCCGCGACGGCGCCCGCGGCCGGAGCCTGGCACCACTACGTCGGGACGTACGACGGGACGAACGCCCGGATCTACATCGACGGCGGCCTCGCCGCCGGCCCGACGCCGCTCGCCGGTCCGCTCACGACCGCGCCGCGCTTCCTCGAGATGGGCACGTACAACAACGGTGGCGGCGGCAAGTTCAACGGGGTCATTGACGAGGTCGCGCTCTACCCGACGGCGCTCAGCGCGAGCCGGGTCCAGGCCCACTTCGCAGCCGGCCGGCAGGCGCTCGACCCGACGAGCCTCGACGGGACCATCCTGCGACTCGATCCGGTCACCGGGGCGGCCTTCGCGGGCAACCCGTTCGCCTCCAGCGCCGACCTCAACAAGCGCCGGATCATCGCCTACGGCCTTCGCAACCCCTTCCGGTTTGCCCTCCGCCCCGGTACGACCGAGCTCTGGCTCGGCGATGTCGGCTGGCAGGTCTGGGAGGAGATCAACCGGATCGCCAACACCGGCGACGCGACCGTCGAGAACTTCGGCTGGCCGTGCTACGAGGGCGCCGGCAAGCAGCCCGGCTACGACTCCTCGAACCTCACGATCTGCGAGGGCCTGTACGCGGAGGGACCCGCGGCGGTCACCTCCCCGGTCTACGCCTACAACCACGCCGCCGCCGTCGTCAGCGGCGATGGCTGCGCGACGGGCAACGGCTCGGCGATCTCCGGGATGGCCTTCTACCCCGAGACCGGCGGTACCTTCCCGGCCGAGTATCGGGGCGGCCTCTTCTTCGGCGACCACTCGCGCAACTGCATCTGGTGGATGGCCAAGGGGGCGAACGGCCAGCCGGACCCGGCGACGCGAGCAGCCTTCGTCGCCCCGGCCGCGCACCCGGTCGACATCGAGATCGGGCCCGACGGGGCCCTCTATTACGTGAACCTCGACGACGGTGAGATCCGGAGAGTCGCCTTCGCCTCCGGCAACCAGCCGCCGACCGCGGTCGCCGGGGCGAACCCGACGAGCGGGCCCCTGCCGCTCACGGTCAACTTCAGCGGCACCGCCTCGTCCGATCCGGAGGCCGGACCCCTGACCTTCGCCTGGGACCTCGACGGCGACGGCGCGTTCGACGATTCGACGAGCCCCACCCCGTCCTGGACCTACCAGACCCAGGCCACCGTCACCGTCGGCCTCCGCGTCACCGACCAGGGCGCCCTCAGCGACACCGACACCGTCGTCATCTCGGCCGGCA
>DASUMJ010000068.1:0-4809 GCA_036277775.1 Candidatus Limnocylindrales bacterium
GTCGGTGGTGGCACCGTGGTCAACTGGATGACCTCGATCGACGCGCCGCGGAGCGTCCGCCGCGAGTGGGCCCGCGACCACGGCCTCGACGGCGTCGACGGCGGCGAGTGGGACGGCGACCGGGCGGCGATCGAGGCGGAGATCGGCGTCTCCCCATCGCGGAGCACCCCGCCGAAGGACGCGGTCATCACCCGCGGCGCCACGGCGCTCGGCTGGGAGGTCGCACCGATCCGGCGGAACGCCGACGCCTGCGACGACTGCGGGAGCTGCCCGTTCGGCTGCCCCCGCGGCTCGAAGCGGAGCGGCCTCCGGACGCACCTCGCGGCGGCCGTGGCGCACGGAACCCGGATCGTCGACCGCGTCCGCGTGACGCGGCTGCTCGTCGATGGCGGCCGCGTCGTCGGCGTGGAGGGAAACCTCCTCGTGACCGACCCGGCGACCGGGATGCCCGTCGTGCTCCGGCCCGGCGATCCGACGGCGGCGGCGTCGCGGCGGCTCGTCGCCCGGGCACCCCAGGTCGTGCTCGCCGCCGGGGCGCTCCGGAGCCCTGCGATCCTCCAGCAGTCCGGCGTCACGCATCGGGCGGTGGGCCGCTACCTCCGGCTGCACCCCGTCCCGGTCGTGGCCGCCCGCTTCGACGAGCCGATCCGGATGTGGCGCGGCGTGATGCAGGCCGTCCGCTCGGCCGAGTTCAGTGAGCCGGCCGCGGGTCGCGAGGGCTACGTCATCGAGTCCGCGCCCGGCCATCCCGGCCTCCTGGCGCTCGCGCTGCCGTGGGATGGGGCCGCGGATCACGCCGCGTGGCTTCGCGACGCCCACCGCATCGCCCCGCTCGTCGCGGTGACCCGCGACGGCGGCGAGGGGCGGGTCTCCCTGAGCGCAGCCGGGCGTGTCCGGATCGACTACGCCCTCGACGAGATCGGGCGGGCGACGCTCCGCCACGCGCTCGGCTCGATGGCGCGGATCGCTCGAGCCGCCGGTGCGACCGAGGTGGTGGCCGGGGCGACGCCGCTCGTCCGACACGCGACGGCCGGGGGGCCCGGCGAGGAGCAGCGGTTCCGCGACTTCCTCGAGGACCTGTCGCGGCTGGACTTCGCCCCGAACCGGGGGGCGGTCTTCTCCGCCCACCAGATGGGCACGATCCGGATGGGCGCGGAGCCCGCGGCGCACGCCGCCGACGAGCGGGGGCGCGTTCGTGGCCCCGGCGGCGTGATCGGCGGCCTCTACGTCGCCGACACGTCGACGTTCCCGACGGGCCTCGGCGTGAACCCGATGATCACCGCCATGACGATGGCGAAGCGCGTCAGCCGGACGGTCCTGGCCGAGGGGCGGGCTCGCGGCTGAACGCCCGCGGCGGCGTCGGCGGCGGCGTCGCCGGCTCCGGTGCCACACCGGTCGGGACCTCACCCGACGCGCGGTCCGTGGCGTCACCGGCCCTCGCCGCCCCTGCCATCCGTCCTCGGGCGGTGACGATCATGGCGACGGCCGCGAGGATGACGGCCGAGGCCACGAGCGTCCGCGGCGAGATCGGCTCGGAGAGCACGAGGGCTCCGAGCGCGACCGCCACGACCGGGTTCACGTAGGCGTACGTGCCGATGAGGGACAGCGGCGCGTTCCGGAGCAGCCAGGCGTACGCGTTGAACGCCACGAGGCTGCCGATGACCGTGAGGTAGGCGAGCGCCCACAGCGATTCGGCGGAGATCGCGGCGACGTCGAACCGGCCGAGCTCGCCGGTGAGCGCGCCCTCGGCGAAGAGTGCACCCGCGCCGAGGAGCATCTGGAGGCCCGTCGCCATGAGCGGTCGGGCCGGCAGCGTGGCCCTGCGGGCCGAGAAGAGCGAGCCGTGGGCCCAGCCGATCGGGGCGACGATGAGGATCAGGACGCCGCGCAGGTCGAACGTGTTCGCGCCGCTGCCGAACGGCCAGACGAGCAGCACGACCCCCACGAGGCCGATCGCGATGCCGACGAGGACGAGCCGCGGCAGCGGATCGCGGAAGTAGAGCCGGCCCAGGACCGCGAACCAGACGGGGATGAGGGCGATGAGGATCGCCGCGATCCCGGACGGGACCGTCTCCTCCGCCAGCCCGACGAAGCCGTTGCCGATCCCGAGGAGGAGCGCCCCGACGATCGCCGAATCGCGCCACTCGCGGGCGCTCGGCAGCCGGAACGAGCGCCCGGCCCGGAGGACCTCCCAGGCGAAGAGGATCGCGCCGGCGATCGCGAACCGGAGGGCGAGCATGAGGAACGGCGGGATCGTCTCGATCGCGATCGCGATCCCGAGGTAGGTCGAGCCCCAGACGACGTAGATCGTCGCCATCGCGGCCCAGAGGGTGAGGCCGCCGCGTCGTGTTGGCTTAGTCGGGTGGTCCAAGATGTCGGCGAGTCTACCGAGCCACTATGGCCTAGTCCAGTAGGCCAAGGTTGCCGTTCGGTTGCGGCCGTCGAGGCGCCGGTGGGGGGCGGTGGAGGCGCCTGACGCAGCCCCCGACGCGGCCCCCGACACGGCGCCCGACGGAGCTCAGGCGGCCGCGAAGGCGGCGCTGCCGGACGCCGGCCGGCACTCCCGGCACGCCCGGTACCCGGAGGCCGTCGCAGCGTCGAGCGATCGGAACGGGACCCGGTGCCGGGCGGTGATCCGCTTCGCGTTGTGGCAGGTCGGGAGGCAGACGATGTGGGTCGTGTCCGAGCCGAGGAACCGGACGCCGGCCCGTGCCCCCGCCTCGAGGGCGTCCGGGTCGAGGCCCTCGGCGGCGAGGATCGTCCGCTTCGCGGCCGGTCCGCCGAGCGAGTACTGGCCGATGCTCCCGTCGCTCCGGACGACCCGATGGCACGGGACGACGAGCGGCACGGGATTGTGGGCGAGCGCCGTCCCGACGGCCCGCACCGCCCTTGGGCGCCCGATCTCGGCGGCGATCCAGCCGTACGGCCGGACCTCGCCGCGAGGGATCTCGAGGGCCTTCATCCAGACCGCGACCTCGAACTCGGTGCGGCCGCGGAGGTCGAGCCGGATCCGGGCGCGGCGATCGCCGGCGATCCGGGACTCGATCGCCCGGGCCAGATCGGCCGGCACGGCGTCGGCACGGCGGATCGGCCGGCCGACCGTCGCGGCGAACCGCGCCTCGAAAGCCGCCGGATCCCCAGCCCGGTCGACCCACGAGACGCCGCGGCCGTTCCAGGCCACGACGATCGGGCCGAGGGGGGAGGGGAGCTCCGCCCAGCGGTCGGCGAGGCCGACCTCGACGAGCGTGGCGGCCTCGAGCGAGGCCGGAGCCCGGACCGCGAGGCCGGCGAGGGCGACCGCCAGCACGGGGTCGAGGGCGACGTCACGAGCGGGGTCATGCCCGTGGGACGTGGATCGGGCGGTCATGCGGTGAGCTCCCTTCGATGGGCCAAGGCGGCTTCCGGACGCCCGGCGTCCGTCGGACGCCCGAGGTCTGGTTCGGCGGCGAGGTGGGTTCGGAGCTGGGCGAGGCCGCGGCTGACCTGCGCCTTGACCGTGCCTTCGGGCCGGTCGAGCGCGACCGCGGTCTCGGCAACGGACAGCCCGTCGACGTGGCGAAGGACGACCGCGGCGCGCGGTCCGGGCGGCAGCGCGAGCAGGGCCGCGGCGAGCGTCCGGATCGTCTCGCGCCGGGCGGCCCGGTCGTGGGGGGAGGCCCGCTCGTCGTGCCCCGGGGGCTCGCCGCCGGCCTCGACGATCGGTTCCAGCTGGAGCGGCGGCGTGCGCTCGTCGAGGCGCCGCCGCCGGTTCCGCGCCAGGTTCACGACGATCGACGCCAGCCACGGCCGGAGCCGCAGGTCCCGGATCCGATCGGCGTCGTAGCCGGCCATCGCCCGGTAGGCCCGGACGAACGCATCCTGGGCGACCTCCTCCGCGTCGCGGTGGTCGCCGAGGAGCCGAAGGGCGATCGTGTAGAGCCGATCCTGGTGGGTCGTCACCAGGGTCCGGAACGCGCCGTCCAGGTCGTCGGCGAGGCTGGCGGCGAGCGCGAAGTCGGCGTCCATCACACCCTGGAACACGGTCCCGTTCGCATCGGTTGCATCTTGCACCGTTGCGGGGGGTCAGCCGGACTTGACGGAACCCAACCGCGCCCCGACCTTCATGCCGTGGAAGGTGAGGCCGAGCGCGAGCTGCCGGGTGGCGGGTCGACGGTCGTCCGACGACGCGGTGACGTCGTCGTCAGGACGGCGCGACCGTGGAGCACGACCGTGCTCGGGTTGCTCCGGCACCTCGAACGCGAGGGATTCGCCGGTGCGCCGCGAGTCGTTGAGCCTGGGTTCGACGAGCAGGGTCGTGAGATGCTGACATTCATCGAGGGGGAGAGTCCGCAGCCGTTCGCATGGTCGGACGACGCTGCTGCCGACGTGGGCAGGATGCTGGGCGATCTGCATCGAGCGACGGCGACCTTCATGCCGCCGGCGGATGCCGTCTGGATGCCATGGTGGGGCCGCGACCTGCCGGCGGCGACGATGATCGTGGGCCACTGTGACGCCGCGCCGTGGAACATCCTCGCGCGAGACGGACGACCCGTGGCCCTGGTCGATTGGGACACGGCCGGCCCGGTCGGTGCCATCTGGGACCTGGCGCAGGCCGCCTGGCTCAATGCCCAGCTTCACGACGACGAGCTCGCCGAGCGTCTCGCCCTCCCGCCGCTCGACGCCCGGGCGCGTCAGCTGCGGGCGATCGCGGACGGGTATGGCCTCTCGCGCACCGATCGCGTCGGGCTGGTCGACCGGATGATCGAAGTGGCCGTCCGGAGCGCTGCGCAGGAAGCCGTCGACGCCGGCGTGAGCGCCACGGCGACGACG
>DASUMJ010000069.1:0-10518 GCA_036277775.1 Candidatus Limnocylindrales bacterium
ACCGACCGGGAACGCCGGCGCCTGCAGGTCCGGGTGGCGCCGCCCGAGCCAGTCGACGAGGGCCCAGTACGTGGTCTTGAACGCGAGCCCCGACCAGGGAATCTCGGCCGCCTCGAACGCCCGGATCTCGAGCGCCTCCGCCGTGGGCCCGGGCGTCCCGCCCACGACCAGGGCCTCGAACACGAGGACGACGACCGCGGCCTCGAGCCGGGTGTAGAGGCCGACGATCTCGCCGGGGCGGATGAGGAGCCCCGTCTCCTCGAGCGTCTCGCGGACGGCGGCCTCGGCCACGGTCTCGTCGACCTCGAGGAAGCCGCCCGGCTGGGCCCAGGCGCCGAGGCCCGGCTCGATCCCCCGCCGGAGCAGCACCAGCCGGCCATCCTCGGTCAGCGGCAGCACCGTCACGACGAGCCGCGGGTTCACGTACGCGATGTGGCCGCACGACGGGCAGCTCGACCGAAGCCGGTCCTCGCCCTCGATGGCGCCGAACTGGAGCTCCGCGCCGCAGCGACTGCAGAAGTTCAGGCTGGCGGCGATCCACGGCGGCACGCCGCCGCCGGACTCGATGTCGGTCGAGCGGGCGTCGGGGCCCCGATCCGGACCGGTCACGCCGTCAGCGCCAGCACGCCTGCGGCCGCGAAGACGGCGATTCCGACGGCCGCGGCCGCGAGCCAGGCGAGGCGGAACAGGCCGCGGTTGCGGTCGACCGGCATCCAGGCCCAGGCGGATCGCCAGATCCGGATCGAGGCGTCGGCCGTCGTGACGATGAGGATCGGGCTGGCGACGAGGATCCCGATCCGCACGACCGGGCTCTCGATCGTCGAGCCGGTCTCGAGGGCGGTGATCGCCACGGCACCGGCCACGAGGGCGATCGCCGAGAGGTTGATGTAGTGCTTCTGGAGCGGCGTCGGGGCGGTCTCCGGAACCGTGCGCGGGGGCGCCGCCCGGACGGGGGCGAGCGCGGCCTCGGGGCTCCGGGCCGGCGGCGACTCCGGGACCGACTGTCGGTCGAGGACCGGCATGCCCGGCTCCCAGCGCGGATCGTCCATCGATCGAGTGTACCCGCGGGGCTCGGGCGATCGCCGGAGCGCCGCGGGGACGGGTTCAGACGCGCCGGTTCTCGTCCGCCGCGTCCGCATCCACGACGTCGCCGCAGGTCGGGCAGTACCAACGGGCCTCGAGGGTCGTGCCGCAGGCGTCGTGCCGGATGGCGATGTCGGCCGCCGCGTCGGCACCGGCGTGCCGCGCGCCCCAGTCGGCGAGGAGGCGCAGCGCGCCGGCGAGCGCGCGACCCTCGGCGGTGAGGCGGTACTCCGAGCGGGGCGGGCGCTCGGCGTACGTCGCCGAGGCAATGAGCCCGTCGGCCTCGAGCCGCCGGAGCCGGTCGGCCAGGATGTTCGGGGCGATGCCGCCGATTCCCGCCTGGAGCTCGCCGTACCGGAGCGGCCCGCCGAGGAGCGCCTCCACGATCCGTGGGCTCCAGCGATCGCCGACCCGGGCGAGGGCCGCCGCGAGGGCGGTCGGGGGAGCCGCCGCGGGCGCGGCCGGGGAAGCGGGTTCGTCGGAGGCTGCCATCGCCCGCATGGTAGGCGACGAAGCGGCCGCACCCCGTCCTCGCCGGTCAAGGCGCCGTGGCTCCACCGGCCGGGGCTTGCGCGACGGCGGGCGGGGCGCTAGGGTGTCACTTGCACTTTGCTAGTGACTACCTGCTGCACCACGGAGCTCGATCCCATGGCCCTCCTCGACGACCTCTCCAGCGCCATCGCCGCCGCGGCAGCCGCCGCCTCGCCGAGCGTCGTCGGCATCGGCCGGCGCGTTCGCGGATCCGGCGTCGTCGTCGGCGACGACCGCGTCCTCACCAACGCCCACAACATCCGTGGCGAGGAGGTCACCGTCACGTTCGCCGACGGCCGATCGGTCCGTGGCCGGGTGACGGGCATGGACCACGACGGCGACCTCGCGGTCGTTGACGTCCCGACCGCCGGTGCCCCGGCCCTGGCCTGGTCGGAGGGGTCTGCCGCCGTCGGCGGCGTCGTCTTCGGGCTGGCGGCCGCGAGCGGCGGCGGCACGCGGGTGACGGTCGGGACGATCTCGGCGGTCAACCGGGCGTTCCGCGGCCCGGGCGGTCGCCGGATCTCAGGCAGCCTCGAGCACACCGCGCCGATGGCGCCGGGCTCCTCGGGCGGCCCGATCGTCGATGCCGGGGGCCGGCTCGTCGGGCTGAACACCCATCGCCTCGGCGAGGGCTTCTACCTCGCCCGCCAGGCCGACGCCGAGCTGCGATCGCGGGTGGACGCCCTGGCCGGCGGCGAGTCCGTGACGCGGCCGCGGCTCGGGATCGCCGTCGCGCCGGCCCACGTGGCCCGCCATCTCCGACGCTCCGTCGGACTCCCCGAGCGAGACGGGCTCCTCGTCCGTGGGGTCGAGGAGGGCGGCCCGGCCGCCGCCGCCGGGATCCGGGAGGGCGACCTCGTCGTCGCCATCGGCGAGACGGCGATCGCCGACGCCGACGGCCTGCTCGACGCCCTCGCGGCGGGCAGCCCGCCGTACGCCGTGACCATCGTCCGCGGGACGGATGAGCTCACCGTCCAGGTCGGCGCCGCCGGCTGAGGCCAGGGTCCCCGGCTCCGGCCCGCCGCCGCGCCGCGGGGCGCCCGGATCCCGCCGAACGATCCGTCAGCGCTCGCCGACCGGCAGGTACGGCTCGAGGGCTCGCCCGAGGGCGCCGGCCAGGGAGGCGCTGAACGTCGCCGTGAGGTGGTGGTTGTCGCGGTAGACGATCATCCCGTCGCGGATGACCTGGCACGGCATCGCGGCGCAGACGCTCGGGATGAGGTCGACGATCCCGGCGCCGGTGAGCTCGGCGATCCGGGCCTCGCGGGCACCGAACAGCCGCGTGAACGCCGTCCCACGCGGGATCGCGCATGCCCGGACATCGCCCGGGTGCTCGGCGATGCAGCCCGGGATGTCGACGCCGGTCCGGGGCGTATCGACCATCACGACCTGGGGTCCCGGGATCCGGTCCATCGCCCGGGCGACGCCCGCCGACTCCGATTCGACGCCGCGGTCGGCGGCGAGCAGCGGGAAGATGCCGCGATGGCTCATCGCCACGACCGTGAGGTCGGGCGGCGATGCGTTCATCGCCGCGACGACGAGCTCGCGCCAGGCCGCGCACTCGGTGTACTCGCGCTTCAGCGTGATGTGCTCGACCCTGAGGTCGATGAACGGGCACGACAGCTTCACGTACGGGACGAGCCGCCAGCCCCGCGACTTGGCGAGCGCATCGAACGCCGGGAACCACGCCCCCGCGTGTGAATCGCCGACGAGGGCGATCGTGAACGTCCCGTTCCGATCGCCGTAGACGCAGGTCGGCGGCTCGATCTCGTCCACCTGGGCGGCGCACTGGTCGCGGTAGAGGCGCTCGGTGTCCTTCCGGGCCTCGAGCAACGAGGGCCGGACGCCCGCCGGCAGCGGGATCGCCTCGGCCGGCACCGCGTCCGGGATGCCCGTCCAGGCGATGACGACCGGCATCGGCGTCGGCTCGGGTGTCGCGGTGGGCGCCACGGTCGGGGGCGGCAGCGTCGGATCGACCGTCCGGCTGGGCGACCCATCCGGCGACGCGGACGGCGGCGCCTCGGTGGGGACGAGCGACGTCGGAGACGGTGCGGGCTCGCTCGGCGAGGGGCTGGGATGGGCCGCGGCGAAGCCGAGGTCCTCGATCGCCCGGACGCTGCCGTACTGCATCGCCCCGGCCACGAGCACGACCGCCACGATCGTGGCGACGCCGGACGTGAGCGCCCGGCGGGTTCCGAGGACGATCGAGAGGCGACCGTACCGGAACGGCTCCTCCACGAACCGCCAGCTGGCCCAGGCAACGGGAACCGCCGCGGCGGCGAGCGCGACCGTCTCCAGGGTCCCGAGCTCGGCGTCGAGCGCGAGCGGGCCGAAGACGAGGATCGGCCAGTGCCACAGGTAGAGCGAGTAGCTGATCCGCCCGAGGAACCGGAACGGCGCGCTCGCGAGCGCGACCCGCGGCCCGCCCGCGATCGTGCCGGTCGCGATGAGCACGGCCGCGGCCACGGTCGGCACGAGCGCCGCCCAGCCGGGATACGGGGTGGATTCGGCGAGGACCAGCCCGGTCGCCGCGATCGCCCCGAGCGCGACCCACCCGGCGACCCCGCCGAGCGCGGCGACGAGCCGCCCGGGATTGCCGATCCGCCCGGCCAGCACCGCGAGCAGCCCGCCGAGCCCAAGCTGCCAGGCCCGGGTGGGGAGCGAGTAGAACGCCCACCCGACGGCCGTCTCGGTCAGGAGGAGGTTCGCGGCGAACGACCCGACGACGATGAGGCCGAGGACCAGGCCCACGAACAGCCGCCGGCCGCGGCCCGCGACCAGGAGGAGTGCCGGCCACGCCAGGTAGAACTGCTCCTCGACCGAGAGCGACCAGAAATGGAGGAACGGCGACGGCTGGGAGATCGCCGCGAAGTAGTCGCCCTCGGCGAGGGCGAACCGGATGTTCGAGACGGAGAGCGCGGCCGCGGCGCCGTCGGCGATGACGTCGGGCCGGTCGAGGGGTCCGATGAACGCCCACGTCGCGGCGAGCGTGGCGACGACGACGACCGCCGCCGCGGGCAGCAGCCGGCGGATCCGGCGGGCATAGAAGCGGCTCAGCGAGACGCGGCCGGTCCGCTCGTGCTCGCGAAGCAGGAGTCCGGTGATGAGGAACCCGCTGATGACGAAGAAGACGTCGACCCCGACGAACCCGCCCGGAACCGGGAGACCGGCATGGAAGAGCACGACGAGCGCGACGGCAAGGCCCCGGAGCCCCTCGACATCGGGCCGGAATCCGGCGCCGTCCGGCCGGTCGGGGCCGGGCTGGACCCGGGCGTCAGGCTGCGGCTGCATCGGCGATGTGACGCAGCCCGGGCCGCGAGCGTTGCGGTCCGATCACCCGGCCGCGTTCGAGGGGTCGTCCATGACCATCGCGGTCTGGTCGGCCCGGTACTCGATGAGGCGCTGAGCGAGGGCCGCGTCCGAGAGGGCCAGGATCTCGATCGCGAGGATCGCGGCGTTCTCGGCGTTGCCGATCGCCACGGTCGCGACCGGGATCCCGCGCGGCATCTGCACGATCGAGAGCAGCGAGTCGAGCCCGCCGAGGTGCTGCGTCGGGATCGGGACGCCGATCACGGGCAGGGTCGTCTTCGCAGCGAGCATCCCGGGGAGGTGGGCGGCCCCGCCGGCGCCCGCGATGAGCACCCGGAGGCCGCGCCCGGCCGCGGATTCGGCGTACCGGAACAGGTGGTCGGGGCTCCGGTGGGCCGACACGACCCGGAGCTCGCAGGGGACGTCGAGCATCTCGAGGATCGCGTTCGCCTTCTCGAGGATCGGGAAGTCGGACCGGCTCCCGCCGACGACCCCGACGATCGGCGCTCGGTCGCCCATCAGCCGCGCTCCTTCCGTGTCCCATCCGAGGCTCGCTCGGTCCGGTCGCTCCGGTCGTCGGCCCAGCCGATCCGACCGGCCGCCGCCCGAGCGGCCGCCAGGGCCGCCTCCGGCCCGTCGCCGACGGCGGTGACGTGGCCCATCTTCCGCCGCTCGAAGACCCGACGCTTGTCGTAGACGTGGACATGGACGTCGGCGGCCTCGAGGGCGGCTTCGATCCCGGTGACGGCCGCGTCGCGGTCGTCACCCGTGCCGAGGAGGTTGACCGTCGCCGCGCCGCCGGCCCGGAGCTCGGTGGACCCGAGCGGCAGGCCGCAGATCGCCCGGACGTGCTGCTCGAACTGGCTCGTCACGGCGCCCTCGATCGTCCAGTGGCCGCTGTTGTGGACCCGCGGGGCGAGCTCGTTGACGACGAGCCCGCCGTCGGGCATGAGGAAGAGCTCCGCGGTGAGGAGCCCGACCATCCCCATCCCGGTCGCGAGGTCGGTCGCGAGCGCCACTGCATGGGCGGTCGTCTCGGGCGGGACACCCGCGGGGACGGACGACTCGACGAGGATCCCGCGGTCGTGGACGTTCCGCGCGATCGGGTAGCCGCGGGCGACGCCGTCGACCCCGCGGGCCACGATCACCGACAGCTCCGCGGCGAACGGCAGCTCGCGTTCCAGGAGCATCGGACGCCCGGCGGCGGTCTCCCGGGCGAGCATCGCGAGCGCGTCGTCGAGATCCTCGTCGCCGCCGATCCGGACCTGGCTCCTGCCGTCGTAGCCGCCGATGGAGGCCTTCAGGCGAAGGGGAGGACCGAGGTCCGCGATCCCCGCCCGGAGCTCGTCGGGTGTCGCCACCTCGCGCCACGGCGCCACCGCGACTCCGTTGGCCTCGATGAACCGCCGCTCGGCGAGCCGGTCCTGGGTCAGCTTCAGCGCGTACGGTCCGGGCCGCGTGGCCACCCGCGCCGCCTCGACCGCCTTCACGAGCTCGACCGAGACGTGCTCGAGCTCGCAGGTCACGACGGCGCAGCCCTCGGCGAGCCGCCGCGCCGCCTCGACGTCGTCGTACCGGCCGACCTCGATCCGGTCGGCGACCCCCGCGGCCGGGCAGCTCGGGTCCGGATCCAGGATCGCGACCCGGTAGCCGAGCTCGCGCGCCGCGAGGGCGAGCATCCGGCCGAGCTGGCCGCCGCCGAGGATCCCGATCGTGGCCGGCGGGAGGATCGCCGGGACCCGGAACCCGAGCGCCTTGTAGACGGCGAGGATCCACGTCGTCTTCGAGTGCGTGTAGCGGAAGCCGTCGACCGAGCCGCCGCCCGTGATCCCGGTCTTCAGCTCGGTGTACTGGCGCTTCAGCTCGGGGTCGTTTCGGAGGGCATCGCGGAACGCCAGGTCGCGGGGCATGTCGCCGCCGATCGGCTGGACGTGGAAGTGGATCCGGAACTCATCGCCCTGGTGCTCCACGGCACCGACGAGCATCGGCCGCGTCGGCGGCCAGGGGTCGGGGCCCGGCTGGGGCTGGAACCCGAGATCGAGCAGGAACCGCGTGATCTCAGGGATCCGCGCGGCGTCGACCTCGACCGACAGGTCGACGATGCCCTTGCCCGGCAGGCCCGGGACCGCGGTGCTGCCGATGTGCTCCACGGCCAGCTCCGGTCGGCGGCGGCGGATCATCGCCGCGATCGCGGCGGCGACGTCGACGGCCCGCGGGTCCCAGGGGCGGACGTGCGCCTCCCGCCGGGCGTACGGCAGGATCGTCGGATCGGCGCGCTGGACCTCTGGGGCGGTCACGGTGACGAAGTGTAGGGGCTGGCATCGAGGGGTCGGTCCCCAACCTCGACGGCTGCGCGCTCGGCCGGTATCCTCCGGCCCATGATCACGACCGTCGTCGGGCGTCGCCTCGTCGAGGTGGACGTCGGCTAGTTCGCCGGGATCGTTGCCCGCCACGGGCGGGTGACGATCGATGCCGGCACGGGTGACGGCCGCTCGGTCCTCGCGGCGGCGGCCCGTGAACCGGGTGCCCTCGTCATCGGCCTCGACGCGGACGCGCCGTCGATGGCCGAGGCGTCACGGCGTGCCGCGCGACCGCCACGCAAGGGCGGCGCTGCGAACGCGCTGTTCGTCGTCGCAGCCGCCGAGCGGATCCCGGCGGAGCTCCGCGGCCTCGCCGCGACCGTCACCGTGCGGTTCCCGTGGGCCTCGCTGCTCCGGGGCTGCCTGGGCCGGGAACCTGCGGTGGCGGCCGGTCTCGCCGAGATGCTCGCGCCCGGCGGCGAGCTGGTGCTCCTCCTCGCTCCGGCGGAGCGTGACCGGCTCGCCGGGCTGCCCGTGGAGCCGTCGGCGATCGCGGCGGCGGCCCGCTCCGCGTTCGAGCCCCTCGGCCTCGAGCTCATCGAGGGTCGGCCGGCATCGGATGCCGAGGTCCGGGCGAGCGGCTCGACCTGGGCGAAGCGCCTGCTCGGTCGAAACGGATCGGCGGCGGGGTCCACGCCGATCGCGGCGTCCACGCCCATCGCGGGGGCCACGGCGCTCGCGGCGGCCTTGCCCGGAGCGGAGGTCCGTTCCGCGGCGACCGGGGCCTTCAGGCGCGTGGTCCTGGTCCGATTCCGGTGTCCCGGCGGCCGGGACGACGCCGGCGCCAACGGGCCGGTCGATCCCCGGAGATGGGGCCGTCCGGACGGGGGGCCGGCAGGCCCGTCGGGGAGATGATGGCGTCACGAAGGAGGCCTTCCGTGCGAGTCCTGTTCGCCACGGACGGGTCGCGCTCCGCCGATCGGGCCCGCGACCTGCTCGCCCGTCTCCCCTGGCCCGACGGCACGACGTTCTGCGTCACCTGCGCGATCGAGCCGCGAGGCGAGCCCTTCGGGGCACCATGGGTGATGCCGTCGACGGGCGAGATCGACTCGATCGAGAGCGAGCGCCTCCGGCATGCCGACGTCACGCTCGACGATGCCGAGCGGACGCTCGAGCGCCCCGGCCGGACGATCGAGCGCCTCACGCTCCAGGGCCGTCCCGCGTCCGCGATCACCGACGAGGCCCGGGCCTGGAAGGCGGACCTCGTCGTCGTCGGCAACCGCGGCCACGGTCCGATCGCGACGATGGTCCTCGGGTCGGTCTCGGCCGAGGTCGTCGACCATGCGCCGTGCCCGGTGCTCGTCGTTCGGGACGATGCCGTGACGTCGGTGATCCTCGCCGAGGACGGCTCGCCGGGCGCCGCGCGGGCGGCCCGCGTCATCCGCAGCTGGCCGATCTTCAAGGGCCTGCCGGTCGACGTCGTCTCCGTCGCCGAGACGGCGATCCCGATGAGCACCGGCATGGCTGCCGGCCTCTACGACGAGGTCATGGTCTCGTACGCCAACGACGTCGAGGCGGCGCGTGGCAGCACCCGGGCCCTCGCCCATCGCAGCGCCGAGCAGCTCGTGCTGGCCGGGCTTCCGGCGGTCCCGCACGTCCTCGAGGGCGACCCGGCCCACGAGATCGTCGAGTTCGCGAGGGCGCGCCCGCAGTCGCTCGTCGTCGTCGGGACCCGGGGCCACGGCGGGCTCGCACGGCTCGTGCTCGGGTCCGTCGCCCGCAACGTCCTCCTCCATGCGACCGGATCGGTCCTCGTCGTCCGCGAGGCCGTCGGGCCGGAGGGAGACCGCGTCCCGGAGGGCACGGCGGCCGGCACGGCCTGACCCTCGCCGCCACGATCCGTTGCACCGGGCGTCGCGTCGCTCGGTCGTCCCGCTCCGTCACACCGCCGGTTCAGCCGGCGGTGATCGCCACCTCGTGGACGGCGCCGTCGACGATCCGCCACGCCCGGATGCCCGCGTCGTTCGTGACGGAATCCGACTCGTCCGGATGGAGCGACACGAGGAGATAGAGCGCGTCCGGGTAGAACGCCAGGCCGACGTCCGTGGGCGACGGCCGCGCCGGGGACGCCACGTGGCTGTGGACGATCGCCCAGAAGACCTCGTCCGCGTCGTCGGTCTCGATCGTGAGCCGGAGCAGGTCGTCGGGGTCGATCTCGTAGCGGAACGGCGAGGCGGCCCGGTTCCGGGTCGGGGCCCAACGGATCGCCACCCCGCCATCGGCGGCCGGCGCATCGCCGATCACGAGACCGCAGGCCTCGTTCGGCAGCCCGGCCCGGGCGTGGGCGACGATCTCGGCCCGGATCCGGTCGGGGAGGACGACCGAGGCCGGCCCGGGGTGCGCCGCCGCACCCGCACCACCCGCCTCGTTCACCACCAGTTGATCCCGCCCTCGAGATCCGCCTCCATCTCGTCGAGGTCGCGCGCGTACGTGCCCGCGGACAGGTACTTCCAGCCGCCGTCGGGAAGGATCGCCACGATCGTGCCGGCGGTCATCCCGCGGGCGACCCGCGCCGCGGCCACGAGGACGGCCCCGGACGACGGCCCGGCGAAGATCCCCTCCAGGGCGATGAGGTCGCGGACCGCGGCGATCGCGTCGCGGTTCGAGACGAGGAGCCGGGCGTCAAGGAGCTCGGGGTCGAGGATCTCCGGCACGAACCCGTCGTCGAGCGAGCGGAGGCCCTGGACGGCCTCGCCCGGGATCGGCTCGGCGGCGATGATGCGGACGCCGGGCCGTTCGCGGCGGAAGAAGCGGGCAACGCCCATGAGCGTCCCGCCGGTCCCGAGCCCGGCCACGACCGCATCCACCTCGGGGCAGTCGGCGAGGATCTCCGGCCCCGTCGTGTCCTCGTGGGCCCGCGGGTTGGCGGGGTTGCCGTACTGGTACGGCATCACGAATCGCGGGTCGCGGGCGGCGAGGTCCTTGGCCAGGGCGATCGCTCCGTTCGAGCCGAGGGCCGCCGGCGAATCGATGATCTCCGCCCCGAACAGGGCCGCCATCTGCCGCCGCTCCGGCGTCACGTTGTCGGGCATGACGAGCGCGATCCGGTAGCCCTTCCGGCGCGCGATCATCGCGAGCGCGATGCCGGTGTTGCCGGAGGTGGGCTCGAGGATGATGGAGTCGGGCCCGAGGGCGCCGCGCGCCTCGAGGTCCTCGACGAGTGCCCGGGCCGCCCGGTCCTTCACCGAGCCGGTCGGGTTGACCATCTCGAGCTTGGCGTAGATCCGGACGGCCG
>DASUMJ010000070.1:0-4700 GCA_036277775.1 Candidatus Limnocylindrales bacterium
GCGGCGACGACCTCGTCCGGGCGGCCCACGCCCCGCTCGGGGTCGAATCGCGTCCGCACCCGGAGGGCCCCGGCCCTGGTCTCGTCGTCCGGGCGACGGATCACCTCGATCGCGGCGAGCAACGGGCGCAGGTCGTACGCGACCGTCCGGCCGCCCTTGTCCCGGGTTCGCGGGATGGTCCCGGCCGCAAGGAGCCGCTCAGCGGCGCGGGTAAGCGTGCCGGCGTCGGCCGCGGCCCCTCGGGGGTCAGCACCTGGCGACAGCTCGACGCGGTAGTCCGCGGCCACCACGCGGCCCGAGAGCGCCGGCTCGCCGAGCCAGACGTCGTACAGGTCGATCGCCTCGTGGCCGGCGGGCAGCGCGTTCGCGAGCCGGTCACGGACCTCGGCGACGGGCCGCGTCTCGACGAGGTAGAGGTCGACGAGCTCTCGCTCCGCGGCCATGCCGACCACGAGCGGAGCCGCGAACACCAGCCGCGGCCGCGGAACGGGCAGGTCGAGGCCGACGAGCCGCAGCCCGCTGCCGGCAAGCGCCATCTCCCAGGCGGCGGTCTGGTCGCGCTGGGGGAGCGGCGGGGCATCGGCGCGGCGTCGGAAGACGAGCCGCCACCGTTGTCGCGCCTCGGCCGGCGGCTGCGCAGGTGCCGGCCCGGACGCTCCCGGTCCCCCGGATCCTGGAGCGGGCTGCGCAGGCACCGGTCGGGAGGGGTCCATCGCTCTGCTAGTCTGCCGGAAGGATGGCAGTCCCGGCCCGCCGACTCCCCCCGATGTCCCCGCGGGTGGCCCTGCTCGCCGTCGCGGCGGTGGTCCTCGGGGTCGTCCTCTACGCCGGCCGCGAGGCGCTCGGCCCGTTCATCGTCGGGCTCCTCTTCGTCTACCTCCTCGCGCCGCCGGTCGAGCGCCTGGCCCGTGCGCGCGTTCCGCGCGCGCTCGCGATCCTGATCGTCTACGTGGTGGCGGGCGTCATCATCGTCGAGGGCCTCAACCTCATGCTGCGGCCGCTGGTCGACCAGATCCGGCTCTTTGCGGCCGATCTGCCCGGCCTGGTGGAGCAACTCCGATCCCAGCTGGAGCGGCTCGGGGCGGTCTACCGCGGCCTGGAGCTGCCGCCGGCCATCCGAGAGGCGATCGACGAGTGGCTTGCGAAGCTGGCGGCGGGCGACATCGGGTTCGATCCCGCCGTCCTGCTCCCGGTCCTCCGCGCGACGACCGGGTTCGTCACGACGCTCTTCGCGTTCCTCATCATCCCGGTCTGGGCGTTCTACCTCCTGAAGGATCGTCCGTCGCTCATGCAGTCGTTCCAGGCATCGGTGCCGCCGGAGTGGCGAGCCGACATCAACGCCGTGGTCGGCATCGTGGCGCGGGTCTTCAGCTCGTGGATCCGGGCGCAGGTCCTGCTCGGGATCACGGTCGGGGTCGCGACCTTCGTCGGGCTCCTCATCCTCGGGGCGACCGTCGACCCGATCTTCAGCCGGTTCGCCGTGCTCCTCGCGGTCATCGCCGGGCTCTTCGAGCTGCTGCCGATCATCGGCCCGATCATCGCGGCGATCCCGGCGATCCTCATCGCGGCCACGTCGGGCGTCGAGGCCGCGGGTGCGGCGTTCCTCCTGTACCTCGCGATCCAGCAGGTCGAGAACAACGTCCTCGTCCCGAAGATCCAGGGCGACGCGACGGAGCTCCATCCGAGCGCCGTGATGCTTGCGCTCGTCATCGGCGGCGCCGTCGCCGGCCTGCTGGGAGCCATCCTGGCCCTGCCCGTGACGGCGGCGGCACGGGACGTCTACCGCCACCTGTTCGCGAGGCTGAGCGTGCCGAGGGATCCGCACCCGGCGGGATCGGGGTCGGGGCCGCCGCTCGAGCCTGCGCCTCGTGACGATGTCGCTGCCCGGGCACCGGGGTCGCCCACCGCGCCGCGGGCCACGTCCGGACAGCCACCCGATCCCGAGCGGCCCGCCCCCGGCGACGCCGTCGTCGCGCCCGCAAGCCCCGACTGACCCTCAGCCGCTTTCCGCTTCCTCCTCGGCGACCGCCCGCGGGACGGCCCAGGCGAGCAGGTACGGGGCGGCCATGGTCGTGGCGACGACCGCGAGCAGGACCGCGCCGAAGACCTCGGTCGAGAAGAGGCCGGCGGCCAGGCCGAGGTTCGCGACGACGATCCCGACCTCGCCGCGCGGGACCATTCCGAAACCGACCGCGATCCCCGCCCACTGCCCCGTCGAGCGGGCACCGACGTAGCCGCCGACGGCCTTCGTGGCGACGCCGAGGATCACGAGCGCAACGGCGAGCACGAGGACCGATGGCTCCACGAGGGCGCCGAGATCGAGTGCGGTGCCGGTGACGGCGAAGAAGAACGGCGTGAAGATCAGCCCGAGGGGCCGGATCTCGTGCTCGAGCTCGTCGCTGGCCTCGGTCTCCGCGACGATCAGGCCCGCGATGAAGGCCCCGATGAGGGCCGCGAGGCCTGCGACCGCCGACACGAGCGCGAGCGCGAGCATGAGCAGGAACGACGGGACGAGCGGCGTGTCGGCGAAGAGCGGCCAGGTGAAGACTTCGCGCTTCAGTCCGCGGGCGCGCCGTGCAGCAGCCAGGCCCAGGAGCACGAGCCCGATGGCGGAGATGCCGAGCACGACCGCCCGATCCACCTCGGTCCCGGTCGCGAAGGCCGTGACGACGCCGATGGCGATGAGCGCGAGAATGTCGTCGACGACCGCGGCTGCGAGCACGATCCGGGCGAATCGCCGATCGAGGACGCCGGCCTCCGCGAGGACGCGGCTCGTGATCCCGATGCTCGTCGCGGCGAGTGCCAACCCGATGAATGCCGCGGCGCCCGCCTCCTCGCCCATCGCCAGCCCCACCGCCACGCCGGCGACGATGGGAAGGAGCATCGCCGCGAGGGCCGTGACGAGCGCCACGCGCCCGACCCGGAGCAGGTCATCGAGCCGAACCTCCAGGCCCACCTGGAAGAGGAGGATGACGACGCCGATCTCGGCGAAGACGAGGATCGCCTCGCCCGGGTCGACGAGCCCGAGGGCGCTGGGGCCCACGACGAAACCGCCGAGGAGCTCGCCGACGACGGCCGGCTGGTGAAGACGACGGAAGACCTCCTCGCCGATCT
This sequence comes from Candidatus Limnocylindrales bacterium, assembly GCA_036277775.1. Classification (GTDB taxonomy): domain Bacteria; phylum Chloroflexota; class Limnocylindria; order Limnocylindrales; family CSP1-4; genus UBA5189. Next base: position 3,115 of record DASUMJ010000070.1, read on the forward strand.
TCGCCGCCAGCAGGAGCACGAAGACCCCGACGATCACCTCGATCGGGGCGTCCGTCGCACCAGGAGCCACGTCGACGCCGCCCGGGCCCGTGCCGGCCAGCGACCCGAACCAGCTGCCGGTGGTCACAGCAGGTACCGGACCCAGACGTAGCCCGTCGAGATCGTCATCGACTCCAGGACCACGATCGTGCCGTACGGCAGGAAGCTCCGGAACGTGATCGGGTGGCCGGCACGGCCGGCGAGATTGGCAACCACGACGTTCGCCGAGGCCCCGATGATCGTCGCGTTGCCGCCGAGGCAGGCGCCGAGGGCGAGGGCCCACCAGAGGGGCTCCACCTGGAGCCCCGACTCGCCGAGGCTCTGGATGACGGGGACCATCGTCGCCGTGTACGGGATGTTGTCGATGATCGCGGACGCAATCCCGCTCAGCCAGAGGAGCCCGATCGTCGTGACCGTCTGGTTCCCGGCGGTCAGTTCGAACAGCCCGTCGGCCAGCGCGTCGATGATCCCGACGTGGACGATCCCCTCGACGAGGATGAAGAGCCCGACGAAGAAGAACAGGGTGGGCCACTCCACCTCGCGCAAGGCAGGCTCGGGGTCGATCCGGGCGACGAGGAGGAGCACGGTCGCCCCGAGGAGCGCGACGGTCGCGGGCTCATAGCCGAGCGGCCCGTGGAACAGGAAGCCGACGAGCGTCGCACCGATGACGATGACGCTCCGACGGAGGAGGCCGCGGTCGGCGATCACCTCGGATTCGTCGAGCGCCATCGCCGCCTCGCGGACATCGGCAGCGATCCCGAGGGTTCGGCCGAACATCGGACGCAGCGTGGCGATGAAGGCCACGAGGATGAGCACCGAGACCGGGCCCATGTTGCCGAGGAACGCGAGGAAGTCGAGGCCCGAGGCGGAGCCGATGAGGATGTTCGGCGGATCGCCGATCAGGGTGGCCGTGCCGCCGATGTTCGAGGCCAGGATCTCGCTCACGAGGAACGGGATCGGCGAGATGCCGAGGATGGCCGAGATCGACAGCGTGACCGGGGCGATGAGCACGACCGTCGTCACGTTGTCGAGCACGGAGGAGAGCGACGCGGTGATCACGCTCAGCACGATCAGGAGGCGGAACGGGTCGCCGCCCGCCACCTTGATCGAGCGGATCGCCACCCACTGGAAGAACCCGGTCTGGCGAAGGATCCCGGCGAGGACCATCATCCCGGCAAGCAGGAAGATGACGTTGAAGTCGACGGCCTGGAACGCCTCGTCCTGGTCGAGGATCCGGACCGAGATCATCGCCAGCCCGCCGAGGAGGGCGGCGACCGTCTTGTTGATCCGATCGGAGGCGATCGCGGCGTACGTGATGACGAAGATCGCGCCGGCGATCGTCACGTCCATGGCGATCAGTCCGAGGGGCCGGCGGACGCGTCTCCCGCGGGGGCCTCGGCGCCGGCACCACCGCCGGCAGCCCGCTCGGCGTCCGCCGCGAGCGCTCCGGCGTAGACGACCGCCAGCTCCAGGAGGTCGAGGTAGCCGGTCGGTCGGCCGTTGACGTCGACGACGTACAGGCCCCCGATGCGGCGCTCGTGCATGAC
>DASUMJ010000071.1:0-11834 GCA_036277775.1 Candidatus Limnocylindrales bacterium
TGCAGGCATCCACATTCACGCGGTCGATCCGGCCGAAGTCGACGTGGCCGCTGGGATCCGACTCGTGATACAGGCCGAGGTACTCCGGCCCGCTCCGGTAGACGCTCCAACCCGGGTCGGAGACGACCAGCTCGAAGGTCGGCTGGAACTCGTCAGCGACGTGACGCCCCATTTCCAGGCTGCCGATCTCGAGCGACGGTGGCCGTAGCGACGGCGACGCGGTTGCGCTGGCGCCGGGCTCCTGCGGACGCGTGACCAGCACCGCGGCGAGCACCAGCCCGATCGCGACGATGATCCCGCCGGCGGCGAATGCCCAAGGGCCGGGCCGTCGGGCCGGGACCAGGGGGACCCCCTCGCTGGTTACGGCGAAGACCTCGACGCGGTCCGCGACCCCCTTCAGCCGTCGCCGGCCGCGGCTGGTGAAGCCAACCGGGATGCTGGTTCGCGCGATCCCGCGGACGGTGCCGGTCACCAGGACCTCGCCCGCGCTGGCCGTCGCGCACACCCGCGCCGCGAGATTGACGGCCGATCCGACGAACCCATCGGCCGTCTCGACCGCCTCGCCGGCATTGATCCCGACCCCGACCCGGATCGGTCGCTCCGGGCGCGCCGCGCTGGCCGCCTCAGCACCACGGACGATGTCCAGGCCGCATTGGATCGCGCCCGAAGCCGACGGGAAGACGGCGTAGAAGCCGTCGCCTTCCGTCTTGATCTCGGCTCCGTGGTGCTGGGCAACCGCGGCCCGGGTGATCGCGAGGTAGTCGTTCAGCAGCGCCACGCCCGCCGCGTTGCCGGCCCGCTCGATGAACGCGGTGTAGCCGCGGAGGTCGGCGAACAGGAAGCACCGGTAGGTCGTGGAGGATGAACCGCTCCTCTGGGGCTGCGAAGGTCCATCGCTCATGCGGTCAATCGTAGTGTCGCGTTCCCGGCGGCGTGCCGCCGCGGAGGAGGGCCGAGTCCGTAGCCCTGGCGCGGCGGGCGTACACTGGTCCTACGGCAGTGACCGGAGCCTCGCTCTTGCGTCGGCGCTCGTGCTCGCACGATCGCCCGTTCCCCGGACCCCGCCCGATCGAAAGAAGGCGGTCCTCATGCCGTTCCAGCAGTTGCTCATCCTTGCCGTGGTGGCGATGGTCGGGCTCGCCGCGCTGCGCGTCGTTCGCGTGCGCCTGGGCCAGATGCCGCTCCCCGAGGCCAAGGGCCTCTTCTACCTCGCCTTCGTGATCATCCCGCCGATCGCCCTCGCCGCGGTCGCGGGCGGATCGAGTGGAGCCCTCGCGGGCGTCGCCGCGATCCCGGTCTACGCGCTGCTCGTGCTCGGGCTCTCCATCGTCATGGCCATCCTCGCGGGCCTCGCCGGCCGGTTCGCACCGGGCCCGTGGCGCTCGCGCGCCCTCCTGGCGCTCGTCGGCAGCGAGGGTGACGTCGACGACGTCCCGTTCGACCCCCCGGTGACACCGGCGCTCCAGGCGAGCGTCGCGGTCGTCGAGGAGGCCAACCGCGCCTTCCCGCGCGGCCACGCGTTCCCCGCTGAGATCGAACGACCCGGATTCCGGTCCGCGTGGGACGCGCTCGAGACCGCGAACGAAACCCTCGAGGGCCAGATCGCGGCCGAGCGGAAGCTCGGAATCGCGGTTGCCTCGTCGGCGATGGCGACGGCGAAGGACGCCCGAAGCCGGCTCGACACATTGCGGCGGCTTGCCGGGGAGAGCGGCCAGGTCTGGGCGAGCTGACCCTCGCTCCGCTCGCGCCCGAGGTCCGGGCGAGCGAGCCTCAGGCGACGACGGTCGCCAGCGGTGCGAGCGCGCCGAGCGTGGTCGCGCGGCGCGGGCGCTCGGCCGCCCGGGCGAAGAGGTCCCGGTACTCGGCCGCGACCGCAGACCAGACCGCACCTCGGCTCCGCTCGTAGGCCCGCCGGCCGAGGACAGCCCGGAGCTCGGGATCGCCGAGGACCTGGTTCATCGCCGCCGCGAGCGCCGCGGCTGAGCCCGGCTGGACGAGCATCCCGCGGCCGTCGGCCAGCAGATCCGCCGCGGCCGCGTCCGCTGTCGACACGATCGCCCGACCGGCGCCCATCGCGTAGGCGAGGGTCCCCGAGGCCGTCCGGCCCGGGTCGCTCGACGGCGTCACGAAGACGTCCGCGGCCTCGAGCCAGCGGGTCAGCTCGACCCGCCCGACGAACCGGTCCACGAACTGGACGTGCTTCCCGAGACCGTGCGCGCGGACGCGTTCCACGAGGCTCGTCCGGTAGGCCTCCCCGTCCTGTCGGATCGTGTCCGGGTGCGTCGCGCCGACGATCGCGTACAGGAGCGTGGGGTTCTCGGCGACGACGGCCGGCAGGGCATCGATCGCGAGCTCGAAGCCCTTGCCGGGCTCCAGGAGGCCGAAGCTCAGGGCGACCGTCCGGCCCGCGACGCCGAGCGCCGGCTTGACGGTGTCCGGATCCACGAGCGGCAGGTCGGGCACGCCATGGGGAATGACGCGGATCCGCCCCGCATCGACGCCGTAGGCGGACGTCAGCAGCGCCCCGGCCGCGCGGGTCAGGACGACCGCGGCATCGGCATGGGCGACGAGCTCCGTCACGACCGCCCGCTGCCCCGGTGTCGGGTTCGGCAGCACGGCATGGAGGGTCGCGACCGACGGCACGCGCAGCGCACGCACGAAGTCGATGAGGTGGCTGCCGTCGTCGCCGCCCCACAGCCCGTCGGCATGCTGGATCGAAACGACGTCGACGCAGGCGTCGAGCGATCGCGCCGCGTGGGGGTAGTCGCCAGGCTCGTCGCGCCGGATCCGGTGGTGGACCTCGATGGGGTACGGCAGCGTCTGGCCCGCCGGGTGGAGGGCGACGACCTCACGGCTCCCCGTCGCGGCGGCGAGGTTGTGGGTGAAGGTCGCGATCCCGCAGCGGCGGGGCGGGTAGGTGGAAACGAAGGCGATCCGGACGATGGCGACGCTCCTCTCGGCGGGTTCCGCGTCGCTCGGCGGTGTGCAGGGTGCGACGGGCGCAACCGAACCGTTCAGGTGCGGTGTCGCCACGGAGTTCCAGCGGCCCGCCCGGTGGACGGGCCGCCGGGGCAGATCAGGCGGAGCGGACGCGGTTTGCCCGCGGGCCCTTGGCGCTGGTCTCGATCTCGAACTCGACCTTCTCGCCGCCGATGAGGCGGTCGAAGTCGAGCGAGGAGTCGAGGCCGCCGCGATGGAAGAAGTATTCCTTCGCGTCGTCTGCGGCGATGAAGCCGAAGCCGCGATCGGCAACGACCTTCTTGATGGTACCGGTGGTCATGGTGGACCTCCTGGCTTCCCGAACAGGGACTGGCAGGTCGCACGGTCCGTTCGAGAAGGGAGTTGACCACGCGGAGCATCGTCGCGAGGCGCGGCGAGACCGAAGCATAGCACAAATGTTCGATCAGCCGAACGACGGGATCGCCGTTGGCAATGCCGGCGATGCCCGGCGGGGCATCCCGCAGGGCTTGGGTGCTGCCGGCGAGTCAGCGTTCTCCTGGGCGGAGGTACGGCATGACGTCGGCGGCGATCGTCTCCAGCTGACGACGCTCGTCGAACAGCGGGCTCAGGATCAGCCGGTCGGTCCCGGCGGCGACGAGGGGACGGAGCGCCTCGACGAGCCCGGCTGCGTCCGACGCGATCGCCACGCGGTCGGCCCGGTCCGGGTCGCCCTGTCGCCGCCCGAACCACTCGCGGAGGCGGCGGCGGTCGTCGGCGCGGCGCCGGCCGACGGCCAGGTAGACGCGCTTGCCCGTCTCGAACGGGCGGGCCTCGGGCCGCCCATCCAGGAGCTCCCGAACGATCCGGAGGTCGTCGAGGAACTGGGCGATCGACTGGCCGCCCGCGCCGACCCAGCCGTCCCCGAGCGACACGGCCCGGGCGAGCGCCCGGGGATGGTGGCCGCCGATCAACAGCCTGGGGCCGCCGGGCTGCACGGGCCGGAGCCCGGTCGGCCAGCCCACGAGGCGTCCGATCTCCCCGCTCCAGGTGACGCGGTCCTCCGACCAGAGGTGGCGCAGGAGCTCGATGCCCTCGACGAACCGGCGGACCCGGCTGCCAGCCGGCATGCCGAATCCGTCCTCGAGGCCACGCTCGCCGAGCGCCACGCCGAGGACGAGGCGGCCACCGGACAGGGCGTCGAGGCTGGCGGTCGCCCGGGCGAGCTGGATGGGGGAGCGGTACGCGCTCAGCACCGTAGCCACGCCGAGCTCGACCCTCGAGGTCACGCCCGCGACGGCGGCGAGGAGCGTCAGCGGCTCCAGCGTCGGCGCGGCGCCGCGGACCGATTCCTGCGTCCAGAGGCCGTCGAACCCGAGGCGTTCGGCGCGGCGGGCGTACCGGGCGATCGCGGCTCCTGCCGGCTCGCGGTCCCGGAGCTCCTGCGGCAGCGCGATGCCGATCCTGGGACCGCTGGCGGTGGTTCGCGCCGGCGCAGGGCCGGCATCGGTTGCTGTCATGTGGTCACGGGACGATAGCGCCCCGGAAAACGTCGGAGCGGCTCCCGAAGGAGCCGCTCCGTTGCTGTCCCGGTGAACATTCCGCCGAAGCGGATGCTCCCCACGCGTCAAAGGCATCTATCACGTCGGCTGCACCGACTACCCTGACCCAACCTACCCATGACCTTGCCGCTGGGGCAGCGGCCTGCGCGCGAACGCAGTGCACTCCGGAGTCTATCCGAACGGACGCTCGAATCCAACCCTTTTCGACGCGCCCCATGTGTAAATTCCTTAACCAACCTCGCGCCGGCGTTACGTCGGCATTGCAGGGGCGGGTCGGGCGCTAGTCCTCGTGCACCGTGACGCCGGTGATCGCGACGGGCTCGTCGGGGAGGTCCCGGGAGTTGCGCGGCGCCGAAACGATTCGGTCCACGACGTCCATGCCCTTCGTGACCATGCCGAAGAGGGTGTAGTTCTTCGGCAGCTTGCCCGTCAGGTCCTGGTGGCAGATGAAGAACTGGCTGCCGTTCGTGTTGGGGCCGGCATTCGCCATCGCGAGGGCGCCACGGGCGTAGTCGCCCTTGAACGGCTCGTCCTCGAACTTGTAGCCGGGACCGCCCGTCCCGACGCGGCCCTTGTCGAGGGTCGCCTTCTTGCCGAACTGGCCGTCGCCGGCCTGGGCCACGAAGCCCGGGATGACGCGGTGGAAGATGACGTCGTCGTAGAAGCCCTTGCGGGCGAGGTCGACGAAGTTCCCGGCGGCCTTCGGGACGTCGGTGGTGTACAGCTGGACCTCGATGTCGCCGAGGTCCGTGGCGATCGTGGCGCGGGTCATGGCTCCTCCGTGGTGGATCAGGGGTTCGCGACGGTCACGCTGTCCATCACGACCGGGTTGCTGGGAAGCTCCGCATCGGCTGCGGCGTAGATGGCGTCGGCGACCTCCATGCCGGACGCCACGGATCCGAAGATCGCATACGTGTTGTACGAGGCGAGGATGCCGCCGGCCTCGTCGCTGAGCACGATGAAGAACTGCGATCCCTGCGAGTTCGGCTGGCTGGTCCGGGCCATCGCGAGCGTCCCGCGCTGGTAGCTTGCCGTGACCGGCTCGTCCTGGATGGCATACCCGGGTCCGCCGCTCCCGTTGCCGCTCGGATCGCCGCCCTGGATCACGAACGGCGTGCCGTCCTGGAGCGTCGCCGCCCGGTGGAAGACGACGCCGTCGTAGAAGCCGCACTCGGCCAGGGCCACGAAGTTGCCGGCCGCGATCGGGGACAGCGCACCCTCGATCTTCAGGCTGATGGCCCCGAGCGAAGTGTTGATCGTCACCGTCCGCGTCTCGCCGGCCGGCAGCGGCGCGGGCTGGCTGGTCGGACAGCCGTTGCCGCTCCCCGGCGTCGCGGTCGCGGGCGGGATCGTCGGGATCGCCGACGTCGCGCCGCCGCACGCAGCGAGCGCCGCCGCGACCACGAACGCGGCGGCCAGGGCGGGCGTCGCGCCGCGGCGTTGCGAACTGGCGGGACTGGTCATGCGGCGGCCTCCCGGGCGGCGGCGTAGTCGATCGCCCCGGACAGGAGCGCCTCACCGAGGATGATGCCGCCCGCGCCGGCATCGCGCAGGCGGCGTATCGCGTCGAGGTCGCGGACACCGCCCGCGACGAGCAGCTCGACGTCGACGGTCCGGGCCAGGTCGGCGAGCGCGGCGACCTCGACGTCCGAGCCGCCATGGCCCAGGACGAGCCGCCCGACGCCCGCCCCGACGAGCTCGTCCGCGAGCTCCCGGAGCGACGGGACGCGGGGCCGGCGCCACGGGAACGCGGCGAGCCGATCCTCGCGCGCATCGAGGCCGACGGCCAGCCAGTCGCCGGCCACCGCGAGGCAGGCTCGGAGCGCCGCCGGATCGTCGGCGACGGCGAGCCCCACGAGCACGCGCGTCGCGCCGGCGGCGAACGCGAGCCGGATGCCGTCGGGCGTGTCCACCCCGCCCGCGAGCTGGATCGGGGTGGCGATGCGTGCCGCGATCGCGCCGACCGCCTCGAGGTTCGCGGGCGTCCCCGACCGGGCGCCGTCGAAGTCGACGAGGTGGACGAGCGGAGCACCGAGACCCACGAAGTGCTCGGCGATCCGGTCCGGCCGGTCCGTCGGGGCGCCGATCCCGGAGGCGACCCCGGGCCAGAACACGACCCGGGAGCGGCCGCGCTCGAGATCGATCGCCGGGATGACCTGCACGTGCCGGCGTCAGTGCCGCGCGGCGGCGCGATCGGTCCCGTTGGCGCCTGCACGGTCCGCGTTCCCGGCACCCGCCGTCGGCCGCGTCGTGATCCCGGGCTCGCCGGCCAGGAGGCGGCGATGGAAGCTGACCGGGATCGAGCCGTTCCGGAGGAGCGTGTCGTGGAAGTCACGGAGCGAGAACGCCGAACCGAGCCGGCGGCGCTCGCCATCCCGGAGGCCGAGGATGAGGACCTTGCCGAGCAGGTACGACAGCGGGTAGGTCGGCGAGGAGGTGTAGCGGCGGACCTCGGCGGCGGCGTTCGGTCGCTCGAACCGGGTCTGCTCGACGAGGTACTCGGTGGCCTCCTCGATCGACAGCTCGCCGCGGTGCATCCGGATGTCGAGGACGATCCGGCAGGCCCGCCAGATCGCATCGGTCGCGAGCGCGAGCCGGAACGCGGGACCGTCATCGAAGCTCTCTTCCCGCATCATCTGCTCGCTGTACATCCCCCAGCCCTCGACGAACTCCGGGGCCTCGCAGAAGAGCCGCGTCAGCGACGGATGGCGGACCGCGATCGCGAGCTGGAGGTGGTGGCCCGGGTAGGCCTCGTGGATGCTCGTGTTGCTGATGGCGGCCCGGTAGTGCTCCCGCATCGCGGCCGGATCGTCGTCGACCGACGGGGTGACGACGTACGTCCCGACCGGGTCCGGATCGAAGGGCGCGGGCGAGAAGTAGGCCGCGAACGGCATGACCCGCCGGAGGTACGTCGGCGTGGCGACGACCTCGACCCGCTCGCCGGGCGGGATCGTCACGAGGTCCCGATCGATGAGGTGCCGGCGGGCTCGCGCCATCGCCGTGCGGTACTCGTCGAGGGCCGCGTCGAACGTCGGGGGGTGGTCCGATTTCACGCGATCGACGACCTCCAGGGTCGTGGCGTCGGGGTCGAGATCGCGGGCGGCCGCCTCCCGGTCGGCGTGGTTCTTCGCAAGCTGCTCGCGGCCGATCTCGAGGATCGCGTCGGCGTCCAGGCCGTCGAAGGCCCGGAGCCGGACGAGCTCGTCGTAGCGCTCGCGACCGAGGGCCCAGCTGTCGGTGCCGGCCGCGAGCGTCGACTCGACCCAGCGGGCGTGCTCCTCGATCGCGGCCTCTGCGGCTCGGACGGCCCGCCGGATCCGGCGGAGGTCCGCCGCGGGGAACCCGAAGCCCTCGGCCGCAGCGACGATCTCGGCGAGGAACGCCGGCATCTCCCGCGCCGACGCCACCTCGAGCTGCTGCCACGATCGGACCTGCGGCCCCGAGGCCCGGGTCCGGTGGGCGATGAGATGCTCGGGCAGCGCCTCGAGCCGACCGGCGATCGCGGCGTAGCGCTCGGCCGGCGTCCCGAAGTCGCGGGCGAAGAGCACGAAGAGGGCGTCCCCCAGGGCGTCGATGCCGGACGAACGCCGCTCCCAGCGGCGGACGACGTCGGTGTCGAAGATCACCCGCCGGAGGTTGTGGATCTCCAGGTCGCGCTCGAAGCGCACGCCCGGCGACAGGCCGGCCGGGTCGAGGGCCTCCACGGCGGCGAGGTGGCGCCGCTCGGCGTCGAGCTCGCCGAGGACGTGGTCGCGCGACGGGTCGCCGAGCCGGTCGTCCCAGGCATGGATCCCGAGGTAGGTCGCGAAGACCGGCTCCTCGGTCACGACCCGGACGAAGCGGGCCTCGACGAGGTCGTAGAACGCGTCGTCGAGGCGCCCGCGGTCCGGTGCCGGCGCGGGTCGAGGGAGCGTGACGCCGCCGAGGGTCCGGGGTCCCGTCACGCCCCGGCCACCGCGGGCACGGGCCGGGGGCTCGTCTCGCGGAGGGCCTCGCGGACGGCCGCGATCGTCGCGTCGATCTCGGCCGGGCCGATCCCGACGTGCGTCGCCGCACGGATCTGGCCGTGCGGGTACTGCTCGAGAAGGACGCCGCGCGCCCGTGTCGCCTCCAGGAAGGCCGCCCGGTCGCGACCGACCCGGAACAGCACGAAGTTCGTGACGACCCGGCCCGGGTCGAGCGGCCCGTCGCCGGGCTGGGCGATGTCGCCGGGCGACAGGATGCCCGGCATGGCCGAGAGCGCCTCGGCCAGGCGACGCGCGTTGGCGTGGTCGTCGGCCAGCCGGTCGATCATCCCCGCGTCGCCGTCTCGGAGCGCGACGAGGCCCGCGGCCGCGAGGATCCCGGCCTGGCGCATCCCGCCCCCGACGAGCTTCCGGCCGCGATGGGCCCGCCGGATCACGGTCTTGTTGCCGACGACGACGCTCCCGACGGGGCAGCCGAGGCCCTTCGAAAGGCAGAACGTCACGGTGTCCGCCGGGCCGGCGAGCTCGGTGGCACGGACGCCGAGTGCCACGACCGCGTTCCAGAACCGGGCGCCATCGACGTGGAGCGGCACGCCGTGGTCGTGGGCGATCGCGGCGACATCGGCCGTGTAGCCGACGGTCAGCGGCCGGCCTCCGGAGTGGGCGTGGGTGTTCTCGAGGGTGATGAGACCGGTGAGCGGCTCGTGCGGATCGTCCGGGTTCCGGAACGCGCTGCGGATCTCGTCGAGGTCGAGGGTCCCGTCCGGTCGCTCGTCGAGCCCCCGGATGGACGTCCCGACGATCACGGCATGGCCGGCGGCCTCGTCGAGGACGACGTGGTGCTGGCGGCCGGCGATCGTCTCCTGGCCGCGCGCGAGGTGCGCGAGCTGGGCCACGAGGTTGCCCATCGTGCCGGACGCGACGAAGAGGCCGGCCTCCTTGCCGAGGAGCTCGGCGGCGCGCTCCTCGAGCGCCAGGACGGTGGGGTCCTCGCCCAGGACGTCGTCCCCGACCTCGGCCGCGGCCATGGCCCGGCGCATCTCGTCGGTCGGCTTCGTGACGGTGTCGGAGCGGAAGTCGATGAGGTCCATCAGCCACGGCAGGATACCGCGTCGTCGGGGAGGCTCCGGCCGACCCGGCCGGATCATTGCCCCGGGATCGCCGCCTCTGACAAGGGGTCGCCGGCCTGCTATCCTCCGCAGTCGCCGCACTGGACCCGTGGTGTAGCGGCCCAACATGCCAGCCTGTCACGCTGGAGATCGCCGGTTCGAATCCGGTCGGGTCCGCCATCTTCGACTGCACCCGACGCCCCGTTCGCCCGCCCGAACGGGGCGTCCCCTCGTCCCGCGGTACCCTCCCGGTGTGGCCTGGATGCCCGTGACCGCGACGCCCCGCCGATCCCGCCGATCCCGCCCTGATCGCCGCGCCGTCCGCGGCGCCGTCCCGAGCATCGTTGGCCTGATCGTCGCGGCGCTCCTCGCCGCGGGCTGCGACCCGGCGACCTCGCCGGCGGTCTCGCATTCCAGCGGTCCGCCACCCCAGGTCACGTCCGAGCCGACGACCGCCGTGGCCCCGGCCACGCCGACGCCGAGCCCCGCCGCCACCCCGACGGTCGTCCGGGTGCCGGTCGTGCCGGTCACCGACTTCCGGGCGCCCTGGACGGAGACGTCGGCCGCCGAGGTCGAGGCGGTCCTCGCCGGGACGTCGGAGCGCTACGACGGCATCGAGGTCCTCGCGGAGGACCAGTTCCGGGTGCTCCAGGCGCTCGGGCTGGGCTACCCGCACGAGTCGACCCGGTTCTTCGTCGTGCCCGACCTCGCCACCCTGACGGCCGACCTCGCCACGAGCCGGGAGCGGCTGGCCTTCGTCTTCCTCGACGACGTCGGACCGGCTCTGAAGGCGCTCGGCTGGGAGGGCGCGGCCCTGTTCGGCGTGGACCGGGTGGCCACGCTCGAGGCCTGGCCGCTCCAGGCCGAGATCCGGCGCGCCCCGATGCGCGACCCCGGGATGCTGGCTCCGGACTACGACCCGGCCACGGCCTGGACGCTCGTGGCGGGCGGCGACATCCTCCTCGACCGTGGCGTGTCGCTCGCGATCCAGGGCTCGCCCAGAGGCGCCGACTTCCCGTTCGACGGCGGGTCGGTCCGGATCACCGGCCGCTGCCGCGACTGCTCGGCGTTCGGCTGGGACCTGCCGTACACGGAGCGGACCGGCGACGAGGGGGCGATGCGGGAGCTCCTCACCGGTGCAGACCTCGCGATCGCGAACTTCGAGAACCCCGCCCCGAACGACTTCCGGTTCCACCCCCGGGGCACCGTCTTCAGCGCCAACCCGGCGTACATCGAGGGCCTCGTGAACGCCGGGCTCGACTACGTGTCGCTCGCGAACAACCACATCCGGGACGCCGGCGCCCGCGGGATCCTCGAGACGATCGCGAACCTCGAAGCGCATGGGTTGGCGTCCAGCGGTGCCGGGGCGAACCTGGCCGCCGCCCGTGCCCCGGCGCTCCTCGTGGCGGGCGGCGTGACCGTCGCGATCCTCGGCTACGACACGATCGCGGGCGGCTACTTCGCCGGGCCCGAGCGGGCCGGCAGCGCACCGATGACCGCGGAGAACCTCACGACCGACGTGGCCGCAGCCCGCGCCGCCGGGGCCGACCTCGTCATCGTCTTCCCGCACTGGGGCACGGAGTACGACCCGACGCCGTTCGCCGGGCAGCGCAAGCTCGCCCAGGCGGCGATCGACGCAGGCGCCGACATGGTCATCGGCAACCACGCCCACTGGGCGGCCGGCATCGAGGTCTATCAGGGCAAGCCGATCTGGTACGCGCTCGGCAACTTCGTCTTCGACCAGACCTGGTCCGAACCCACGATGGAGGGGATCACGCTCGAGCTGACGTTCGACGCCACCCGCCTCGTCCAGGTCCGGATGCGGCCCCACCTCATCCTCGATCGCGCCCAGCCGAACTTCATGGACCCGGCCGGAAGCGGTGCCGTCGTCATGGGCCAGGTCTGGGCCGCGTCGGAGGGATTGCTGGACTGGTGACGTCACGCCGAGCGACCAACCCGGCCAGTCAGCCCTTGACCGACAGGGACTGAAGGCGACACTGACAGCGTGGGTCTCCCAGGCGGACGTGCTTTGCTCATCATCGTCGCGACCGCATTGCTCGCAGCCTGCTCAGCCGGCGGCGTAGCGTCTAGCGGTTACGCCGTCGCGTCGCCTGGCAGCTCGACCTCCCCGCCCACACCGAGCGCGGTCGTACCGACTCCAGACTTGCCGAAGGTGCTGCCGTCGCTCGATGACGCGTTGCTGGTCGTGGGGTACTCCGACGAATACCTGATGCAGGCGGAGCGAACCACCGAAGCGCCCG